>JBIKXA010000029.1:0-25075 GCA_044356015.1 Roseomonas sp.
GCGCCACCAGCGCGCCAGCACATCCGCCGCCACCGAGGTATAGGCATGGCCGACATGCGGCTTGTCATTCACATAATAAATCGGCGTTGTGACGTAGCGCGTTTCTGTCATGTCTCTTGCCTTGATGTCGCGCATTCACGCTGAAAGCCAGGAAAGCCCGGTCAGCACCGCCTGTTTGCGGTCCATATTCAGTCTTTCGGTCTCATCCACGAGGCGCCCGAGCCTATCCCATAGCGCGGGCCAGGCGGCAAGCGGATGGGCGGTGATCCAGCCGGGCGCGGCCTCGCCACGCGCGGCCTGGCGCAGCGCGGCGGCGATCCGTCCGCGCAGCAGCGCCATGAAAGTCACGAAAGCGCTACCGCCACGATCCGCAAGGCAGCGATCCGCCACCGCATGAAACCGCGCCGGATCGGGGCGCTTCAGGTTGGCAAGACAATCTTCCACCAAGGCCTGCAATTCCAGCCCATCACCTTCGGCAAGCTGCATGGCGCGGCCCGGAGAGCCTTCCGCCATTTCCGCGAGTTTGGCACGATCAGCCGCCGGCGCATCCGGCAAAAGCCGCGAGAGCAGGGCTTTTATCTCCGCCTCCGCCAGCGGGAAAAGATCAAGCCTTCGGCAGCGGCTGCGAATGGTGGGCAAAAGCCGCGCGGGGGCTGAGGAGACCAGCAACAGGATCGTCCGCGAGGGCGGCTCTTCCAGCACTTTCAGAATGGCGTTTTGCGCCTGGAGGTTCATGGTCTCCACGCCATCCACCACCACCACGCGCCATCCGCCCTCGGCAGCGGTTTTGTTCATGAAGCCGGGGATCAACCGCGCCGCATCCACATTGATGTCGTTGCGCTTACGGTCGCCGCGCAGCGTATCGGCATCAATGGTCAGCAAATCCGCATGGCTTTCGGCGGCGACCCGGCGAAACACCGGATGCGATGGATCAAGATAAAGCGGCGGCTTGCCCTTGGGCGCTTCGGGCATGCCGGCCAGCAACCAGCGGGCGAAACGCCAGGCCAAGGTTTCCTTGCCAACGCCCGCAGGCCCGGCCATCAGCCAAGCGTGATGCAGCCGCCCGGAAAGGGCCGCTTCCACCAGCGCAGCAGCGGCGGCTTCATGGCCGAAAAGCTCCGGATTGGCGCGCGGTTCAGGCAGGCTCACAGCGGCGCGCCCAGCCTTTGGCGCAAGGTCTCAACAATGGCGGCATAGACGGCCTCCGCATCCCGCGCCGCATCCAACACGACGCAGCGCGCGGGCTCTCGGCGCGCGATGTCCTGAAAGCCGGCGCGAATGCGGGCATGGAAATCAGCGCCTAGTTTTTCATAGCGATCCGCAGCACTCCGCCCCGCCGCACGTGCCAGCCCGGCTTCCACCGGTAGATCAAGAATCAGTGTCAGGTCCGGCTGCAAGCCTTCCAAAGTCAGATCACAAAGCCGCGCCCAGGTTTCATGCGCGAGCCCCTGCCCCGCCCCCTGATAAGCCAGCGTGGAATCCGCAAAACGATCACAAATCACCCAGGCGCCGGCTTCGAGCATCGGGCGGATGGACCGCACCACATGTTCCCGCCGCGCGGCGAAATGCAGCATGGCTTCCGTCAGACTGTCCCAGGAACCGGGCGAGAGCAGCAAATCGCGAATACGCTCTGCCCCCGGCGCGCCGCCGGGTTCGCGCGTGCGCAAAACGGGCACACCTGCCGCCGCAAGGGCTGCCGCAAGCCTCCGCGCCTGGGTGGATTTGCCCGCGCCCTCGCCGCCTTCAAGCGTGATGAAATAGCCCCGCGCCATCAGGGCTTCAGGCGCCGGAGACCCAGCGCCCGATCACCGCCGGAATGCGCGGCAGGAGACCAAGCTTTTCGACATCCGCCCCGGCCACCAGCGGCACGGAGAGTGTCGGCACCCCCTGCCCTGCCACCTGCAATTCGCCAATGGTCTGCCCGCGCATGACGGGTGCGGCGAGCGGCGCCTGATAGCGCACGCGCACTTCCAGCCTATCGCGCCAACGCCGCGGGAGCGTCAGCGTAATGTCGCGCCCGCCCACCATGGGCACGGTGCGGCGTTCTCCAAGATATACCGGCACGTCTTCCACCGTATCCTGCGCGCGAAACAGCGTGACGGCCTCAAATTCGCGGAAGGCCCATTCCATCAGGCGTTCGCTTTCCTCGGCCCGCGCGCGCATGCTGGGCAGGCCATTCAGCACCAGCAGCACGCGCCTTCCATCGCGCATGGCGCTGCCGGTCAAGCCATAACCCGCTTCTTCCGTGTGCCCCGTTTTCAACCCATCCGCGCCCGGCACGCGCGTCAGCAGCGGGTTGCGATTATCCTGGCTGATATTGCTGAAGCGGAAGCTGCGTTCGCTGTAGAAGCGATAAAAATCCGGGAAGTCGGTGATGATGCGCCGCGCCAGGATGGAGAGATCACGCGCGGTCATGCGGTGTTCCGGATCGGGCCAGCCGGTGCTGTTGCGGAAATTGCTGTTCATCAGGCCAATGCGGCGGCCCGTTTCGGTGAGCAGCTCGGCGAATTGCTGTTCGCTGCCGGAAATCGCTTCGGCCAGCACAATGCAGGCATCATTGCCCGATTGCACGATCACGCCGCGAATAAGGTCCTCCACCCGCACCTGTTGGCCAATATCCACGAACATCTTGGACCCGCCCATGCGCCAGGCGCGTTCACTGACAGGCAGCATCTGGTCCATTTGCAGCCGGCCCTGGCGGAGCCGTTCAAACACCACATACATGGTCATGAGCTTTGACATGCTGGAAGGCGGCATGCGCTCATCTGCGTTCTTTTCAAGCAGCGTGGTGCCGGTTTCGAAATCCACAATTAGCGCCTGCCGCGCCAGCACATCCACATTGCCAACCGCGGTGGCAACGGGCGTGCCTTCCTGGCGCGGCGCGGGGCGGCGCTGCGGCTGGGCCGGTGCCGGGCGCTGCTGCGCAAAAGCCTGATCCGCCGCAAGCCATAGCGGCAGGCCACCCAAAACACCCCCAATGATGCTGCGACGCGATGCCATGCCCGGTTCCTTCTTGCCTGATCGCTTTTACGCCAAGAAAAGGCAGCGCCTTATTCCACAATAATCCTAGCCCCGGATAGGCCGGTGGCCAGAGTCCGCTCAAGCGCAAAATCCGCTGCCCGGACCTCGGCGAAGGGGCCAAGGGCAACACGGAAGCTGGCATTGCGCCCCCTGCCCTGCTGGCTGATCCGCGCGCCCGGCAGCCGCGCCGCCACGGCTTCCGCCCCGTAGCGGCTGGAAAATTGCCCGGCTTCCACCAAAAGGCTGCCCGGGCGGGGCGCGGTTTGCGTCACAGTTTCCGGCAAGGGCGCCATGGTGCCGCGCCTTTGGGGCGCCAATTCGGCCATCGGTGCTGCGCCTGGCAGGGGCTGGGCCTCCCGCCGCAGCGCTTCACGCGTGCCGGGCAAGGGCGGCAATTCCTCCCGCAGCACGGCAGGGCGCGGCGCGGCGGCGATAGCGATGGCGGGGGGCGCATGGCCGGGCAGGCCCTCAGCCACCGCGCGGCTCAGCTCCGCATCCACCACCAGCGCGATTTGGGTCGCGCGGCCTGGCGTCATGCCAAGCAAGGCGCCAGCGCGCGGAGACACACCCAGGACACGCCCCGGCTTTTCCGGGCCGCGATCATTGACGCGCAGCAGCATGGAACGGCCGTTTTCAAGATTGGTGACGCGAATGATGGCCGGCAGTTGCAGGTTGCGATGCGCCGCTGTGAGCCCCTGGGCGGTCAACACCTCACCATTCGCGGTTTGTCTGCCGAACATGGGCGCTGGCAGCACCTCCGCCAGCCCGGTTTCGGCAAGCGCGTAATCCTCCCGCGGATAGGACCAGACGCCGCCCAGCTGATAGGGATTGCCCACCAAAAAGCGTGGTTCAGGCTGCGTGCAGCCCGCCATCGCCAGAAGGGCAACGGCCAAAATGCCCCAGCGCGTCACGCCACGCGATCGGACAAAAGCCCGACGGAAAGCCCGTAATTCACCGGCGTATTATAGCGCCGGATGACGCGCAGATTGTGATGGCCAAGGAAGATCTGCCCACCATTGCCGCGTGAAGGCAATACGATCTGCGTTTCAATATCCGATGCCGGCAGGGGCGAGCCATCAGGCTTGCGAAAGCCCATGCGGGCGAAATCGCGCAAGGGGCGCTTGGTTTCCGTATCCACGCCGCTGGCCGAAAACCCTGCCGGGGGGCGCACTTCCCGCCCCCAGGCCTCACCACGCCGCCAGCCATGCCTTTGGAAATAATTGGCGATGGATGCCAGCGCATCGGCGCGATTATCCCAAATGTCGCGCTTGCCATCACCATCGAAATCCACCGCGAGCCGTTCAAAATTGCTTGGCATGAATTGCGGCTGGCCCATCGCACCCGCCCAGGAACCCTTCATGCGCTCCGCACTCGTGTGCCGGTCATTCAGGATGCGCAAGGCCGAGATCAATTCATTGCGGAAATAGGCCGCGCGGCGGCCTTCCCAGGCGAGGGTCGCCAAAGCCTCCACCACGCCAAAGCCGCCCGTATTGCCGCCGTAATTGGTCTCCACACCCCAGATCGCGACAATGACCGAAGGTGCCACGTGATAGCGCGCTTCAATCCGGCGCAGAAGATCGGTATTTTCCGCCATCAGGCGCCGGCCATTCTGAATGCGCGTTGGCGTCAGCATGATGCGGTCGCGGTAGTCTTCCCATTGCATCCCGCCTTCCGCCTGGCGCCGATCCAAGTCGATCACGCGCTGATTGGGCTTGAGCCCGGCAAAGGATTGATTGAGCGTTGCATCCGAAATGCCGGCACGCCGCGCATCGGCGCGCACGCCATCCAGGAAGCGTTCAAAGCTTTGGCCGGCAACCGGCACATAGGCCGGTGGGGCATCGGGCGCGGGGATTTGGTTGGCGGAATTCGCCTCTGGGCTGCAGGCCGCGACAAGCGCCGCGACTCCACCAAGCAGGAGCCTTCTTTCGATCATGGTCCAATGTGGTGCCATGCGGCGGCGGGCGAGGCAAACCCTTTTCAAGCCCCGTATTGGCCCGGGCGGAACTGGTGCTAGACTGGGCGTTCAACCAAGGAGGAATGCCATGGCCGCCGTCACCCGCGAACTTGCCGCCTTTGTCGCCGGGCTTCGTTACGAAAGCCTGCCCGCCAGCGTGCAGGAACGCACGCGTTTCCTGATCCTTGACCTGGTCGGCAATATGCTGCGCGGCCGGCATGAAGCGGAGAGCACCCCACCCCTTCTGGCCGCCGCCCGCGCGCTTGGCCTGACCGGTGGCTCGGCGGCGGTATTTGGCGATTCCCAGCGCTACACGCCGGCGGGTGCCGCGCTGATCAATGGCGCCATGGCGCATTCGCTCGATTTCGATGACACCCATGCCGCCGGCACGCTGCATCCCGGCGCGCCGGTGATCCCGGCTGCCCTTGCCGCCGCCGAGATGACCGGCGCCGATGGCAAGACCGTGCTGGCCGCGATTGTGGCCGGCTATGAGACCACCTGCCGCCTGGCCTTGGCGCTGCCCGGTGGCGATCACTACGACCGCGGTTATCACCCAACCGCGACCTGCGGCGCCTTTGGCGCGGCGGCGGCGGCGGGGCGTGTTTTTGGCTTTACCCCGGCGCAGATGGAAGATGCTTTCGGCATTGCGCTATCCCAGGCCGCCGGCAGCCTGCAATTCCTGGCCAATGGCGCCTGGACCAAGCGCTTCCAGGTGGGCTGGAGCGCGCTGAACGGCCTTGCCGCCGCAACCATCGCGCGTGAGGGTTTCCGTGGTGCTGGTGAGGCCATTGAAGGCAAGGCGGGTTTTCTCCGCGCCTATGCCCCGAACCCGAAGCCCGAGCGCGTGTTGCAGGATTTGGGCAAGGCGTGGGAGCTGATGCAGACCGCAGTAAAACCCTATCCTTCCTGCCGCTATGGCCATGCGAGTGTGGATGCCGCACTCGCCTTGCGCGCTGAGCTTGGCTTGAAGGTCGAGGAAATTGAAAGCGTGATCATGGGCCTGCCGAATAAGGGCATGCTGCTGGTGGGCGCGCCGCGCGAGTATAAGCAGAATCCGCAGAACATCGTGGATGGCCAGTTCAGCGGCCCCTTCGTGGTGGCTTGCGCCCTGGCGCGCGGGCATTTCGGTTGGGATTCCTATGCCTGGTTGCAGGATAAGGATATCCGCGCCCTGATGCCGAAGATCCTGCCGGAAGAAGATGCCGATGTGCAGGCGGAATTCCCGACCTTCATGTCCGGAAAGCTGACCATCAAGGCACGCGGGCAGAGCTTTGTGCGCCATATCAAAATCCCAAAGGGCGAGCCCGATAATTTCCTGACCGAAGCGGAACTCCGCGCCAAATTCCATGGCTTGGCCGATGCGGTGCTTGGGGCGGAACGCGCCAGGCAATTGGCCGATGCGGTGATTGGGCTCGATCAGGCGGGCGATGTGAATGCGCTGATGCGCCTTGGCGCCCCCCTTGTCGCGCAGCGCATGGCGGGCGAATAGGCGGCTCAGGGTTTCGTGCTTCGCGCCGCTTTCATGGCGCGAGGTTGCTGGATGGGTGGCCGAGCGGTTTAAGGCACCGGTCTTGAAAACCGGCGTAGGTGCAAGCCTACCGTGGGTTCGAATCCCACCCCATCCGAACTGCGCCAAATCCCGATTGCAAAATTATTGTTTCCGGACCGGACGTCTGCGCCACCCATAATTCCGTTAACCTTCCGGTCTATCCATGGCTTCGGTTTTTTGTTTCGCGGCTGCCTTCGGTAACCGGAAGGCCAGCTTGCCGCGCTGATCAGGAAGGCTTGACACAGACCACCCCCAATCGCGGCGTCTCGGCTTTTGCCTGGGAAGCTAGCCGCCGCGTGCCAGAGCGCCTGTTTCGCGGGCTGCGTGAATATTTTTCTGAGGCGCAGATTGTGGAACTGACCTTGCGCATCACGCTTTGCGCCTTCTTCAACCGGGTTACTGGCGCGCTTGGCATTGATGCAGCGGTGCATAAGGCGGCGGCGGAATGGCAAGGGGAATTGTCTTTGGGGCGGTTGATTCACCGCTCCGGTCATTCGACCTACGCGGATCAGAGGCAGTAACCTGTTGCGCTCACCTTCGTTCACAAAATACTTGCTAAGTCTTGATGTAACCTCATTTCCCGAACGGCCACGCGACTCCGCTGAGCTTGAAAATGCTCTACGCCCCCTTCACGCCCCCCGCCGTCAGCCCCGCCACAATCTGCTTCTGCGCCACCAGCGTCAGGATCAGCACCGGCGCGGTCACCAGCAAGGCAGCAGCGGAAAGCGGCCCCCAGGCGATTTGCTCAAAGGTGAGCATGTTATTCACCGCAACCGGCAAGGTGCGCGTCTCCCGCCCCGCCAGCACCATGGCAAAGATGAAGTTATTCCAGGAGAAAATGAAGGAAAGAATGGTCGCCACTGTAATCCCAGGCCGTGCCAGCGGCATCGCCACATAGCGAAACGCCTGCCAGATCGTGGCACCATCCACCAAGGCCGCTTCCTCCAATTCCGGCGGCAGGCCTTCAAAGAAGGAAATCATCACCCAAACCACAATCGGCACCGTGATCACCAAATGCGTGATCACAATGGGCGTCAGCGTGCCCGTCATGCCAAGCCATTGGAACAGCAGAAACAGCGGGATCAGATAGGAAAGCCCCGGCGTGATGCGCGCAATCAGGATCAGCGCGGCGGCGCGCATGGCGTGCATTTTGGCAATGCCATAGCCCGCCGGCACGCCGATCAGCAGCGCAATCCCGGTGGCACCGAAGGACACAACCACGGAATTCCAGGCAAAGCGCAGGAAATCATTGCGCGCGAAAACTTCCCGATAATTATCCAGCGTCGGTGATTGCGGAATGAAAACCGGCGGCCAGTCCGTATTGTCCAGCTCATTCTTGAAGGAAAGTGAGAGCATCCACAGAAAAAACAGGATGGCGGGTGAAATCAGCACCAGGACCGAAAAACCAAAGCCGATATTGCCGATCAGCCGGCGCAGCCGATACGCCGCCGGGCTGCGTTTCGCTTCCACGCTCATGTCATTTTCACCCGTTGGCGTGTCCATAGCAGCAGCGCGGCCAAAGCCAGGATAATCGCGAAGAACACCACCACCACGGCGGAAGCATAGCCAACATTGTAGAAGGCGAAGGCCTGCAGATAGAGGAAGATATTGATCGTCTCGCTCGCCGAACCCGGCCCGCCCTGGGTGATGACATAGATCGTATCAAAGGCCTTTAGCGCATCAATGCAGCGGATGATCAGCGCCACGACAATGAAGGGCATCAGCAAGGGCAGCGTGATATGGCGAAAGGCCTGCCAGCCATTGGCGCCATCAATCTTCGCCGCCTCATAAGGATCAACCGGCAAGGAAGCGAGGCCCCCCAGGATCAACAGCATCACCAAGGGTGTCCAATGCCAGACCTCGATCATCACCAAGGTTGGGATCACGGTATTCGCGCTATAAATCCACATGCTGGGCGGCAGACCGACTTGCGCCAAAAGCCAATTCAGCACGCCAAGCTGCGGGTGGAAGGTCATGGTCCAGACCAAAGCCACGGCAACAGGTGTTGCCATCATGGGTAGGATGAAAATGGTGCGCGCCAGGCCGCGCAGCGGGAATTTGCGATTGAAGGCAAGTGCGGCCGCAAGGCCCAGCAGCATCGGGAAAATGACCGCCAGCACGGTATAGAATAGCGTGCGCAGCATGGCCCAGCCGAAGCGGGCATCGGAGAAAAGTTTTATATAGTTATCAAACCCTACCCAGCTTCTGGCTCCGCCCAAGTGCCAATCATGGGCGGAGACATAGATGGTGAAAATCCACGGAAAGATGATGACGGCCAACACCACCACCGCCGCCGGCACAATGAACCAGCCATAATGCCGCGCGTAATTGCGAACCCGCGCGCCCGTCCCCGAACGCGCGGCGATGGTATCAGCCTCAGCCATCAGCCAGCCAAAGCCTCAGCTTTCCCGTTCGCTCTGTTCCAGCACCGGACGGAATTCCGCCGTGGCGCGGCGGAGTTCGGTCGCCACATCGGCACCGCTGATGGTATTGGTGAGCGCTGTGCCGATCACGTCACGGAACTGCGTCACCGGCACAATTTCCGGCAGGCCGGCGCGGGCGATCTTGGCGCTTTCGCTCAGCGATTGGAAGAATTCACGCGGGAAGGTGCTGGCGGCAATCGCCTGTTCATTGCCGAAGGGGCTGCTGCGCGCCGGCACGCCGGCCCCGCTGGTCAGCATGCGAAGCTGGTTTTCCTTACCCAAGGCCCATTGCAGGTAAAGCCAAGCTGGGCCCTTCTTGCGGGAGGCTTCAGGAATGCCATAGCCCGCGCCGAACAGGCAGCAATGATGATTGGGGCCGCGGCCCTTCGGCACCAGCGCATAGCCAACCTTGCCCGCCACGCGGGAACGCTGCCGGTCTTCCAAGGGTGCGGCAAAGCCAATGCCATCAACCCACATGGCCGCGCGGCCCTGCATGAAGGTGGTTTGGCATTCATTCCAATTGAAGCCGATGGACCCGGGCGGTGAGACATCGCGCAGGAACTTCTTGTACATCTCGCCAGCCCAGATCGCGTCATCCGTATCCGTGATCAATTGGCGATTGGCATTGATCATGTCGCGCTGCGCGGTGCCAAGCAGATAGCTGGACCACAAGACAACATTGGCATTCTTCAAGCCGCGCCCGACATGGCCGTAAATCTGGCGCGATGGTTCGGTCAGGGCACGCGCCGCTTCGAACATGCCATCCCAGGTGGTCGGCACCGCGATATTCTTCGCCGCCAGCAATTCCTTGTTGTAGTAAAGGATGAAGTAATCCGCGAAGGCCGGCAGGGAATCCATCCGGCCATCGGCTTGCGTCGCGTATTGCACCATGCCCGCGCCAAAATCAGAGAAATCGAAATCCGGCGCGGTGATGGATTGGTCCGCGATCAGCGCGCGAATATCCGTATTCCAGCGTGCCCGCCCGACCTGGCGCTTGTTCACGTGCAGGCTGAGTTCCGCCACATCGAAGGAAGGCCGGCCAGAGGCATATTCCACAATGACCTTCTGGCGATGCTGCTGTTCCGGCACCACTTCAATGCCGCAGCGAATACCGGTCAGCTCCTCAAATTCCCTGTTCTGGCGTTGCAGCAGCAGCCCGCGCGGGGATGTTTGCAGCGTGACTTCGATCCGCTCCCCGGCGAAGCGCTTCCAATCGAAGCGGCTTTGCGCATTGGCTTGCCGCACAAAGGCGGGCGCGCCGAGCACCGCAGCAGTTGCGCCAAGCGCCTGGCGGCGCGTGATGTTATTGGCCATGTTCCGGACCCTCTCCCATTTTCCGGGCGGCTTCCGCGCCGCCCCGTTCAGAACATGATCCTTCCCTTAACCGCGCCTCACTGCAAGCGGGAATTAAGTGGCCTCCCGCCGCAGGGCCTCCAACACCGCCGGGTCGGTAATGGGGCTGGTATCCCAGGGGGGCGGCGGGGGCGGGTCCAAAGTCTCAAACACGGTGGAGAGTTCGATGTTTCCGGCATCCGCCGGGCGCGGATAAGGGGTGGGGTCTGGCGCACCCGCTATTTTGGGCCGACCAATGCCGATGAAAAAATCCTCAAGCCCCGCAGGGATCAGCAGCCACAGGAAGCGGAAGGGATGCGCGCCATCATTGATGAAGCCGTGTCGCGCATGGGGCGGCGCTACCATGAAGCTGCCTGCGGTGATGCGCCGCACCACGCCATCCAAGCGCCCCAAGGCTTCACCGGCGACCACCCAAAAAATCTCGGTCTGCGCCGGATGGGCATGTTCGCGGATTTTGCCAAGCGGCGGCAATTCCTGAAGCCCCGCCGAAAACCCTTCTGGCATGCCCGCGATGCGCGGAGAGGTCAGCACCTCAATCCAGCCATTGGCCGGTTGCGGTTGCCAATGCTGCGCCCCGCCCCCCGGCGGAATGAGAACGAAGCCACCGGATTCGGGCATGGATTCTTCCTTCAATGCAAGCGCGGGCGCTTCAGGAATTGCACCCGATCGGCGGAGGTGATCGTCACGTCCCGCCGCGCCTTGCCGCGCGTCACCTGCAGATGAACAGGGCTACCCGCCGGGCCAATGGCCCAAATGGCGCGCCAGAAATCGGCCAATTCGCCAAGCTCCACGCCTTCCACCGACAGGATCCGGTCGCCATTGCGCAAGCCCGCAGCCTCAGCCGGACCACCAGGCGCGAGGGAGGCAACCGAAATCCCATCCTCATCCTCGGTCGCGTAAAGGCCGAGCCAGGGGCGCGGTGGGCCGGGGCGGCGGCCCTGGGTCATCAGTTCATCCAAAACAGGCATCAATTGATGCACGGGGATGACCATATTCAGGTCCAGCCGGCGGCCTTCTTCCCCCTGCTGCAAAATCAGGGAACCGATGCCGACCAGCTTACCATCCGGGCCAAATAGCCCCGCGCCACCCCAGGAAGGATGGGCTGGGGCGACGAAAAGCGCATCCTCCAGCAGATACTCCCAATAACCGGCAAAGGGCTGGCGCGCGACCAGCTTGCCCGAAACCGCATGCGCCCGCCCGCCCGCCGCCGCCATGACCGTCGCGGCACCGATTTTGAGGTTTTCGCTATCGCCAAGGGAAGCGGGTTTCAGCGGGATTCTGCCCAAGGCCTGCACCAGGGCGAAGCCGGTTTCCTGATCCACCGCCAAGGCATGGCCAGGCACGGCTCGGCCTTCGGCGGTGGTGATCCAGATGCTCTCCGCCTCACTTACCAAATAGCCAACGGTCAGCACCAGCCCATCACCAATCAGCACGCCGCTGCCTTCGCGTTCCGTGCCCAGCACGCGCGCCGTGAAGGCATCGGGCGGGATCTGGCTGCGCAGGCCGACCATGGCGCGATAGGCCTGATCCAAATCGAAGCCATGCTCCGTTGGGTCAGGCTGCAAATGCTCAGGAATGTCCCAGTCTTCGTCGGCCATGATCTCTCGGGTCTATGCGTCAGCCTGTATACCATAGGCTTTGTTGCAGGTCAGGTTACAGGGTTTGGCAGCGGCGCCAAGGCCGGGCAAGATGAGGCATCATTGCGTGGATAGGGGGAGATATGCTGCCGCATCGGGATTTGCGCCTAGTCGAGAAGCCGTTGCCGTCGTGGAAGCCCCCAGGCGCTGCGCTCAAGCGCTGATCCCGTGCCGGAACCCCTCCCTGAAGCCATCGCCGCCGGGCTTGCCGCCATGGGGCTGCTCGCCCCCGGCGCGGCTGTGCAGGCTGAGGCGCTGGCGGGCGGTGTTTCTTCCGATATCTGGCGGCTCAGCCTGCCCGATGGGCGCGAGATTTGCGTCAAACGCGCGCTGCCCAAGCTGAAGGTCGCCGCTGATTGGCGCGCCCCGGTGGTGCGCAATATCTATGAAGCGCGCTGGCTTGCTGAGGCCGATCGCGCTTTGCCCGGCGCGGCGCCGAAGCTGCTCGGCCAGGATGAGGCGACAGGTTGCCTGGCCATGGAATTCCTCTCACCCGCGGATCATCCGGTCTGGAAAGCGCGGCTGCGCGATGGCCATGCGGATGCGGCTTTCGCGGCGGAGGTTGGGCGGCGCATTGCCGCCATCCATGCCCATGCGGCAGCGCATCCTGAACTTGCGGCGGCCTTCCCCACCGATGAGATTTTCCACGCCATCCGCCTGGAACCCTATCTGCTGGCAACCGCGCGCGCGCATCCGGATTTGGCGCGCGTGTTGGAAGACATCGCAGCCATTACGGCGCGCAGCAAGCGCACGCTGGTGCATGGCGATGTCAGCCCGAAGAATATCCTGTGCGGCCCAGCCGGGCCGGTATTTCTGGACGCGGAATGCGCCTGGTGGGGCGACCCCGCTTTTGATCTTGCATTTTGCCTCAATCATCTTTTGCTGAAATGCCTATGGGCGCCGTGCGCCGCCGCCGGTTTCATGACCTGCTTTGAAGCGCTGGCGGCGCGCTATCTGGCGGGCATCACCTGGGAAGCGCCGGATGCGCTGGAAGCCCGCGCGGCGCGGCTGCTGCCGGGGCTTTTCCTCGCGCGGGTGGACGGCAAAAGCCCGGTCGAATACCTGACCGAAGACCATGACAAAAACCGCGTGCGCCGCGTGGCGCGCGCCTTATTGACCAGGCCCGAGGATCGCTTGCTGGCGGTGCGCGCGGCCTGGGGGGAAGAAATCGGCGCATGAGCAGCACCATCATCACCGCCATCCGCGGCCGTCGCGTTTGGGATAGCCGGGGCCGCCCGACGGTGGAGGCGGAAATCACCCTTTCAGGCGGCGCGACAGGCCGCGCCATTGCCCCCGCTGGCGCGAGCACCGGCAGCGGTGAAGCCTTGGACAAGCGCGATGGCGGCACGGCCTTTGGCGGTTACGATGTGACGGCGGCGGTAGATGCCGTGAACCGCGAATTGGCCCCTGCCCTGCTGGGGATGGATGCGCGTGCGCAAGCCGCTTTGGATGCGCGGTTGATCGCGCGAGATGGCACGCCACAAAAAACCCGGCTTGGCGCCAATGCGACTTTGGCCGTTTCCATGGCGGCTGCCCATGCGGCGGCGGCAGCTGCGGGCCTGCCGCTATGGCGCTATTTGGGCGGTGATGCGCCGGATATGCTGCCCTTGCCGCAAATCCAGATTCTGGGCGGCGGCGCCCATGCCGGCCGGCGCGTGGATATCCAGGATTTTCTGGTGATGTGCCCGGCTGCCACCAGCTTTGCCGAGGCTTTGGATTGGACCGCCGAGGTCTATCGCGCCGCCGGCGCCATCATGAGACAGCGCGGGCTATTGCAAGGTGTGGCGGATGAAGGCGGCTGGTGGCCGGCCTTCACCGCGAATGAACAGGCCCTGGAAACCCTGGTCGCCGCCATCGAAAAAGCCGGCTTCGCGCCGGGGCGCCAGGTGGCGATTGCGCTCGACATCGCGGCGACGGATTTCGGCAAGGGTGGGCGTTACAAGCTTGGCCTTGAAGGGCGAGAGCTTGGCACGGATGAGATGATCCGCATGTTGCTCGGCTGGATCGCGGCCTACCCCATCGCCTCCATCGAAGACCCCTTGGCCGAGGATGACGCAGCGGGTTTTGCCGCCTTCACGCGCGAAGTGGGCAGGCATATCCAAGTGGTCGGCGATGATTTCCTGGTGACGGATGCGGCGCGTGTGCGGCGCGCGGCGGCGATGGGCGCGGCCAATACGGTGCTGATCAAGCCAAACCAGCGCGGCACGTTGACGGAAACCAAGGCCGCCTGGGATGCGGCGCGGGAAGTCGGCTTCGCCGGCATTGTCAGCGCCCGGTCTGGCGAGACGGAGGATGTCACCATTGTTCACCTCGCCATGGGCTGGGGTGTGGGGCAATTGAAGGTGGGTTCCTTCGCGCGGTCCGAACGCATGGCGAAATGGAATGAGGCGCTTCGCGTGGAAGAAAGCCTGGGCGCGCGGGCGCGTTTTGCCGGTGGTGCCCATCTTGGGCGGTCCCGGCCATGAAGGTGCTGCTGCATTATGATGCCGGGCCGGGGCTGGCGGCGCAATTGGCCCGCCTGCCCGGCATTGACCTGTCCATCTGCCCCGAAGCCGATGCGGCGCTTTACGCGCGGCTGCTGCCGGAAATTGAGGTGATCTGGCATGTGCTGCGCCCGATCACCGCCGCCGATATCGCCGCCGCGCCCAAGCTGCGCCTGATCCAAAAAATCGGCGTCGGCGTGAATACCATTGACCTGGAAGCGGCCCGCGCGCGCGGCATTGCCGTGTGCAATCTGCCCGGCACGAATAGCCGGGCGGTCGCGGAAATGGCGCTGCTGCTGATGCTGGGGGCGCTGCGCCGGATTGCCTATTTCGATTCTGAGACGCGTGCCGGGCGGGGCTGGTCCCAACCCCCTGCCCTGCAGGATCACTTGTTTGAATTGGGCGGGCGGAAAGTGGGGCTGGTTGGTTATGGCGCGGTGCCGAAGCTGCTCGCCCCCGTATTGCAGGCCATGGGGTGCGAGGTTTTATACACCGCCCGCGCCGCAAAACCCGAGGCTATCGGCACCTTCCGCCCGCTGGAGGCGCTGTTGGCGGAGGCCGACGTGATTTCGCTCCATATCCCGGAAACCGCCGAAACGCGCGGCCTGATCAACGCCGCCGCACTGGCGCGCATGAAGCCGGGCGCGGTTCTGGTGAATACGGCGCGCGGCGGGTTGGTGGATCAGGCAGCCCTGGTGGCGGCACTGCAATCTGGCCATTTGGCGGCGGCGGGGCTGGATGTGTTTGCCGCCGAGCCGATTGAACCCGCCGACCCCTTGCTCGGCCTGCCCAATGTGGTGCTGGCGCCGCACCTCGCCTGGCTTTCCACGGGGACCTTTGCCCGATCCTTCAGCATTGCGGCGGAGAATTGCTGGCGGCTGGCGAAACGGGAGGCGCTTTTGCATCGGGTTATCTGATCCCGCCAAACATGACATATGGCCCAAGCCGTCATTAACCGCTGATTGAAGAAACCTCTGCGCCTAAAACTCTTGCGTTTTTTGATAACCGAAAGGTTAATGTTGTAAGTTTTCGCCAAATTCTTTCCAAAGTTACATCTCTTCTGGTAAATCCTTCTGATGTCCAACAGCCTGGCAGATCTCGACCGCTTTCGCTCAGATTCGTTTGAGCCGTTGAGCTTTCGTGAGCGGGGTGCCACGATACCCTTCACGACGCCACTGCTGCTCAATGCGCGCATCCGAAACTCTGCGGCGGGGCGTGGTTTTGAAATGGTGATCTCAAATCCATCAGGTGGTCGCGGAGCGCTGATACTGCCTTGGGCTGCCATGCCGGATATTTGTTCGTGCACGCTATTTGATCGGCATTTGTGGGAAAGCCTTGCCAAGAGAACAGATATCTCTCCGATCGGCATTCGCCTTGAAGCGCAGCGGCTGGCGGCAATGGGCCTTGCCGGACGCCAGGCGGCACTCGCTGCCAAGGACGCACAGCAAAGAGAAACGACAAGTCAACGCCTTATGCGTTCGATGCTTCTGGAAAGCCTGATTTTTGCCACTGAAGCGCCGAATGAGACCGCCGGTCGAACCAATAACGGGGAGACTGAGGCATTCCTGAAGCGGGCAGAGCGTGCCGTTAGTCGTGCAGCCGCCATAGCCGGGGTGCCGCTGGCCGAATTCACCGCCGACCTTGAGGACTTGGCCATTACATTGAGCGGCGCAACACCAGAGATGGACGGTGAGGATGCGCGACTCCGCCACATGATTGTTGAACTTGAGCGTATGGCCAATGACATCACGGACTGGGTCGGGGATCAGCAACCCGAAGCGGCGCATGTCATGGCGGCGAATTTCGTCGTCGCCTCAGCCCGCCAAACCTTGGAATGTGCCGAATATGCCCTGAACGACACCGATTCACTGATTGCGGATCTTGGCCTGCTGGTACCAAAATGGAAGAGCGAAAAAGACCGGATCATTGAACGTGCCAGAGGACCAGATTGGGTCCTGGACGGCTGGAAAACGCCAATGGCGCTGTGGCAGAGCGCAGCTTCGCCCCAGCGCCGCACCGCCATTTGGGAGGCAGCGCTGATCGCGCCCATCCTGCCGCGTGAGGCCAAGGCATGGCTAGGGGCGGTCAGCGATTGGCGCGACACGCCGCGGCGGATCACGCAGGTGGTCCGCGACAAATCTGATTGGATTAGCGGCAATATGATGGAGCTTGTCGCCCGCAATGAGAACCTGATTGGCTTTTCGATCGCTTACGAAAACCAGATTTCACCTCTGGTCTTGCCCCGCAGCAAGACCAACCTATCTCCCCAGAAAGCCGAGACCGAGACCGCCAAGCGGGACATCATTCCAAAATCACGATCCGCCAATAACAAGATGATTGCGGAGCGGGCAGAAAAAAACGCCTTAGGATTAACGACCACAAGAAACGCCCTGAGCGAAACGCGTGCCCTGGGTGGCCTGATCTCGACCTCCTCCGATCAGGCACTTGGCAAAATTGTGGAATTGGTTGATCGGCTTTCCAATTCAGAAATCCATACCCGGCTCCTTGGGCCGTCGCTTCCTCGCCTGAAGCGTCTGCGCCCACCGCGCCCGGCAAGCCTCACGCGCATGCTCTGCCTTCCTCTGGCCGGGGCCTTGGTAGATCCCCTGCAGTGGCGGCGCGCGGAAGGGCGCATTCCGCGCTCGGCAATTCTGCCCTTGGTCGAATCGCTGACCCGATTGCTTGGCCCCCAGATCGACGGCTTAGCGACACAATTGCGCGGCCATAGTCTTGAGGATGAAAAGATTGTCGATCGGATCGGCCGGCAATTATGGCAGCAGGCAGCCTCTGCTGCGCCGCGGCTTGAACATGGCGGAAGCTGGGCGCGTGCAGGCTTGGCGCAACAGGATCTTAAGGTCATCGCCGATTTGGCCGGCGCGCTTTGGCGCCACGCCGGCCCTTTATGGGACGGCATGCAGCAGGTCACCGGAAATTGTCCGCCAGAAGTGCTACGCGCTGCCCTGATTGGTCCCGCGCTTGAAAGTCAACATGTCTTCGTGGCCGCCTTCGATACTCTTTTGCAGCGTGCGGAGCGCCCGTCAAACTTCATCTCTCTCATGAAGGATTTGCCGGCTCCAGTTCTTCCTTTGCTCGAGGTTATCCTGAACAAATGGGTGGGGGCGACCTTGCCCGGATTGGTGGAAGAGGATTTCGCGACCTCATCGCGCCTCGCTCATGAAATTGGTAGCGTCATCAGAGCGCTTGAGGATTTGCCGCGCATTACCGCAAAGACCGACGCGACAGAGCTTGTCGCCCATCGGCGCAACCTCGATCAGTTTTGTAGGAACTGCTATCGGGAGGTGGTGACGGTTCATATCATTGGCACAATTATTAATCTGACTGAAGATGACGCGCAAGGTATCGACGAAATTGAAGGCATGGCGCGGATTGCGCGCAGCCTTGAAAACGCTGGTCGCCGCTTCGGGTCGCCAAAGCCATATGAGGATCTTCAGAAAGAATTCCGCGACCAAATGGAAAACCGTCAGATGGAACCAACTCGTTACAGACTTGCCGCAATGCAGGTGGCGCGCATTGACGAAATCCTGATAGGCCGCGACTCCGCCGAAAAATTTCTCTCGCGCGCAGATCGGCAAGGTCTGAGAAACAGATGAAGCCACCTTTCAACGAGGCATTGCTCCCTGCGCGCTTTGCGTCAAAAGCATGCAACGCTTCGCCGGAAAACGAAGAAATATTGCCGTTCCAGAAATACCAAGCGAATTCAAACGTCTTTGGCGTAGTGCTTGAGGCCCCCCTTGTCTGAGAGCACGCCCTCTGACGACGCTAGGCGATTGCGCAATGACGTACCAAGCTTCACTTCGCTCGGTGCCAGTATTCCCTTCACAAGTCCAAGACTATTTGGGGCGCGGATCAGGCAGGAACCAAATGGCAATGGCTTCGAACTGATCCTGGTCAACCCAGCGCAGACCAAGGGCAGTTATGTCCTGCCGTGGCGCGCCATGCCGGATATCGGGGCGCCAACATTGTTTGATCTGCGGCTTTGGGAAATCATTTCGCGTCTGAAGGAAATCCACCCAGCATCAATTCGGCATGAAGCACTACAAGTCGCAGTTGAAGGCACCGCGGGTCGGATGGTGGCAAGTGCCGCCCGCCATGCGCTTGCCGCTGAAGAACGCAACCAAGCCAGACTGATGCGCCAATTCCTGGCACAGCTTGGTGGCGGGGCGGCAGCCAGCCTACGCGTTGAGCCTGAGCCAAGCGCGCAGCAGCAGTCCCTTTTGACCGCGCCGCCACCTGAGCGGGTAGGCGACGCAGCCTTGATGGAAATGCTCCGCGCCTTGGCTGCAACGCTTGCCTGCCTTGGCCCCACAGGATCAGCCGAGACCGCACCCTTCATCCGCTTGAAGGAAGAAATCATCGGCATGCGCGGTGAATTCAAGGATGCTTCCGAAGCGCGGGGCATGCATTACGACACCCCTGTGCTACGTTTTCTCCTGGCAGCGACTGACACGTTATTGCACTATGTCGATCTTGCCTGGGCTGAAACGGAAGCGCGATTGTCCGATATGGTGGCTCTTTTGACGCGTCCCAGAATAAATGCAGCGATCATCCTGGAACGAGCGAGGCGCGTCGAATGGCTCCTTGATGGGTGGCCAGCCTTAGTTGCTCTTTGGCAACGTACTCCGCATGATCTCCGTCACCTCATCGCTTGGGATATGGCGGCCTTGCTCCCACCTCTACCGCTGGAGGTGAAGGGCTGGTTTACGGACGATCCCACAAGGGACGTCCCAGCAAGACCAACGCGGGTTGTCTCTCAAGGTTCTGATTGGCGCACCGGGCGACACCTTGAAATCACAGCACGTAATGAAGGCCTGATTGGCTTCATGCTCAGTTATGAAAACCGCATGACCAAGGCCGGACTTCAACCATCCCCTGGCTCGGGGCGGGTCCGAATCGCCAAATACACCCCCAGCGGCAGGAAGCAACCGACCGCTGCCGAATTCCAGGATGGCTTGCGAAGGCAAGGCGCTGCTGAGAGTACGAATGCGGATGATCTGGCCGCCACGCTAAGCACCGCCAGTGATGAAAATCTCTTGCGCATCATGGCCATGATTGATCGCCTACCAGATCGTTCTCAGATTGACAGATTATTGGCCGATATTCGGCCAAGAATGGCTCAATTACGACCATCGCGACCACTGACCTTGACGCGGCTGCTTTTTTTGCCGCTTTCGGGCGCTTTGGTGGATCGGGCGGCTTGGCGCCAGGATCCCTCGACCATTCCTCGTGCTGCACTGAAGCCGATGTACACGCTGCTCCGTGACTTGCCACATAGCCCCTTTGCGGAGGCGGAGAGGATATCGGCGCGCGCCTCTTTCTCGGATCTTGATCTCGTGGAAGACCTTGGATGTCCGATTTGGGAGCAAGCTTCGCACCTATGCGAAAAGATAACGCCGGGAACCCGATGGACCGATGCTGGCTTTACGCCCGAGGATTTCCGCAGCATGACGCGTCTTGCGGCTGGGGTATGGCGCCATGCCGGTCCAATTTGGGGCATACTTCGTCAGGGTACCGGGCCAGTTTCGCCCGATATGTTGCGATCTGCTCTTTCGGGACCCGCCGGCGAAGGACCTGATGTCTTCCGTGCAGCCTTCAAGACGCTGCTTCTGGCATCAGGCAATGCGGCCAATTTTGCAGCACTTGGCTCGGGCATGCCAGGCGGTATTTACGAAATCGTCATTCAAAGTCTGGAAGATTGGATTGAAGCAGCGCTGCCCGGGCTTGCGGAACAGGATTGGATCGAAGCGACCAACAAGGCAGAGGAAATTGGCAGGACAGTCGAAGCTTTGGGCCTGACACCTTATTTCCAAATTCCACGCAGACGCCAACAGCTCTCCTCGTTTTTTTGGCGGCTTGAGGAATATTGCCGTGAAATGCTGCTTGAGATCACAGACGGGCAAATTCTGCCGGCGCTCACCCCAAGCGCCGAGCCCTATTCGGATGAGCGCCTTCTTTTGGTCGAAGGTCATGCGCGTTTGGCACAACGACTTGAAATTCTTGGCCGGCATTTCGGCAATGATCCAGCCTATGATGAAAACCAAAAACGCCTCGCAAAAGCCTTTAGTCTTGCCAAAAAAACAAAATCTGGTCTGGGAATAACGGCAATGGACTTGGCCCGGCTCAGTGAGATCCTGTTGGGACGGAAAGATGTTTCCTGATGGCGCATTTCGCTGAAAAAGCGATTTTATATTTGCCTAGGCCATGTCCTCATTCACTCCGCGCCAAGGATCTGGCTCGCCTATTGTGGTAATTTTTGCGAAGCGCGGCGTTGTCACGATAAATAACGCGATCCGATGATTCGGCGAAAGCCGCTAATGGCTGAGTGATACTTCTACCCCCAAATGATCCCGCAGCGTCGTTCCAATTATGAATTTCTTCAGAAATTTATGCGAGTGTAAGACGTGTGAGCGCCACACCCGCATATAATCTCCAGCAATTAAGCCCAAGCCTTTATGAGCCGGCGACCTTTCGGGAGCGTGGGGTGAGTGTCCCCTTTACCACTCCCATTTTGCTCGGCGCACGGGCGCGCCCGCAGGCAGATCGTGAAGGCCTTGAAGTATTAATCCCTAATCCCTCTGGCAGCGCGGGTGTCTATATTCTACCTTGGGCTTCTATCCCTGAGATCTGTTCGCCAACCCTACATGATCGAAGGCTTTGGTTTCTTCTGCGCGATGAGGCCATTATTACACCAGCAATCGTCAGGGCAGCGGCCGAAACAGCGGCGCTTGAAGGGCATTCAGGCCGGGCTGCCATCACGGCCGTTGGAAACGCCCGCCAAGCACGGGAAGACCGCGCCAAACGGGTCAATTTCGGATTACTGATCAACCTCATTAAACAGATGGAAGGGGATAACCCTGGCAGTCCTCCGCCGGAATTGGACGATCCGCGTCAAGTCGCCATGCGCGGCCAGCGCGCCGTTGTGGCCTGTGCACAAAGGTTGCGCATGACAACCAATGCGGTGGCTGCAGCGCTCGAGGAATTGGCTATGGCCTTCAACGGCTATGGCTTGCCCCAGGACAATCAATTGGCGCCCGCGCGGCGCCTGATTTCAGAGCTCCAAAACCTCTCGACCTCAATCGAAACCTGGCGCAGCGACCTGCCGGCGCATGCGGATGTTGGTGCGGCGCGATTGGTTGAGCAGTCGCTCCGGATAACACTGGAAGCAGCGGCAAACGCGGCAGAGCAATTCGAGGCCCTGCTTGGCGATACCTATGCTACCATCCAGGTATGGCACCGGGATAGGTCGGACATTCTCCAGGAGTTATCAAGGCTTGATTGGCTTCTGGATGGGTGGGAGGCAATTCTTGGCATCTGGAATGCGGCAAATGCTTCTGATAAAAATATCGCCATCATGGAAATGGCCGTGGTTGCGCCCATCCTGCCAAAGGAAGTCATTGGCTGGCTTGGCTTGCTGACTGACATGGTTGAGGAAAGGCGCAAGGTAAGGATTGTCCGCCAATTCGAGGATTGGCGCAGCGGGCGCGTGATTGACATGATTGCGCGCAACGAAAATCTGAGCTTCAGCTCTGGTCAGTTGCGCGGCAAGCCTGTCATGATCAAAAAATCCGGGGCTGCAATTACCGCAAAACCGACCCAGGACGGCAACAAAAGACAGGAGACGGTGCGCGGCAGGAACCAATTCGCCGAAACGCGCCACCTGATTCATGCCTTGGCAACAGCATCCGATATGGCCTTGGGGCAGGTCATCGATATTCTTGACCGTCTGCCGGATCGCACCGAAGCGGATCGCCTTCTTGATGCGGCACGGCCAAGGCTGCGACAGATCCGGCCAGCGCGCAGCCTGCAATTCACGCGTCTCCTGTTTCTGCCGCTCGATGGCGCAATCTCTGATGGCAGGGATTGGCAAAGGGGTGATCCCAGGCTGCCAAGAAACGCCTTGTCCGCCATGGCTGAAGCCCTGCGAATCGCGATGGGTTCCGAAGCCGAGCAGATTGAAGGGTCATTCAAGGGCAAGTTCTTTCACGACATCGCCGCGGTGGACCGCGCGGGCCGCAGCCTTTGGTCTGCGGCCGCGCGCCTTGCGCCGGAACTCAAGCCCGGGCCGCGTTGGCATCGCACCGGCCTTGGCGAGGATGATTTCGTATCCCTGATCCAACTCGCCGCTGTTATTTGGCAACACGCGGGCCCGGTCTGGAACGCGATCCAGCTTGCGGGCTGGGGACCACCCGATGAAGCGGTACGCGCCGCTCTCTCTCCGATGGCTACGGATGATTCTCCCGCCTTCGGAATGGCGCTCGCGACACTGATGCAAAAGGCAACCAGCCCAGGTCAAGTCGCCCGGGAAGCCGCCCGGCTTTCGGAAAAGGCTGGCAGCATCGCTGATGCGGCGGTGGATGACTGGCTGGAAAAAGCACGTGTCCACCTTCCCAGTGAGGACATCAGCACCGCAGCAGGCTTTGCGGAATCCTTCGGGCGCGCCTTCCAGGATCTGCAAAACGCGCCCCCAACGCGCAACCCACGTCGCGCCGCGCGCCTTGTGCATTTGCGCCAGGAAGCTGAAGTGACCTGCCGCCTGGCTTATGAGGAAGGACTTGAAAACCATATCATCCGTCAGTTGCCTGCCTTACGCACTTCAGCGCCGCCGGAACTTATTCTGGCCATGGAGAACGACGCACGCGCCCTGCGCCGAATCGAGAATATTGGCCGGCGCTATGGGCTTGATCACGGCTATGACAGCGCCAATCGACGCATCGCGGCGGCGCTTGGGGCAGCGAGACAGACCCTTGAGCCGGGCGGGCTGACAAAGCTTGATTTGGCACGGCTTGCGGAAATACTTCTGGGACCAGAGGCGGCACTGGGTTTCCTTGGCTGATTTTGCAATATGTCCGGGTCATCATCCGGCAACAGCGCTTGGCCCGGCACCAGGGATCGCCTAATCTAATTGGGCGTCGGTGCGCAAAACACCGTGAAGACGATCAACTGTGAAACAAGGTCATGTCAGCAAGCCGCGATCCTAAAGCCTCAGCCGCCGATAGGCGCTATGATGCTGATCCCGCAGGATTTGCGGAAAGGGGCGCTGTCATAGCCTTCACTACGCCCCATTTATTCGGTGCCCGACTGAGCCGCGCCCGCCCCGGCGCAGAAGCGGAATTGACGCTCCCCAATCTTTCCGGCCAGGCAGGCCACTCGACCCTGACTGGGCGGGAGTTGCGCGCAAGCCCGAACCTGACGGCGCATGACCACGTGCTATGGCAGAAAATTGAAACTTTGCCTGAAATCTCGCCAGAGAAATTGCGCGGCGCCTTGATCAGCACCGCCGCCGAGGGATGGCGCGGCCGGGCTGCCATGGCCTGGGCCGAAGATCAAAAAGCGGCCGATTCCACCGCCTTGCGCCGTATGTTTTTTCTGCTGCTGACCAATCTCATCCGCCGCACCGAATTGCCGGGCGAAGCGCAAGTTCCTCCCGAACAGGAATCCCTGATCTATCTGCGCCCGCGCATCGGCAAGGCCGTGGCGCGTATTGCCAAGCGCTATTCCATGACCACCGAAGCGGTCGAAGCCGCGTTCGAAGCCCTGGCGGGCCTGTTCATGTCGCTCGGCAAACACAATGATGCTGTCGCGGGCCATACCCGAACCGCAATGGCCGAATTGGAGGCCTTCACCAAGGAGATTGACCAATGGCTCGCCCCGCGCCGTGACAATGTGCGCGGGATGCGTGCGGAATTCGTGCTGCGGAAGGCCAGACTCGCCTTGGGGTGTGCGCGGGCTGCCGTAAATGAACTTGATCGGGTGCTGGAAGATTCCACCATCCTGCTTCGTGCCTGGCAGCGCGATCAGCCATCGGTGATGCGCCGTGCGTCCCGCCCGGCATGGCTGTTGGATGGATGGGACATGATCATTGCCCTTTGGCGGCAATCGGAACCTTCAGACCGTGAAGCCTGTTTCTGGGAAATGAGCCATTTGGTGCCGTCTCTCCCAAAGGAAGTTGAGGGCTGGAGCGGTTTTCCCGAAGGCGCCAGCAAGCTCCGCCAAGAACAGGCAACCAGCATCCAGGGCAAGGATTGGCGACGCTTTCGCCATCTTGAATACAGCGCTCGCAACGAAACCCTGCTTTCTGGCGCGCATGGCGCAAGCTTGGCCGCCGAAGCCCGCAAGCTTCGTGAAGCCTATCTGGTGCAGTCAACACGCGCCCTGACACAGGCCGGTCATGAGGGCAATGATGGCGAAAATGCCCTCTCGCGCCTTTCGAAACGAACTTCTCTCGCTTCCGATTTGGTGTTGCAACAGGTTGTTGCCGTGTTGGAAGCCGTGCCATCGCGTGCCGTGCTTGATCCTATCATCGAAGCGGCGCGCCCCAGGCTCAAGCTACTGCGACCGCCCCGGCCCATCACCTTCACGCGCATCCTTTTCATGCCCTTCGATGGTGCGGTCGTGCCGATCAAGGAATGGACTGCGGGTGGCGCTAAATTCCCGCGCGCTGCCCTGCAGCCCATTGCGGATGCGCTGCGCGCAATGATGGGGCCTGAGGCAGAGCAGATTTCAGCCAATCTTGGCGGGCGCAATTTCTTTGATGTCCTGCAAGTTGATGCCGCGGGACGAAACCTTTGGGCAAAGGCCGCCCGCCTCGCCCCAGGCTTGTCCCTGCCAGATGGCCTGCCCAGCGCCGGGCTTGACGC
>JBIKXA010000030.1:0-24868 GCA_044356015.1 Roseomonas sp.
TTGTCGCTTTCGGCCATGGCGGGCTTCCTGGCAAGTTTCTTCCGGACGCTTCGCGCCGCGCCCGTTTCAGGCTAACCCCTTTCGCAGGCAGGGGCGCATGAACAGGCATCGCGAGACAACCGGAACCGAACTGCAACCTAGGTGGCGAAGCAGGGCCAATCAAGCACGGTTTTGCGTGCTGCTGGCGCTGATGCTGGCCGGTTGCCAGACGGAACCTGGCCAAGCGGTGGCGAAATTCTGGGACCGCGCCTGGGGACCGGCGACCGAGGGCCGCCCCGCGCCGCCCGGCGCCGATGCGCCCTTTCCCAATCTGGGCACCGTGCCGCCCCGGCCAGAGGCGCCGGATATGGCATCACGCGAAGCCCTGGCCAATCGGCTGGTGCAGCAACGGGAGGCAAGCCGGGAGCCGCTTGGCGCCCTGCCTGGTGCCGTGCCGCGCTTGGGCCCGCCGCCCCCCGCCTTGGCCCCGGCTTTGGCCGGCATGGCGATTCCGGCCCCGGCCATGCCCGCCGAACCGGCGGCCCCTGCCGCGCCCCCCCAGCAAGCCCCCACAACGCCGGAGGCAGCCCCAGCACCCTCTGGCATTCCGGCGCCACCTGTCATTGCCCCCGCCGGCATCCCCGCGCCGCCTGCACTCGCCCCCGCAGGTGCCCCGCCGCCACCAGTTTTGCGTGATGCGCCTCGCCGCCCGTGACGTGCTGGTCTATAAGCGCAGCCCTTATCCAATGAGACTGAAGCCATGACCGAGGATTTCCACCGTATCCGGCGCCTGCCGCCCTATGTCTTTGCCGAGGTGAATGCGGCCAAGGCCAAGGCGCGCGCGGCGGCGGAGGATATTGTTGACCTTGGCATGGGCAATCCCGATACGCCCACGCCGCCGCATATTGTGGCGAAGCTGATCGAAGCGGTGCAGGACCCGCGCACGCATCGCTATTCCATGTCCAAGGGCATTCCAGGGCTGCGCAAGGCCTTGGCCGCCTATTACGACCGGCGCTTTGGCGTGAAGCTTGACCCTGAAACGGAAGTGGTGGCGACCCTTGGTTCCAAGGAAGGCTTGGCGAATTTGGCGCAGGCCATCTCAAGCCCTGGCGATACGATTCTGGTGCCGAACCCTTCCTATCCCATCCACCAATTCGGCTTCATCATCGCCGGCGCTTCGGTGCGCAGCATTCCCTATACGCCGGATGATGCGATGCTTGAGGCGATTGACCGCGCCGTGCGCCATTCCGTGCCCAAACCAAATGCGGTGATTGTGAATTTCCCATCCAACCCAACCGCGTTGACCGCACCAATTGAATTCTACCGCGAATTGGTCGCCCTTTGCCGCCGGCATGAATTGTTCATCCTGTCTGATCTTGCCTATGCAGAGCTTTATTTCGGCGACACCCCGCCGCCTTCCGTGTTGGAAGTGGAAGGCGCGAAGGACATCACGGTGGAATTCACCTCCATGTCGAAGACCTACAATATGCCAGGCTGGCGCATGGGTTTTGCGGCGGGCAATCCGCGCCTGATCGCGGCGCTGGCGCGGGTGAAATCCTATCTGGATTACGGCGCCTTCACGCCCATTCAAGTGGCGGCAACAGCGGCGCTGAATGGTCCGCAGGATTGCATTGAAGAAATGCGCGTTCTGTATAAGGAACGGCGCGAAGTGCTGGTGAAGGGGCTGCATGCTGCGGGCTGGGATGTGCCGGCACCCGATGCTTCCATGTTCCTTTGGGCGCCGATCCCGGAGCGTTTCCGGCATTTGGGCTCGGTCGGGTTTTCCAAGCTGCTGCTGGAAAAAGCGAAGGTCGCGGTCGCACCCGGCCTTGGCTTTGGTGAGCATGGTGATGAGCATGTGCGCATTGCCCTTGTTGAAAATAACCATCGCATCCGTCAGGCCTTGCGAGGGATCAAAACCTTCCTGAGTGGTGACAATGCCGCGCCGCAGGATGCTGCTTCTGATATGGTGAATGCATGACCCGACCCCTTGCGATTGCGGTTGCCGGCCTTGGAACGGTTGGCGCCGGCGTGGTGAAATTGCTGCGCGCCAATGCCGATATCATCGCCGCGCGCGCTGGCCGGCCCATTGCCATCACGGCG
This sequence comes from Roseomonas sp., assembly GCA_044356015.1. Taxonomy (GTDB): domain Bacteria; phylum Pseudomonadota; class Alphaproteobacteria; order Acetobacterales; family Acetobacteraceae; genus Neoroseomonas. The sequence continues at coordinate 2,083 of JBIKXA010000030.1, forward strand.
GTGTCTGCCCGCGAACGCAACCGGGATCGCGGCATCAGCCTTTCGGGGCTGCGCTGGTATGAGGACCCCGTCGCACTCGCCGCCGATCCGCAGGTGGATGTGGTGGTGGAATGTATCGGCGGTTCGGAAGGCCCGGCGCGCGGCTTGGTGGAAGCCGCGATTGCCGCTGGCAAGCATGTGGTCACCGCGAATAAGGCGCTGCTCGCCGTGCATGGCGCTGCCTTGGCGCAGGCATCCGAAGCGCGCGGTGTGGCGCTTGCCTTTGAAGCGGCGGTGGCCGGCGGCATTCCGGCGATCAAGGCGTTGCGCGAAGGCTTGGCCGCCAATCGCATTCAGCGCGTGGCGGGCATTCTGAACGGCACCTGCAATTACATCCTGACCGTGATGCGCGAACAAAAGCGCGAATTCGCGGAAGTGCTGGCCGAGGCTCAAAAGCTTGGCTATGCGGAAGCCGATCCATCCTTTGATATTGATGGCATTGATGCCGCGCATAAGTTGGCGATCCTGGCAGCCCTCGCCTTTGGCCGCCCGGTGGATTTCGGCGCGGTGCATGTGGAAGGCATTCGCGAGGTTTCGGCGCTTGATATCGCGCTTGCCGAGGAACTTGGGTATCGCATCAAGCTGCTTGGCATTGCGCGGCGCGAAGAAGGCGGTATTTCAACGCGCGTGCATCCCTGCATGGTGCCGATCTCCGCCCCCATCGCGCGGGTGGATGGCGTCTTCAATGCCGTGGTGGCGGAAGGTGATTTCGTGGGCCGCGTGATGATGGAAGGCCGCGGCGCCGGCGAAGGCCCAACCGCTTCCGCCGTTGTGGCCGATGTGATTGACATCGCCCGCGGCCGCTTCACCCCGGTTTGGGGCGCGGAAGCCGCCGCGCTGAAGCCAGAGCCTTCCTTCCCGATGGATCGCCACACCGGCGCTTATTATCTCCGCCTGATGGTGGTGGACCGCCCTGGCGTGATTGCTGATGTCACGGGTGTGTTGCGCGACCATGCCATCAGCCTGGAATCCATGCTGCAACGTGGCCGCGCACCAGGTGAGGCCGTGCCCGTGGTGTTGACCACGCATGAAACAAGCGAGGCTTCCGTGCGCGCTGCGCTCAAGCGTATTGCGGAACTGAATACCGTGATGGAAAAGCCAGCGCTGATCAGGATTGAGGCGTTATAGGGGCAATTTATTTTCGGGAAAATCTTAACCTTCTGAAGGCATCACGCAGGCGCGCCAAAGCCTCGTTCAGCAGCAAACGTCTGTACTTCAATTTCTTTTGGGGGGATGGTTCCCGGGTATTTGTCGCATGCAAATCCTTCCAACCCAGGCCGCGATAGGACAATAGGCGCATGCAATTTTCGGCCGTAAGCCACTCCCCCTTGATGTCATCGCCGAAGGGGCCGGCTGAATGCGGTGGAAATGAAAACCTCTCGATACGGCCATCATCGCCTTGGATAGCAATGTCGTTGATGGGCAGGTGGACATTGCGGCCCTCAACAAGCTTGAAGGATTTGTAATGACCCTGCGCCACCAAAATACAAAATACGTCAACCGAATGGGATTCAGCGGAGATGAAAGGCGGGCGTATATCGTTGGTGAAAAGGTGCTCCAGGATGTCTTTGTCGTAATTCTCAACGTCAATCTTTATGTAATAAGGCGCGCCGTGGCGCTGAATTAGTCGCAAAGGAGTCGCGGCGGGAAGCATAACTTCTGAAAATGATTCAATATCCTTTTCTCGCGGCTTCGGAAACTGGTTCAGTACATGTTCTTTTTTGTGAATATAAAATGGCACCTCGGTTTCAGCACCTACGGTGATGACGCAATTCTCGACGATCAGGCGCCGGCCCTCAATCTCATTTTTGAAGCGCTGACGCATAAATTCACAAAGACTGATATCGGCCTCCACGGCTACGACGAGTTCCGCCCGCTTCAGATAGTAAGGAATGTCGTCGCCATTATTCGCGCCAAAATCATATATAATTTTCCTCATGCCATGCCGCATCCTGTCTTATCTGGTACTGAAATGCTGCTCACTGTCACAAACACCCCGCCGCCCGCGCCCTGGCGCGCACCAGCGCCAGGACCGTGCGCGAAATCGGCGCGGCCTCACCAACCCAATTGGCCAATTCCACCACGGCGCCGAGCAGCGCTTCAATCTCCATGGGCCGCCCGCGTTCCAGATCCTGCAGCATGGAGGTTTTATGCGCGCCAACCTCCGCCGCGCCGGCGATGCGCTTGTCCACATCAATCGCAAAGCGCACGCCAAGCGCTTCCGCCACGCGCTGGCCTTCCAGCATCATGGCGCGTGCGACACCGCGCTGGCCTTCATCGCCGGTCAGCACATCAAGCGTTGCGGTGGTGAGTGCGGAGATCGGGTTGAAAGCCATATTGCCCCAAAGCTTCACCCATAATTCATCGCGAATTTTTGGGCGCACCGGCGCCTTGAAGCCGGCGGCGATCAGCGCCTCAGACAGCGCCTGAGCACGCGCGCTACGGCTGCCATCGGGCTCACCCAGGCTGAAGCGGTCGCCATAGCTGTGGTCAATCACGCCAGGGGCCGTCACCTCGGCAGCGGGATAAACAATGCAGCCAATGGCGCGCGATGGCGGCAGCAGGGCGGAAACCTGGCCATCCGGGTCCACGCTTTGCACAATGCGGCCTTCATAAGCGCCGCCAAGCCCGTGGAAATACCACCAGGGAATGCCATTCACCGCACTCACAATCGTCGTATCGGGGCCGAGCAAGGGCTGCATTTGTTTCGCCGCTGAGGGAAGGGAATGCGCCTTCAGCGTCACCAGCACATAATCCTGCGGGCCGGCTTCCTCGGCACTTTCGACGCAGCGCGGATGGACGATTTGCTCCGTGCCTTCGCTGATCAGCTTCACGCCGTTTTCGCGCATCGCAGCCAAATGCGGGCCGCGTGCGATGAAGGTGACATCCACATCACCCTTGGCAGCGAGCTTGGCACCCATCAACCCACCAATGGCACCGGCACCGAAGATGCAGATTTTCATGGCCGTTACCCTGTCAGCCCAAGCTTTTCCGCAAGCCCAATGCGCATCAGCTTGCCTGTCGCGCCCTTTGGAATCTCCGGCAGGAACACAACCTTGCGCGGCACCTTGAAATCCGCGAGCTGCTGCGCGGCGAAATCACGCAATTCGCGTTCCGTGCAGGCAGCGCCTTCGCGCAGTACCACGGCGGCGGCGACTTCCTCTCCCAGCTTGGCATGCGGCATGGCGAAGGTGAGTGCCTGCGCCACGGCGGGGTGGGCGGAAAGCACGCCATCCACTTCCAGCGGGCTCACTTTCTCACCACCGCGATTGATCAATTCCTTCAAGCGGCCCGTCAGCGTCAGATAACCTTCCGCATCAAAGGCGCCCTGATCGCCGGTGCGGAACCAGCCATGGGTGAAGGCCTTGGCATTGGCATCGGGGTTGGCTTCATAGCCCGCGGTCACATTGGGGCCACGGATCACCACCTCGCCGATTTCTCCTTGCGGCAGGATGGTGCCGTCATCATCCATGATGGCAACTTCCGGCCCCGCCGCGCGCCCGACCGAGCCAGGCTTGCGCGGCCCGGCCAGCGGGTTGGACGCCATCTGGTGCGAGGCTTCCGTCATGCCGTAGCTTTCCACCAGCGGGCAGCCAAACACCGCTTCCAATTGTTCCATCACCGGCCCGGGAAGCGATGCGGAAGAAGAACGGATGAAGCGGAGCTTCGCGCGTGCAATGATTTCCGCATTGCGGTCCGCGCGCGTCAGGATGGTTTGGTGCATGGTGGGCACGGCGGTGTACCAGCTTGGCCTTTCCTCATCCAACAGGCGGAAGAAACGCAAGGCATCAAAGCCAGGTGTGCAAATCACCGCGCCACCGGCGGCGAGGGAAGAAAGCACCGCTGCGATCAGTCCATGAATGTGAAACAGCGGCATGATGTTCAAACACGCATCAGCGGGCGAAAGCGTCAGCGTCGCACCGATATGCCGTGCAGAGGCGCAGATATTCGCCTGAGACAAGGGCACAATCTTGGGCCGCGCCGTGGTGCCCGATGTGTGTAGCACAAGTGCGATATCGCCAGCCACTGCCACGCCGGGATGCGCGGCCTTGGCTGGGCTGCCGCCTTCCAGGGTGAAGCTGCCCGCGTATTCGCCGGGCACCAATTCCAGCACGGCTACGCCAAGCTTCGCCGCCACATCGCGCGCTTCGCTGGCCACACCCTTTTGCACCACCAGCGCCTTGGCCTTGAGATCGGTCAGATAGAAGCTGAATTCATCCGCGCGATAGGCGGGGTTGAGCGGCGCGGTGGTGGCGCCGGCGCCAATCGCGATAAAGGCCGCCGCCATTTCCGGCCCATTGGGCAGCACAATCGCCACGCGGTCATTGCGGCCAATGCCGATGGCGTTGAGCCGCGCAATAGTGGCGCCTGCCAGATCGCGCAGCCCGGCATAGGAAAGCGCCGGGCGGCCCGGCGCGCGAATGGCGGGCGCAGCCGCGGCGCCGCTGGCCAGAAGGGCATTCAAGGTTGCGTTCACGCTTATCTCCTCGGCGTTTCCCGAGGCGATATTATGAACGAAAATAGCGTCCCGTCAGCCCCCGGCGAGCGTCTGATCCGCGGAGGCTGAAGGCCGGAGCGGTGAATCAGCCGCTCAAAACCAAACTAGCGTCTGATCCGTCAGAACGGATCAGACGCTAGCGAGGCGCGATGCCGCCCGGCAAGCTGCACGTAATTCTTCGCGGTGCGATCGAACCCCGCGCGTTGTTCTTCCGTCAGCACCCTCACCAGCTTGGCGGGATTGCCCATCCAAAGCTCCATGGCGCCAATGCGCTTGCCGGGCGGCAGCACGGAACCGGCGGCAATCACGCCGCCTTCTTCAATCACCGCGCCATCCAGCACGGTGGCCCCCATGCCGACAAAGGCACGGTCCATCAGCGTGCAGGCATGTACAATCGCGGCATGGCCCACCGTGACATCATCGCCGATGATGGTGGGTTCGCGCCCCGCATTCACATGCACAATCGTGCCATCCTGGATATTCACGCGCTTGCCGATGGTGATGAAGTTGGAATCGCCGCGCAGCACGCAGTGATACCAGATGTTGGATTGCTCCCCGATCGTGACATTGCCGATCACGGCGGCGGTCGGCGCGATGAAGACGCTTTCATGCAGTGTCGGCCAAATGCCTTCAAACACATAAAGCGGGCCGCGATTGGTGGGGTTTTGCATATCCATAACGCTTACTCCTTACGCTGCTTTTGGCAGATCGGCGGAAACCGGCACGCCCAACATCAGGCCAAGGTTTTGCACCGCAGCACCTGAAGCGCCCTTGCCCAGATTGTCATAGCGCGCGACCAGCACCGCCTGGCCGCGCTTTTCATTGCCATAGACGCGGATTTCAAGGCCATTGGTGCCATTCAGCGCCTGGGGTTCCAGCTTGCCATTGGCTTCGGCTGAGACCACCCGCACCACATCGCTGCCGGCGTAGCGCTTGATCAGCACCGCCTCCAGATCAGCGGGCTTCACGCCACCTTTCAGCAAATCGAGATGCAGCGGAATGGAATCAATCATGCCCTGCGCGTAATCCGCAACCGATGGCACGAAAATGGGCCGGCGCGTCAGCCCGGTATATTTCTGCATTTCCGCAACATGCTTGTGTTCCAGAGCCAGACCGTAGAGTTCGAAATCCGGTGCGGTGCGGGCTTCATAAGCCGCGATCATGGATTTGCCGCCGCCGGAATAGCCCGACACCGCATTCACCGTCACCGGAAAATCCGGCGCCATGATGCCGGCATCAATCAGCGGGCGCAGCATCAGAATCGCACCGGTCGGGTAGCAGCCGGGATTGGAAACGCGCATCGCCGCCGCAATCGCCGCCGGCTGATCGGGCGTGAGTTCCGCCAGGCCATAAACCCAATCGGGATCAACCCGATGCGCGGTGGAAGCATCAAGCAGCTTCGGCGCCTGCGCACCCAATGAGGCAGCAAGCGCGGCACTTTCCTTCGCCGCGTCATCCGGCAGACAGAGGATCACCAGGTCAACGCCGGCCATCATCTCACGCCGCGCATTGGCATCCTTGCGGTGCTCAGCCGCGATGGAGCGCAATTCAACATGCGGATTGGCGGCAATGCGATCACGGATTTGCAGCCCCGTGGTGCCAGCTTCGCCATCAATGAAAATCTTCGCAGTCTTTGCCATGATACGCTCTCCTATCCTGCCGCATTGCGGCGCTAAACCTGTCCAAATGCAAGAGGGGCGGACCCTTGCGGACCCGCCCCTCTGATGAAGATTCCAAGACGGAACCGGCGCGCGACGCCGGTCCGCTGGCGTCAGCGCTTGGAGAACTGGAAGGAACGTCGTGCCTTCGGGCGCCCATACTTCTTGCGTTCCACCACGCGCGGGTCGCGCGTCAGGAAGCCGGCCTTTTTCAGGATGGAACGCAGATCGGGTTCATAATTGCAAAGCGCACGGCTAATGCCATGGCGCACCGCCCCGGCCTGGCCGGACAAGCCACCGCCCACGACCGAGCAGATGACATCGAATTGCTGATAGCGATCCGCCACCAGGAAGGGCTGGGTGATCAGCATGCGCAGCACCGGGCGCGCGAAATACTTCGCTGCCGGATTGTCATTGATGGTGATCTGGCCCTTGCCCGGCTTGATCCAGACGCGGGCGACCGCGTCCTTGCGCCGACCAGTGGCATAGGAACGGCCCTGCGCATCGCGCTTCGGTTCCCGCTTGATCGCCGCTTCCGCCGTGGCGGCGGGCGTGCCGGCCACGATTTCCTTGAGGTCCGCGAGGGTCTTGGTTTCGCCGCTCATAGCCTCAGCCCGCCTTCTTCACTGCGAGGGAATTCTTACGGTTCAGCGCCGCCACATCAAGCGCAGCAGGCTGCTGGCCGGCATGCGGGTGCTCGGCCCCGGCATAGACATGCAGGTTGCGCATCTGCGCCCGGCCCAGCGGGCCACGGGTGATCATGCGCTCAACCGCCTTTTCAATGACACGCTCAGGGAAGCGGCCTTCCATGCGTTCACGGATGGTGCGGCCCTTGATGCCGCCCGGATAGCCGGTGTGCCAGTAGAACACGCTTTGTTCCGCCTTGGCGCCGGTGACACGCACCTTCTTCGCGTTGATGATGACAACATGGTCACCGCAATCCACATGGGGCGTGAATTGCGGCTTGTGCTTACCGCGAAGGCGATTGGCGACCAGGGAGGCGAGGCGGCCGAGCACGAGCCCATCCGCATCAATCAATACCCAGTTCTTCTTCACCTCCGCCGGCTTTAGCGAGCGGGTTTGCGTGGCAATCATGGTGGTTCCGAATAAACCTATGGAAAGGAAGCGGGCTTATCCGGGCCAGGGCCAGAAAAGTCAAGCGGAAAAGGGACATTTTTGTATGTGGTATCTGGATACCGCAAACCTGAATAACCCTACCCAGCAGCGCTCCAGGGTGCTTATTTGCACCCCAGAGCAACCCCTTGGAAGACCCGCCGCATGAGCGACAAACCCCATGGCCTTGGCCGCAATACCTCCAATTACGGGGATCGCGACTTCGCGCTTTACCTGCGCCGGTCCTTCGCCAAATCCATGGGCTATTCGCAGCGCATGCTGGACAAGCCCGTGGTCGGCATCGCCGATACCGCGAGCGACTACAATAACTGTCATCGTACGGTGCCGGAGCTGATTGAAGCCGTACGCCGCGGCGTGCTTTCCGAAGGCGCTTTGCCGCTGGGCTTCCCGACAGTCAGCCTGTGTGAGCCCTCGCTCAGCCCGTGCTCCATGCATTACCGGAACCTGATGGCGCTTGATACGGAAGCCATGCTCTCCGCCCAGCCTATGGATGCGGCGGTGCTGGTGGGTGGCTGCGACAAGACCGTGCCGGCGCAGCTGATGGCCGCGATTTCCGCCGATATCCCCTCTGTCATGCTCGTCACCGGGCCGATGCTGGCGCAGGCTTTTGAAGGCGAAAGGCTTTCCGCCTGCACCGATTGCCGCCGCTATTGGGCGCGCTATCGCGCCGGGGAAGTGAGTGCGGAGCGGATCGGCGAATTGGAAGGCAAGCTTGCCACCACCGCCGGCACCTGCGGCGTGATGGGCACGGCTTCCACCATGGCCTGCATTGCCGCGACCCTTGGCTTCATGCCTTTGGCCGGCGCCAGCGCGCCCGCAGTGCATGCCGATCGGCTGCGGATTGCGGAGGAAGCTGGCGCCCAAGCCGTGCGGCTGATTAAAAACCCGATCCGCCCCAGCCAGATGATGACCCAGGCCAATCTGGATAATGCGACGCGCGTGCTGCTGGCCTTGGGCGGTTCCACCAATGCGGTGGTGCATCTGGCGGCGATTGCGGGCCGTGCAGGGCTTTCGCTGGACCTCAAGCGGCTGGATGCGCTGTCGGAAGAAACCCCGGTACTGGTGGATCTGAAGCCGACCGGCGAAGGCTATATGGAAGATTTCCACGCCGCCGGCGGCATGCGCGCGCTGCTCTGGGAATTGCGTGATTTGCTCGATCTGACAACCATTGATCTGGATGGCGTCAGCCTGGCTGACCGCATTGGTGATGGCAGCCATTTTGTGGATCGGCGCATCATTCGCGCGTTCGGCGAACCTGTCTCCCCGGTGGGGGGCCTGGTCGCGCTGTTTGGTTCGCTCGCGCCGGAGGGCGCCATTCTGAAACGGAGTGCCGCGACCCCCGCGCTTTTTGAAACTGAAGCCCGCTGCATGGTGTTTGATGGGCTGGAAGATCTGGCCAACCGCATTGACGACCCGGCGCTGGATGTCACGGCCCAGGATATTCTGGTGCTGAAACATGTGGGGCCGCGTTCACCTTCCGGCATGCCGGAAGCGGGCTATTTGCCCATCCCGAAAAAGCTCGCCCGCGCTGGCGTGAAGGATATGGTGCGCATGAGCGACTGCCGCATGTCCGGCACGGCCTTCGGCACCATTGTGCTGCATATCGCGCCCGAAGCGGCAGTCGGTGGCCCGCTTGCCTTGGTGCAAACCGGCGATCGCATCCGGCTTTCGGTGCGCGATCGCAAGCTTGATCTGCTGGTGGCGGAAGATGAAATGGCCCGCCGCCGCGCCGCCTGGCAGCCCGCCCCGGCGCCCAAGCGCGGCTGGGACAAGCTGGTTTATGATCAGGTGACGCAAGCACCGCTGGGCGCGGATTTGGCCTTCCTGCGCGCCGCCCCTTGATTGCACTGATTGGCGCTTCGGGGCGGAGCGGCGCAGCACTCGCCCGCGCGCTGCTGGCGGAAGGCACGCCTTTCATGCCTGTGGTGCGGGATGCCGCGAAATGGGCCGCACTTGGCCTGCCCGGCACCCCGCGCATCGCTGATCTGGGCGATGCTGCTGCGTTGCGTTTCGCGCTCCAGGGTGCGGATATTGTGATCAGCACCGCCCATGCCCGCCATGCGTCCGCCATCCTGGCCGCTGCGCCAGCGGATGCGTCCCTTGTGCTGATGGGCTCCACGCGGCGCTATTCGCGCTGGGCGGATGCGCATGGCGATGGCGTGCGCGCGGGGGAAGCTGCCTTCCTCGCCAGCGGGCGCGCCGGCGTCATGCTGCACCCGACCATGGTCTATGGCGCTGAGGGCGAAGATAATGTGCAGCGCCTGGCAGCACTTTTGCGCCGCCTGCCTTTCGCGCCCTTGCCTGGCGGAGGGCTTTCACTGGTGCAGCCCATCCACCAAAGCGATGTGACGCGCGCCTTGCTGGCAGCATCCCGCCATGATTGGACAGGCCCGCATGCCATGGTGATCGCAGGGCCAAAGCCGATACCCTATCGTGATTTCCTTGCCGCCGTGGTGCGCGCTGCGGGGCTTGGTGCGCGCCCGGTCCTGCCGCTGCCTGCGGGTTTGCTGCGTGCCCTGGCGGGGCTCACGCGTGTGATCCCGGGCCTGCCTTCCATTGGTGCCGATGAAATTCGCCGCTTGACGGAAGACAAGGCTTTCGACATTGCGCCAATGCGGGATATTCTCGGCGTCCTGCCGATCCCATTGGAAAACGGGCTGGCGCTGACCTTCACGCCTGCCGAGAAGAAATAAGGAAGGCTTCCCATGCCCATCATCAACCGCATTGCCGAATTCCACCCGGAAATGACCGCCTGGCGGCGGGATTTTCATGAGCATCCGGAGTTAGGGCTGGAGGAGGTGCGCACTTCAAGGATCATCGCCGAAAAGCTGCGCGACTTCGGCTGTGATGAGGTGGTGACGGGCATCGCAAAAACCGGCGTGGTCGGCGTGATTCGCGGCCGCACCGATAATGGCCGCGCCATTGGGCTGCGCGCTGATATTGATGCGCTGCCCATTCATGAGGAAACCGGCCTGCCTTATGCTTCCAAAATTCCGGGCAAGATGCATGCCTGTGGCCATGATGGGCACACCACCATGCTGCTGGGTGCCGCGAAATACCTGGCCGAAACCCGCAATTTCGACGGCACGGTTTATGTCATTTTCCAGCCGGCGGAAGAAAACCTGGCCGGCGGCGAATTGATGGTAAAGGAAGGGCTGTTCACGCGCTTCCCGATGGAACGTGTTTTCGGCATGCATAATTGGCCAGGCGCGCCGGAAGGCACGTTTCTGTGGCGCGAAGGCCCGGTGATGGCGGCGGTCGCCAATCTTGAAGTGAATATCACCGGAAAAGGGGCGCATGGCGCCATGCCGCATAATGGCACGGACCCGATTGTTGTCGCCGCCGCCATTGTGCAGGCACTGCAATCAATTGTCGCGCGCAATGTGGAACCGGTGGAAGCGGGTGTCATCACCATTGGCCATATCACCGGCGGGCATACCTTCAACGTGATCCCTGAGACGGTGCGCATGCTGGGTACGGCGCGCTGGTTTGCGCCCGAGATTGGCGATTTGCTCGAACGCCGCTTCAAGGAAACCGTGACAGGCATTGCCTCTGCCATGGGTGCCACCGCCACCGCCGAATTCGCCCGCGCCTATCCGGCGACGATCAATGAGGTTGAAAGCACCCATCTGGCTGCCAAGGCCGCACGCGCCGTGCAGGGCGAAGCCCGCGTGCTGCCCATGCCCAAACCCACCATGGGTGGTGAGGATTTCGCCTTCATGCTGAATGCCAAAGCCGGCGCCTATCTGATGCTGGGCGGCGGGCGCGGCCCGAATGAGGCGCAGGTGCATCACCCGCTTTATGATTTCAACGACAATATCCTGCCCGTGGGCGCATCCTATTGGGCGACGCTCGCGGAACAGTTATTGCCGCGCGGGTAAGTCTAGCCGAGCGCGCTTTCCGTCACATCTTCCGCCACCAGCCCGGCAAAACCCGGTGTGCGCTTGATGGCGCCGGCGGAGAGCATGCCGCGTTCCAATTGCGCCAAAGCTTCCGGAGGAAAGCGCGGTGTTTCCGTCCAAAGCTGCATGGATTTGTAGCGGGCAATGGCGCGCGCCATCAGCGCGGCATCGCCGCCTGGGAAATAACCCGCAATGCAAGCCACGATTTCTTCCGGTGAGGCTGCGGCAAACCAAGTGAGCGTGCGCGCCAGGCCGCGCACCATGGCTTCCATCGCCGCGCGCTTGGCAGCGATGACATCATTGCGCGCATAAAACGCCGTATAGGAAGTGGGGCCTCGGCTGGCTTGCGCATGCCAGACATGGCCGGTGCCCACAGCTTCCATCTGGCTTACCAGCGGTTCGAAAAGCTGCGCCACATCAAGCGTGCCGGCGGCGACAGCAGCGGCATTGGCAGGCATGGGCTGGTCCGTGATCCGCTTGATGGCGCCAGGATCAATTCCTGCTTGGCGAATATCATCCTGAAGCGTCCACCAAGGTGTCGGCACTTCACTCACGCTGCCTAGCGTCATGCCCGCCAGATCGCGCAGCTTGAAGCCGGGATTGGGTTGCCGCCCGACCAGGAAAAACGGATCGCCCATCACCACCGCACCGAACAGGCGCAAGGGGCAGGCGGGATCGGCATCATGCGCCAGCAAAAGCCGCATCGGCCCACCCCAGGCGAGGTCCGCCGTGCCATCCAGCACGGAATCCTTCGCAAGCGATGGCACCGCACCGGGCAGCAGCGTGACTTCCACACCTTCTGCCGCGTAATCGCCGCGCGCCAAGGCCGCATAGAATGGCGCGTAGAATAAAGCGCGGAAGGGTTCCTGAACCTTCAGATGATGGGTTGCCATAAGCCTTCAGCCGCGCCCTTCGAAGGGCATTTTCGTCGCCTTGATGGTCATGGTGAAGATATTCGCCTCCAGCGGCAGATTGGCCATATGCAGAATGGCATTGCCAACATGGGCGGCATCCATGGTGGGTTCCACTGCTGTGCTGCCATCGGCCTGCTTCACGCCGCGCGTCATGCGCTGCGTCATCGGCGTCGCGGCATTGCCGATATCAATCTGGCCCGCGCAAATATCGTATTTGCGGCCATCAAGCATGAGGGATTTCGTGAGCCCCGTGATGGAATGCTTGGTGGCGGTATAGGGCGCGCTATCCGGGCGCGGCGTATGCGCGCTGATCGACCCATTATTGATGATCCGCCCGCCCTGCGGCTTCTGATCCTTCATGATGCGAAACGCTGCCTGGGCACACAGAAAACACCCGGTCAGGTTCACGCCGACAACGCGCGTCCAATCCTCATAGGTCAGGTCTTCAAACGGCATGCCGGGCACATTGGTGCCGGCATTGTTGAAGAGCATATCCAGCCGGCCGTAGCGCTGCTTGACGGTCGCGAAAAGCGCATCCACGGCAGCGGGGTCGGACACATCGGAGGGCACAGCCAGCGCGCGCGAACCTGCCGCGCCCGCAAGCGTGACGGTTTCCTGCAAGGCATCGGCGCGCCTTCCCGCCAATACCACCTGCCAACCGCCACCCAGCAGCGCCAATGCCGCCGCGCGGCCCACGCCGCTGCCAGCACCTGTCACAACTGCGATTTTGCCTTCAGTGCTCATGTCTCATCTCTCTCCCGAGGGTTTGGCAAAGCTTGCAGCGCCCGCGCGCGGCTGGCAATCCGCCACCATCAATAGGTCGCGCGCCCGCCCGATATGTCGAAGACCGCGCCGGTGGAAAAGGAACAGGCTTCTGAGGCCAACCAGCAGACCAATTCCGCGATTTCTTCCACCTGCACAAAGCGATCCATCGGGATTTTGGATCGCATCCAGGCAATTTGCTGCGCGGTCATTTGCTTGAAGATATCGGTCTCGGCCGCTGCCGGTGTGACGCAATTCGCCAAAACGCCGCTACCGGCCAATTCCTTGCCGAGCGATTTCGTGAGCCCAATCAAGCCGGCCTTGGAAGCGCTGTAATGCGACGCATTCGGATTGCCTTCCTTGCCCGCGATGGAGGCGATATTCACCACACGGCCATAACCCGCCGCGCGCATATGCGGCACCACGGCGCGCGAGACGATGAAAGGCGCCACCAAATTCACCTCAATCACACGGCGCCATTCCGCCACGGGCAAATCCCATACCGGCGCATTGCCGCCGGTGATGCCGGCATTATTGACCAGAATATCCATGCGCCCATGGGCTGAGAGTGTTGCTTGCGTGGCGGCTTCCACCGCTGCCGCATCGGTCAGGTCCAGGATATGCGTGCTGACATGCGCGGCCTGGCCAAGGCGTGCTGCGGCGGCCTTGGAAGCAGCCTCATCCATATCCCAAATCGCAATCGCGGCACCCCGGCTGGCGGCGAGTTCCGCCACCGCCAGCCCAATGCCGCGCGCCGCCCCGGTAATCACCGCAACCCGCCCGGTCAGATCGGTTTTTTGCATATCGCCCTCCCTGTTCTGGGCAGTTTTGCCGGGAAAACCCGCCCTGCAAAGACCCAAGGCTTCCCGCGCGCCGAATTGCCTGCCTATAGTCATGCCAGCCGGAGCATGACCCCGGTCGAAAAAAGGGAGAAACGTCATGAATCGTAGGCAATTGCTTGGGGCAACCCTGGCGGCTGCGGGCTTGGCCGCACCAGCCGTCGCGCGCGCACAGCAGGCCATTACCCTGAATGGCGCGGTGCAGTTCAATGATGAACATGTCTTCACCCGCGCCTTGGTGCGCTTTGAAGAGCTTGTGAAGCGCTACTACACCGCAGGCCCGGTGAATTTCGTGCTGCATAAAAACAGCAGCCTGGGGCTCGAAAAACAGTATTTCGAATACATGTCGGCGGGCCGCGGTGCGGTGGATTACGGCATCGTCTCGCCCGCGCATATGTCCACCTTCAGCCGCGCCGCGCCTTTCGTTGATGCGCCCTTCCTGTTCCGCGACCTGAAGCATTGGAACCAGGTGCTGGACCAAAACCTTTTCGCGCCCGTAGCGGATGAGGTGGAACGCCGCGCCCGTGTGATGCTGATCGGCTATGCCGGCGGTGGTGTGCGCAATATCTTCGCCAATAAGCGCATCACCAATATGGCAGAGCTGCGCGGGCTGAAAGTGCGCGTGCAGGGTGCGCCGATCTGGTCGCGCACCTTCCAGGCGGCGGGCATGGCGCCGACCGTGATCGCTTATAATGAAGTCTATAACGGCATTCAGAATAATGTGATCGAAGCCGGAGAGAATGAAGCGGCGGGGGTTGAGGCGATGCGCTTCTTTGAAGTGGCACCGAACCTGATCATGACCGAACACGCCATCACCATCCGCCCGATCTGCTTTTCAAGCCAAACGCTTTCCCGCCTGCCACCTGCCTTGCAGGAGGCAATCAAGCGCGCCGGGCGTGAAGCCGGCGCCTTTGGGCGTGAAGCGGAAAGCAGCGAGGATGGGCAAAAGCTGACTGCGCTTGAATCAGCGGGCCGGCTGCGGCGCATTCCGTTTACCGATCGGGCGGCGCTGAAGCGCGCGGTTGATCCGGTGATGGAAGCCTATGCCAAGGAAGTGGGCGCTGAGAGCATTTTCGCCCGCATCAATGCGCTGACATCCTAAGCGGTGTCGCCTTCCACCGGCGGAATGCTGATGGAAGGCGATTTCCAAAAGCAAGAAAATTGATCAGCCGGGCAGGGGAGGGGGGCATCATGCGCGAGATGGGGTTTCGCCACGCCGTGCAGCGAATCGCTGATTTCTATGGCCGGTTTCTGTCGCTATTGCTGGCGCTCAGCGTCTTCATCCTGATCTTTCCGGTTGCCTTGCAGATTTTCGCGCGCTTCACCGATTTCCTGCCGCATTACATCTGGACCGAAGAAATGGCGCGCTTCCTGCTGGTTTGGACCATCATGATCGGCGCCATGGTCGGGCTGAAGGAAGGCATTCATTTCAACGTGGATTTGTGGCCCGCGCTGCATGGCCGCGCGCGCGCCGCGCTTGATCTGGTAAGCGGGGTTTTTGTTCTGGCCTTCGCTGCGGCCTTCTTCTGGTATGGCATTGAATTCGTGGATTTCGCCTGGTTTCGCATCAGCGAATTGGCGGAATTGCCACTTTGGCTGATCCATCTCGCCTGGCCCATTCTGGGATTTTCCTGGCTGCTGTTTGGTGGCCTCAAATTCTACGATGATCTGAGAACACTATTCGGGGGCCAAGCGCCATGATGGGCGGCAATGTTCTGGCGCCGGGTGACGCCGCCTGGATCCTGTTTGGCGGTTTTTTCGGGCTGCTCGCGCTGCGCGTGCCGGTGGCGGTGGCGCTTGGCATGGCCTGCCTGCCGGTGATGATGATTGAACCGCGCCTTGGTGCCATGACGCTGATGCAGGAAACCTTCAACGCCTATAATTCCTTCATCCTGCTGGCGGTGCCGTTCTTTCTGCTGACCGCCAATCTGATGAATGTGGGCGGCATTACCGATCGGCTGGTGCGGCTTTCGCGCGCGCTGGTCGGGCATTTCCCGGGCGGGCTCGCGCAGATCAATGTTGTGCTGTCGTTCTTTTTTGCCGGCATCAGCGGCAGCAGCACCGCCGATGCGGCATCGCAATCCAAGATCTTCATCGAAGCGCAGCGCCGCGAAGGATATGATGACAGTTTCTCGGTTGCCATCACGGCGGTTTCTGCCGTGCTCGCGGTGATTATTCCACCGTCCATTCTGATGATCGTCTGGGGGGGGGTGCTCACGGTTTCGATCGGCGCGTTGTTTCTGGCGGGCGTCATTCCTGGCTTGCTGATTGGCCTGGTGCAAATGGCAACCGTGCATGCCTATGCGAAGAAGCGCGGCTATCCCACCTATCCGCGCGCGAGCCTGCGCGAATTGGGTTTTGCCACCTGGATTTCATTACCCGCGCTGATGACGCCCTTCATCATCATTGGCGGCAAGGTTTTCGGCTGGTTCACCGCAACTGAAAGTGCCTGCATCGCCGTGCTTTATGCCGGGGTGCTTTCACTGGTTGTCTACAGGGAGATGGATTTGAAGGCGCTTTACGGTGCGCTTGGTGAAACCGGCAGGCTGGCCGCGGTCGCGCTATTTTGCGTGGGCACCGCTTCGGCCTTTGGCTGGTTGTTGGCCTATTACAAAATTCCGGAAGCCATCCTGGCCGGGGTTTCCGCCTGGGGCATGGGCAAGATCGCCACAGGCTTCTTCATCGCCGGTGTCTTCCTGGTGGTGGGCTGCTTTCTGGATGCGATTCCTGCCATCATTATTGTTGGCGCCATTCTGCAACCGCTTGCGATGGAAGTCGGCATTCATCCCGTGCATTTTGCCATGATCGGGATTGTGAGCCTGGCTTTCGGCCTGGTGACGCCGCCTTATGGCTTATGCTTGATGATCGCCTGCCATGTGGCCGGCTTGAAGATGGGTGCCGTCATTAAGGATACCATCATCATGCTGCTGCCCATGCTGGCGGTGCTGATGCTCGTGATCATGTGGCCGGATGTATCCTTGATCTTGCCGAAGCTGATTTCGCCTGAGTTCCTGCAATAGGGAGGGGGTTCAGCCGCCGCTGATCCGCGCCGCGAAGCCGCCAAGAAACACGGCAAGCCCCAGATCAAGCGCGACAAACCCTCCCGCGCCGAGCGGGCTGAGCCGCAGCGCATGGCGCGCGACAAACCATTCCAACCACAGCGCATAAAATAGCGCCAATAATCCGCCGAGATCGAGCAAAGCCCCAATGCCCAAGACCAATCCAGGCAGGCTCAGCGCCGCGAGTGCCAGATACTGCACGACCGCAGACCAATTCCAGGCGGCAATGAAGCGCGGCCAGGAATCCGCCACGCCAAGCGCCTTGGCCAAATAAAGCGATGCCAAGGCGAAACCTGCCCAGGACGCAACGAAAAGCAGCAAATCCACGAAAAGCGACAACACCACATCTGCGGGCGTACTGGTGTGTTCCTTGAAGAACATGAAAATCGGCAGGCAGATGGCCGCCGCGCGGAAGGAATAGGCGGCGACAGGCAGCGTGTTTTCAAACGCGGCCAGCCCTGCCGATTGCCCACGCGCCAGCATGAAGGCGCCCGCCAGCGCGCGGGCGACACCGCCAGGTGGCGCGCTGCTCAGCCGACCAGCTCCTCAAGCACCATCCGATAAAGCCCCGCGAGGTCACGGAGTTCGTCAATCGGCGCGCATTCATCCACCTTGTGCATGGTGGCCCCCACCGCGCCCAATTCGGCCACGGGACAATAGCGCGTGATGAAGCGCGCATCGGAAGTGCCGCCACCGGTATCAAGCTTGGCCTGCGCACCCGTCGCGCGTTCAATGGCGCGTTGCAGCCCGGCAACGAAAGGCCCCGGTTCGGTCAGGAAGCTTTCGCCGGAAACCGTCACCTTCAAATCATGATCAGGCGCCTCTTCTTCCAAAACGGCGCGAATGCGTGCGGTCAAGTCGCTGCTTTTGTGCAGATCATTGAAGCGGATATTCAAGAATGCCTTGGCAGCAGCAGGAATGACGTTGGCAGCACTATTGCCGACATCAAAGCCGGTCACTTGCAGCGTGGATGGCTGGAACCAATCACTGCCATTATCCAAAGGCTCGGCGGTCAGGCGATTGAGTGCGCGCATCAGCCGATGGATCGGATTATCCGCGCGTTCCGGATAGGCGGAATGGCCCTGAATGCCATGCACGGTGACATGCGCCGTCATGGAACCGCGCCGCCCGATCTTCAGCGTATCGCCAAGCGTCACCTTTGAAGTGGGTTCGCCCACCAGCGCCATATGGGGGATTTGATCATTGGCGGCCATCCATTCCAGCACTTTCGCGGTGCCATTGATGGAAGGCCCTTCCTCATCGCCGGTGATCAACAGGCTGATGCTGCCCTGATGATCGGGGCGCAGCTTGAGGAAATCGCCGAGGCCAGAAACAAAAGCCGCAATGCTGCCCTTCATGTCGCAAGCGCCGCGGCCATAGATCATGCCATTGGCGATTTCCGCGCCGAAGGGTTCATGCTGCCAGCCGGCACGATCACCCACCGGCACCACATCCGTATGCCCGGCATAACAGAAATGTGGCCCATATTTGCCGCGTCGGGCGAAAAGATTATCCACCTCGGCAAATTTCAGCCGCGTGCAGGTGAAGCCAAGCGGCGTCAGCGCCGCTTCCAGCACGCCAAGCGCGCCGCCTTCTTCCGGTGTGACGGAAGGGCAGCGGATCAGCGCCTGCAGCAGGGGGATCGGATCAGTCACGCAGCAATTCGTTGATTGCAGTCTTCGCCCGCGTTTGCGCATCGACGCGCTTCACAATCACCGCGCAATAGAGCGAAGGCCCGGGCGAGCCATCCGGCAGCGGTTTGCCCGGCAAGGACCCCGGCACCACCACCGAATAGGAAGGCACGCGGCCCATGAAAATCTCACCGGTCGTACGGTCAATGATCTTGGTGGTGGCGCTGATGAAAACGCCCATGGAAAGCACGCTGCCGCGTTCCACAATCACACCTTCCACCACTTCGGACCGCGCGCCGATGAAGCAATCATCTTCGATCACCACCGGGTTCGCTTGCAGCGGTTCCAAGACGCCGCCAATGCCAACACCACCTGAAAGATGCACATTCTTGCCAATTTGGGCGCAGGAACCAACGGTGGCCCAGGTATCCACCATGGTGTTTTCCTCAACCCGCGCGCCAAGGTTCACGAAGGAAGGCATCAGCACCACATTGCGCGCGATGTAAGCGGAACGGCGCACCACAGCGCCCGGCACCACGCGGAAGCCTGCTTCACGAAAGCGATTCTCGCCCCAGCCTTCAAACTTCAGCGGCACCTTGTCATAGGCGCCGGTCGAAATCTCCATCGGCGCCGAATCGGCGAGCCGGAAGGACATCAGCACCGCCTGCTTCAACCATTGATTGACCTTCCAGCCACCATTCCCATCCGGTTCCGCGACACGCGCCTTGCCGGAATCGAGCATTTCCAGCGCCTCTTCCACCGATGCGCGATCCGCGCCCGAGGTTGTGGGCGAAAGCTGGTCGCGCCGGTCCCAAAGCGCTTCGATGCGGGCTTGAAGATCGGTCATGGTCATGGGGCGGGTTCCTCCGGCAAAGCGCCCTTTCCTTGCGGCGGGGCGGGGGCGCTGTCAACGCTTCCTGTTAACCATAGATTAGGCAGCCATGATGAATATGTGGCCATGCGTGTCATTCGCGAATCCCGAAGGGCTGCCCGCCCCTCATGTGCCGAAGCCATCCGGGCCTCAGCATGAGCGGCACGGTCGAAAACATGCTGCGCCTCGCGCGGGAGAGTGATACCGCAACCCGCGCCATGCTGGCACGCAATGCCACCACACCGCATGAGGTATTGGCTTATCTTTCTCAGGATCCGGAAGCCCGTGTTCGCGCATCCGTGGTTGCGAATTCGCGGGTACCCCTTTCCGTCTTGCAAAACCTGTCCGGTGATGAGGATGCGGCCGTGCGGGAAGCCCTGGCCAAGCGCGTCGCGGATATCCTGCCGGGCCTCACCAATTCCGCCCATGACCGGCTGACGCAAGTGGTGCAACCCATCCTGTTGCGGCTTGTGGAGGACAGTATTGCCCAAATCAGATTCATCATCGCAGATGCGGCGAAGACCCTTTCTGCCGTGCCGCATGATGCAGTCTTGCGCCTGGCCATGGACACGGAAATTCGCGTGGCAGAGCCGGTCATTCGCTTATCGCCTGTGCTGACCGAGGAGGATTTGCTGACGCTGGTTGCATCCCCCCCCGCCGCCGGAACCCTGCAAGCGGTCGCGCGCCGCGCGGGGATAGGAGAGGCGATAACCGATGCGCTGATTGCCCAGGGTGATCGCGCCGCCATCAGCCTGATGCTGGAAAATCCCAGTGCCAAAATTCGTCCGGCAAGCATGGAAGATGTAGTAAACCGGGCGCGCTTCAATCCGGAATGGTTTCCAAGCCTGATGGGACGAAATGGGCTAACGCCCGATACCGCCATTCGCTTGGCCGGCGTTGTGGCCGATACGCTGCTGCGGCCCTTGATGCAGCGCCAGGATGTGGACCCCGCGCTGCTGTTTCGCATTCGTCAATGCGTGGCGGATCGCCTGGGCTTGCCGCAGCCCATACTGCCCGGTGGTGTGGGTAGTCGCCAGATTGATCCCGTCAGCAAGGGCTTTCCGGCGAAGGCCATGGTCTGGCGGACCGATAGGGGCGGTTCGCGTTTCTGATCCTCAGGGCCGGATCAGCGTGCCCGCACCACCATCGGTGAACAATTCCCGCAGCACCGCATGCGGCACGCGGCCATCCAGGATCACCGCACCCTTTACGCCCTGCTCCACCGCATAGATGCAGGTTTCCACCTTCGGGATCATGCCGCCGGAAATCCAGCCATCGGCAATGCCCTTCTTCACCTCGGCCACCGTCATTTCCGGGATGAAATTGCCATCCGGCCCCAGCACGCCGCGCACATCGGTCAGCATCAACAGCCTCTCGGCAGAAAGCGCGCCAGCAATCGCACCCGCCACGGTATCGGCATTGATGTTGTAGGTCTGGCCATCGGCGCCAACACCAACGGGCGCGACCACGGGCACGATATCCGCGCCAATCATCAATTCCAGCACACGCGGGTTGATCGATTCCGGCTCACCCACAAAGCCAAGATCGAGCACTTTTTCGATATTGCTGTCCGGGTCGCGATAAGTGCGTGTGAGCTTCCGCGCCCGCACCAGCCCGCCATCCTTGCCGGAAATCCCAACCGCCATGACACCGGCGCGGGTGATTGCTTCCGCCACCTGTTTATTCACCGGCCCGGCGAGGACCATTTCCACCACATCCAGCATGGCGGCATCGGTCACGCGCAAGCCCTGCACGAAGGTGGATTTCACATCCAACCGCTTCAGCATGGCGTTGATTTGTGGCCCGCCGCCATGCACCACCACGGGGTTGACGCCCACCTGTTCCAAAAGCGCGATGTCGCGGCCAAAGCGGAGTGCGGTTTCTTCTTCCCCCATGGCGTGGCCGCCATATTTCACGACGATGATCTGATCATCGTAGCGCTTCAGGAAGGGCAGGGCCCCTGCCAGGATTTCCATCTGGTCCTGGGCGGTATCAGTCATGAAAGGCGTTCCTGTAAATTTGATTGGCGTGTAGGGGGCGGCAGCGGGAAGGGTCAAGATGCCGGCGGGTGGCTTGCCTTTTTCTCCCAACCGCGCGTGGTTTGCTGCCAATAGGTGAGGCTATGCCCCGCTTCCTTGGCGGCCACCCAGCGCGCCCGCGCTGCGGCGACTGCTGCTTCATCGCCGCCATCGAAAAGGTCGAGCACACGGTCATAATTCTGTAACCGCGCACTGGCCGCGCCATCCACCAGCACCAGAAAACGCGCGCCATTGGGCGGTGGAATATCCTGATCGGCAATCAACAGGGGCTGTGCTGCGTCATGCTCGCCGCCCGCCAGGCCATGCGGCAGCCAAGGCGGATCGGCGGGCTGCCACAGCGCTGCATCCAGGGCGCGCGCACGTTCCGCATCACCGCATAGGATCAGGGCGCGGCCATTATTGTCCAACACGCGGCCCAGCAATTTCGGCAGGGCTTCCTGCAATTTGCTGCGAGTCAGGTGGTAGAAGCCAATCTCTGTCATGTGTCGCGTTCAAAGCGCGTGGCCACCAGGCGATCCAGCAAGCGCACGCCAAAGCCGGTTGCGCCCTTGGGTCCAAGGGGTGCTGCTTCTTCGCGTGCCTCGACCCCCGCGATATCCAGATGCGCCCAGGTGGTGCCGCCCACGAATTCACGCAGGAAGGCCGCCGCATGGCAGGCATCGGACAGGAAGCGCCCGCCCCAGGCGCCGCTGCCTGCCAGCGCGCAGTGGCGCAGATCGGCGATGTCGCTTTTCAGGACTTCCCTGTGTTCATCATCAATCGGCATGGGCCAGAGAGGTTCAGCCACGGCCTCCCCCGCCGCCATCAGCGCCGCTGTCAGCGCTTCATCATTGCCGAAAACCCCGGCGCGGTGATGGCCAAGCGCGGTAATGATGCTGCCGGTCAGCGTCGCCAGATCAATCATGGCGCGCGGCTTGAAACGCGCGGCGGTATAGGCGAGCGCATCAGCCAGGATCAGCCTGCCTTCCGCATCCGTATCCAATACCTCAATCGTCTTGCCGCTGTAACTCCGCAGAATATCGCCGGGGCGATAGGAAGCGGCGCCAATGGCGTTTTCCGCCAGCGCCAAAACGGCGACCGCCGGGGCGGGCGATTGCCGTAACGCCAAGGTGAGCATCGCGCCTGCTGCTGCCGCCGCGCCTGCCATATCGCCGAGCATCTCTTCCATGCCTTCAGCGGGCTTGATGTAAATGCCGCCCGTGTCGAAGCAAACCCCCTTGCCGACAAAAGCAACCGGCGCAGCCTTCAGCTTGCCGGGCCAGCGCAGCACAACAAGACGCGGGCCATGTTCCGCCCCGCCGCCCACGGCGCGCAGCGCGCCCATGCCAAGCGCGGTCAGGCGCTTGCCTTCCAGCACTTCAACCTTCAGGCCGTATTCTTTCAGCGCAGAAAGCCTTTCCGCAAAGCTTGCCGGATTCAAGCGGTTACCCGGTTCCGCCA
>JBIKXA010000165.1:0-7835 GCA_044356015.1 Roseomonas sp.
ATACAAATACGAACAGCAGAAAAAGGCGAATGAGGCGCGCAAGAAGCAGAAGGTCGTCGAAATCAAGGAAATCAAGGTTCGCCCGAATATTGATGACCATGATTACGATGTGAAGATGAAGCAGATGCGGAACTTCATCGGCGAAGGCGACAAGGTAAAGGTGACTTTGCGCTTCCGTGGCCGCGAAATGGCGCACCAGGAATTGGGCGTGAAGGTGCTGGAACGCATCCGCAATGACCTGATCGAATTGGTGAAGGTTGAACAAATGCCCAAGCTCGAAAATCGCCAGATGGTCATGGTGGTGGCGCCGAAATAGGCGCTGCCCTTCCCTGCGTGATCCGGGTAATGGGACACGCTTGCGGCCCTTGTCATTCCCTTGCCGGGCTGGGGCGCACCGCCCATAAGGCTTGCTCATCCGCCGCATCCGAAGCAAGCCATGCCTGAAAGCGCCCTCGCCAGCCTGGAAATTGCCGCCGCCCGCAATCCTGAAGGGGCGATGGAAATCCTGCTCGGCACCATGCGGCGCCTGGCCGCGGGAACGGGCCTTGAGGAGCTCGCGGCGCCTGAGGCACCGCAGCCGATTGAGGTTCTGGCCACGCGCCTGGCCGCTGCCATGGCGAGCATCCTGACTGATCCCGCCAGCCGCTTTGATGACAGCGCCTTGCTGCGCCTGGCCGCCATTGGGCGGGTTGCGGATCATATCCATGCCATCAGCGGCTTTGGCAGTTCGGATCACATTCTGCGCGTGCTGGGCGCGGATGATACGGATGGCCTCAGGCGCCTTTTCCGGGAAGACAGGCGCGGTTTCGCCAAGGCCTGGCTGGCCTTTTCAATAGACTCATCCTTGCCGATTGACGTCACCGCCCTGATGGAAGCGCCCGCGCCGCTTGCGCTGCTGACCGCCATGGGGCTGATTTCGCAAAAACCGATCCTGACCGAAGCCGGCCATGCGCGGCGTGAAGCGCTGGTAAGCGCCGCCGGAAGGCTCGCACCAGTGCCGCTCCCGCTTTCGGTGGATCATCTGGTCTTGCTCTCGGCGGCCTGGATGCTCTGTTCCTATGCCGGGGCGCGCGACAAGCATGGCATCAAGCCGGTGCTGAACCACGTGCTGCGCCATTGGGCCTTGGGAATTGGCCTGAGCGACGCCGCGCTGCCCGCAACACGCGCCTTGAAGGCGTGCCCGACCCTGCTGGTCGCGGCCGAGATCATGCATTCCAACCACGTGCAGTATCGCTATTTCGGGCAGTATCTGCGCCAGCTTCGTGAGCGTTTCCGGCTGGTACTGCTGACCGAGGAATCCCAGGCCGATAGCCATGCGCGCGCGCTTTATGATGAGGTTCATGTCTTCAAGCGCGAAGGTGGCACGGGGTATTTCAACCGACTGCTGGAAACGATCAAAGCCATCGCCCCGGATGTCATTTTCTGGCTGAGTGTCGGCATGCGCCATTGGGGGCCGGTGCTCGCGAATTTCCGCCTCGCCCCCATTCAATTCGCCGGGCTTGGCCATTCGGCTTCCACCTTCTGCGCGACGATGGATTATTATGTCACCGAAGAAGGCTATATCGGCGACCCTGGGCTTTTGTCGGAGCAATTGGTGCTGCTGCCGGATGAAAGCCTGATCTTCGAAAGATCACCGCATTACCAGCCAATCAGCCCC
This sequence comes from Roseomonas sp., assembly GCA_044356015.1. GTDB lineage: Bacteria > Pseudomonadota > Alphaproteobacteria > Acetobacterales > Acetobacteraceae > Neoroseomonas. The sequence goes on from JBIKXA010000165.1 coordinate 1,658, forward strand.
GCCATTCGGGAAAACGCTTCGCCGCTGCGCATTGCGCTGCCGTCCAACCTGTTGAAGCTCAATCCGCATTTCATCGCCATCTTGCAGCGCATTCGTGAAAGGGCGCGGCGGCCCTTGGAGTTTCGCGTCTTCCCCAATGTCTCGGGCCTGGATCTGATGGCGACCAAGCGCGTCTTTGATCAGCGGCTGCCCGGCAGCATTGTGCACCCCGTCATGGCTTATAACGCCTATCTGGCGGAGCTGAACGCCTGTGACTTGAACCTTAGCCCCTTCCCCTTTGGTGGGCTGCATAGTGTTGTTGATTCGCTCCGCCAGGGCATTCCGGTGGTGGCCTTGGAAGGGCTTGATCTGCATGCGCGCACGGATTCCATGCTGCTGCGCCGGCTTGGCATGCCGGCATGGCTGATCGCGCAGGATGAGGAAGCCTATATCGCCGCGGCGCTCAGGGTGATTGATGATGATGCGGCGCGCGTGGCGCTCAGCCGGCAGGCGCTGGCGCTGGAGATTGACCGCGTGCTGTTTGGCGATGGCACCACGCCACTCAAGCGCGATGTGGTGGATGCGGTCTGGTGGATCTACCAACACCATGAGGCAATCAAGGCATCAGGCCGCAAGGTGTTTCGCGCGCCGGATCGCGCCGCCTTCCCAAATAGCTGAGGGGGCGCTTTCAGCCAGGCGGTGCAGACATTACATCCACGTGATGTCCACTCCCGCCCTTGTCTGGTTCCGCCAGGATTTGCGCCTTGCCGATAACCCGGCGCTGCATGCCGTGGCCGACCGCCCCATCCTGCCGGTCTTTATCCTGGACGCCGAGGCCGGCGGCGCCTGGGCGGAAGGGGGTGCTTCCCGCTGGTGGCTGCATCACAGCCTGGAAGCGCTTTCGCGGGATCTGAAAGCCCTTGGCGCACCGCTTTTGGTGCTGCGCGGCGCGGCGCTTGACCTGCTGCCCAAGCTGGCGGCTGAGATCGGCGCCGATGAAATCCATGCCGGGCGGCTGACAGAGCCCTGGGCGCGGGCGCGTGACGCCAAGCTGGCGGAAACCCTGCAAGGGGCGGGGCAGAAGCTGGTGCTGCATCGGTCTGCCCTGCTGCATGAACCGCATCTGGTGCGCACCGGGGCGGGCAAGCCCTATGCGGTCTATACGCCCTTTTCCCGCACGCTGTTTGGCTTTGGCGACCCTGCGGCGCCCATTCCGGCGCCCAAGCGCTTGCGGGCGGCGGCGGGTGCGCCGGCGGGGTTGGATATTCCGGCCCTTGGGCTATTGCCACGCCCGCCCGAGCCTGATTGGGCGGCGGGGTTTGGCGCCGTGTGGCAACCGGGGGAGGAAGGGGCAGCGCAACGCCTGGCCGATTTCCTGGGCTCGGGCGTCAATGCCTATGCGGATCGGCGCAATGAACCGGCGGCCAAGGGGGGGACCTCTGGCCTCTCGCCGCATTTGCATTTCGGGGAGGTTTCGCCGCGTCAGGTATGGGTCGCGGCGCGGGCGGCGGCGCCCAAGGGGGGCGCGGGGCTGGAGACCTTCCTCAAGGAAGTGCTGTGGCGGGAGTTTTCGCATCATCTTTTGTGGCACCGCCCGGAAATGCCCGAAGCGCCGCTGCGGTCGGAATTCGCGGCCTTCCCCTGGGCGCCGGACGCCGCGCTGCTCCGCGCCTGGCAGCGCGGGCAGACGGGCTATCCCATTGTGGATGCGGGCATGCGCCAGCTTTGGCAGACGGGCTGGATGCATAATCGCGTGCGCATGATCACGGCTTCGTTTCTCGTGAAACATTTGCTGCAACCCTGGCAGGCGGGCGAGGCCTGGTTTTGGGATACGCTAGTGGATGCGGACCTCGCCGCCAATAGCGCGTCCTGGCAATGGGTTGCGGGCTGCGGGGCGGATGCCGCGCCCTATTTCCGCATCTTCAACCCAGTCTTGCAGGGCGAGAAATTCGACCCGGAGGGGGCCTATATCCGCGCCTGGTGCCCGGAATTGGCCAAGCTGCCCGCGCGCTTCATCCATAAGCCTTTTGAAGCGCCCGAGATGATCCTGCGCGGTGCTGGCGTTGCGCTTGGCGGGACTTACCCGAAGCCTGTGATTGGGCTGGCCGAAGGCCGCGCCCGCGCCTTGGCGGCCTTTGCGGGGCTGCGCAAAGCATGATCACTCCCGCGGCCTTGCGCCGCGCGGGGTTTTCCGGGCTCCGCGTTGTGGGTGACGTGCATGGTGAGGCTGAGGCTTTTGAAGCCGCCATTGCGGGCGCCGAATCGCTTGGCCTTTTCATCATTCAGCTTGGCGATCTGGTGGATTACGGGCCGGATAGCCCTGGCGTCTTGCGGCGCGCCTTCGCCATGCTGGATGCCAAGCGCGGCATTTTCTTGCTGGGCAACCACGAACATAAGCTGAGGCGCGCGCTGATCGGCCATGCAAGTGCCAAGCTATACGTGGCGCCAGAGGGTCTGGGCCGCACGCTGGAACAATTGCGGGCAGCCCCGGATGGCGATGCTTTGACCACACGTGCGGTGGCGGAGATTGCCCGCGCGCCGGCCTGGCTCAGGTTGGGCCAGGCCATGTTCATCCATGCCGCCTATCATGACGCCATGCTGCATCGCGCGCCCCCCAAGGATGCCGGGGTGCGCCGCCCCGATGGCGCTCTCTCCCGCGCGCTTTATGGAGAGGTGACCGGCCAGCGCGGGCCGGATGGCTACCCGATGCGCGCGACCCGCTGGGTGGGGCGGATACCCCATGGCATCACGGCCTATGTCGGGCATGATAATCGCTCCACCAATGGACGCCCGCATGAAATGCGTGGCGCCTTGGGTGGGCGGGCGATTTTTCTGGATACCGGCGCGGGCAAGGGCGGCGCGCTGGCCTGGATTGATCTGCCGTTTGAAGCGCTGGAGCCTTCTGGCTCAACTCCATAATTTCGGATTCGCCAAATCCCGCGCAATGCGCTCAGCCGCCGCATCCAATAGCGCTTCACCCTTCGCGGCCGTTGCACTGCGCGCATCGCCGATCACGCCATTGGGGCTGAGTTCCTTGAAGGAACGCCGCCGCGCCAAGGCTGCCGGCTGGCCTTCAACCCGCGTGCTATGCGGGCCATGCTGTTCAGAAAGCCGCGCGGGGCGCACCGCTTCGGGCATCAGGGTCATCACCATGGAAGCCTCAGCCTCACAGGCATGGAGCACATTGGATTGGCGTTCCAGAATGGGCGCGAAGGCATCGCCAGCCATGTGCCAATAGGTTGCGGCGGCCACCGGAATGCCGCTTTCGGCCTGCGCATCCACGGCGGCGACGGCGACCGCTTCGGCATTGCCGCCATGGCCATTCAGCAGCATGGCGCGCTTGAAACCGGCCCGCGCCGCGGATCGCACAATGCCGCGCAGCACGCCACCGAAAGCCGCGTAATCCAGCGTCACTGTGCCGCCAAAGGGCACGTGGTGTTCGGCCAAACCAGTCCAGACGCAGGGTGTGACCACCACCTTTTCGCCGGCATCCATCATGCGCCGCGCGACGCGATGCGCAACACCGGTGGCACAGATGATGTCAACACCGGTCGCGAGCGCCGGCCCGTGTTGTTCCAGGGACGCTACAGGGATGATCACCAATGCCCCCGAAGCCGCGCGGGCATTGAGTTCTTCGGATGTCATTTTCATCCATTCGATTTCTTGGGTCATGGGCAAGGCTCCAGGATGGCGGGAAATGATTGAGGCGCTTGACGCAGCCTCAATGGCTTTGCACGCCATGCTTCCATTGCGGTGGTGAATAGGCAAGGGCCAGGCGATAGCCTTGCGTCACCCCCGCATCGCCGGCCCATCCAGAAATTCCCGCGCCTTGGCGCGCATGGCGGCAAGTTTTTTTGGATCGAGCTTGCGCAAGCCCATCAGCGGCATGGCCATGCGTGGATTGCGTGCAAATTCCTCTGCGTGGCGGGCGATGAAATCCCAATAGAGGAAATTGAACGGGCAGGCGCGTGGCCCCACCGCATCCTTCGCATCATGCGCGCAGCCGCGGCAATAATCGCCCATGCGATTGATATAGGCCGCTGACGCCGCATAGGGCTTGGACGCCATGACCCCGCCATCGGCGTAAAGCGCCATGCCCTGGGTATTGGGCAATTCCACCCAATCAAAGGCATCGGCATAGACGGAAAGATACCAGCGATTGACCTCGACCGGATCAAGCCCCGCGATGAGGGCGAAATTGCCGGTGATCATCAGGCGCTGGATGTGATGCGCATAGGCGTGATCGCGCGTCTGCCCCACGGTTTGCGCCATGCAGCGCATGGAGGTTTCCGCGCCCCAATAGAAGGCCGGCAAGGGGCGCTTGGCCGAAAGTGCGTTGCCTTCCGCATAGCCCGGCATCAACAACCAATAGAGACCGCGCACATATTCGCGCCAGCCAATGATCTGACGAATAAAGCCTTCCACCGCATTGAGCGGCGCCTTGCCATCGCGCCATGCCTGTTCCGCTGCGCGGCAAATCGCCAGGGGATCAAGCAGCCCGATATTGAGGCTGGTGGAAATCAGCGAATGAAACAGAAAAGGCTGCCCGGCGGCCATGGCATCCTGGTAATCGCCGAATTGCGGCAGCCGATCCCGGATGAAAGCTGCCAGTGCCGCTTCGGCATCACGCGCCGTGACGGGCCAGGCGAAGCCTTCGCCATTGCCAAAATGCGCGCCGAAACGCTCAGCGACCAGCGCCATCACCTCCCGCGTGATTTCATCGGGCGCAAAGCGCGGTGGGGCGGGTGGTGTCACGCCTTTCGGCAGGGCCGCGCGGTTTTCGGCATCGTAATTCCAGGCACCGCCGGCGGGTTCATCGCCTTCCATCAAAAGGCCGGTTGCGCGGCGCATCTCGCGATAGAAAAACTCCATCCGGTATTGCTTGCGCCCCTTGGCCCAGGCGCGAAAGCGCGGCAGGTCGCAGATGAAGCGATGATCGGGGCGGATTTCGACCGGCAGGCCGAGGGATTTTTCCCAAGCCTCCATATCCTGCAAGACGCGCCATTCGCCGGGATGGGTTGCGATCACACGTTCTGGCCGATGCCGGGCGACCGCGCGCGCCACCTCAGTGGCAAAGCTTTGCGTATTCGCTGTGTCATCCAGGCGGATGTAATCCACGGCCACGCCGCGCGTTTCCAAGGCGCGGGCGAAATGGCGCATGGCGGAAAGGATCAGGATGATTTTTTGCGGATGATGCGGGACATAGGTGCATTCGCCCATCACCTCCATCAGCAGGACCTTGTCGCGCTTGGGGTCGAGCCCCTCCAAAGCGGAAAGCCCGGGCGTCAATTGATCGCCCAGCACAAGGCGTAGCGCGCCTGTTTTGCTCATCCCATGGGCTCATAGGTCACAGCGCTGCCATCCTCGCCCTTGGTGGAGAGCGCCACCCAGCGCGCTTCGGCATCGTAACGCGCCACGGCCTCAACCTCGCCATTCAGGCTGAATTGCGTGCCGCCGCCCGATATCGCGCTGCGTGAAGGCGCAGCCGTGAGCAGCTTGCCATTGATCGGGCGGATCAGCGGGCGCGCAAAATGCGCCGCATTCCACCAGGTCAGCGGCGCAGCATTGGCGGGCAGGCGCTGCGCGCCTTCCGGGCCTTGCGAGACCAGCGCGTTGCCTTCGGCGATCACGCGCGCTTCGGTCACCGTGCCATTGCGATCATGGCGCGATGTCAGGCGCAGCAGCCGTTCACCCTGCCATTCTTCCGTGATGTCATGACGCAGGCGAAACACGGTGAAGCCGGCGAGCTTCACCTGCAAGGCAATTTCGGTCTGCACGGAAAGCTTGGCGGCATTGCCCGTAAGCCGCACCTGATGCGTGCCGATTTCCTTGCCGTCGCGCAGCACGCGAAACCGTGCCGGGCCGGGGGCAGCGCGTGCTGCCATGGGCAGCAAACCGGGCAGCAACAGGAACGCACGACGCAGCATCATCCGCGGCTCCGCACCGTGGAACGGCCGCCATCCACGGCCATGATCTGGCCGGTGATCCAGCCCGCCTGATCCGATAGCAGAAAATCAGCCAGTGCGGCGGCATCCTCGCCCTCTCCCAACCTTGGGATTGGGTGTTGTTTGGCGATGGCATCAGCCATTTGTGCATTGGCCAGCAAGGGTGCCGCCATGCTGCTGCGCGTGAGTGATGGCGCGATGCAATTGATGCGAATGGAAGGCGCCAATTCAGCGGCGAGTGCGACCGTGAGGCC
>JBIKXA010000166.1:0-7828 GCA_044356015.1 Roseomonas sp.
GTGGGCACCTTGTCCAGCATGGGCGGCGCGCCCGGGATGGTGGTGAGCCGCTTGCCACGCATGCCGGCATGGACTGTCGCGCCCAAAAGCCCCTTGGCATAGGGGTGCAAGGGGCCGGCCATCAGCGCACCAACGGGGCCTTCTTCCACCACCTTGCCGGCATACATCACCGCCACGCGATCAGCGATTTCGCCTGCAACGCCAAGGTCATGCGTCACAAACACCACCCCCATGCCAAGCTGTTCCTGCAAGGAACGCAGCAGCAGCAGCACCTGGATTTGCACCGTGGCGTCCAAGGCCGTGGTGGGTTCATCCGCCAGCAGCAGCTTGGGCCGGCAGGCCAAAGCCACCGCAATCATGGCGCGCTGACGCAAGCCCCCGGATAATTCATGCGGATAGGCAGAAAGCCGCCGTTTGGCTGAGGGGATTTGCACCAATTCCAGCAATTCCAACGCCCTGGCATCTGCGGTGCTGCGGCTTGCCCCTTCATGGCGCTGCACGGTTTCCGCAATCTGCCGTCCGATGGTGAATACCGGGTCCAGCGCCGTCATGGGTTCCTGGAAGATCATCGCCACATCGCCGCCGCGGAAATCGGCAAGCTGGCCTTCATTCATGGCCTGCACATCGCGCCCAGCCACCTGAATCTCGCCGGTAACCTTGGCGGTTTTCGGCAAAAGCTTCATCAGCGCGCGGAGTGTCACGGATTTTCCGGACCCGGATTCACCCAGAATGCACAGCACCTCCCCGGCGGCGAGGTCCAGATCCACGCCATTCACTGCATGCACGGTGCGGTCGCGGCTTTCGAACTTCACATGAAGATCGCGCAGCCGGATCAGCGGCGCCTCAGGCGTTGGTTTCAAGGCCGCGCTCATGCCGCGATCCCCCCGGCTTGGCTATGGCCACTTCCGGGCAGCGCCATATGGCAGGCGGCGGTGTGGCCGGGGCTGAGGGTTGCCGCCACTGGCGGGTTTTCAGCGCAAATCGCCTCGGCAAAGGGGCAGCGGGTGCGGAAACGGCAGCCGGAGGGCGGGTTCACCGGATTGGGCGGGTCACCCGTCAAGGGCGGTTCGGTTCGGCGCTGCGACGGGTCCATGGAAGGGCGTGATGCCAAAAGCGCGCGGGTATAGGGATGCGCCGGGCGGGCATAAATCTCATCCACCGGACCTTCTTCCACCACCTGGCCCAGATACATCACCAACACACGATCACTGATATAATGCACCACATTCAGGTCATGGCTGATGAAAACATAGGTCAGGCCGAAGCTTGCCTTGAGGTCCACAAGCAGGTTCAGGACCTGCGCCTCCACGCTTTTATCAAGCGCGGAGACCGGTTCATCCAGAATAACCAGCCGCGGGCGGAGGGCGAGTGCGCGGGCGATATTCACCCGCTGGCGCTGACCGCCCGATAATTCATGCGGGTAGCGGCGGGCGAATTGGGCGGGCGCGAGGCCGACGGCGGCGAGCAATTCCCGCGCCCTTTCGCGCGCTTCCGGCCCCGGCACGCCGTGGACTTCAGGCGCGAAGGCGATGCTGTCTTCAATCGGCAGGCGGGGATTCAGGGAGGCGTAGGAATCCTGGAACACCATCTGCACCTGGCGCCTGTAGTCTTTCAGCGATATGCCGCCGCCCAGATCATCGCGCCCAACTGGGTCGCCATCAAAAATCATCTCGCCCGCGCCGGGGTCGAGCAGGCGCATCAGCAGCCGGGCGGTGGTGGATTTGCCGCAGCCGCTTTCGCCGACAATGCCCAAGGTTGCACCCTTTTTGACCGAAAAGGAGACGCCATCCACCGCGCGCACCTCCCCCATCTGGCGGCCGAACAGCCCACCCCGAATGGGGAAATGCTTCACGAGGCCACGGGTTTCGAGCAAGGGCTGGGCGGCGCCGCCGCGATCTGGGGCAGGAGGGGGCAAAACCATAAACCTTACTAAGCAAGCCCTATGCCGCCTGGAGAGCGCACCCAACCGGCTTTTGGGCGAATTTTCGCCTAAAACTTAGTCATAATGCTATGCTTTTTGCAAATTAACCCGGCCCGCGGTGTTGGTGCGTTTCCTGCGGGGCTGGTTCCGCGTTAGCATGCGCTTGTTCCAGGAGGGCCAATGCCATGCGCGCCATTTTCGTCATGATCAAATGCGAGATGGGCCAAGCCTATCGCGTGGCGCGGGAGATGGCCGATGGCATTCCGGAGCTTTCGGAAATGCATTCGATTTCCGGGCAATATGATTTGCTCGGGAAATTCTATCTGGAAGCGGGGCGCGATATCGGGCTTTTCGTGGTGGAAACCATCCAAACCGTGCCCGGCGTGAAGGACACCTATACGCTGCAAACCTTCAACGCCTTTTCCGGGCGCGGAGCGTGAGGCCCAGTTTGCCTGCTTGAGGGCCAAAGCGACAGCTTAAACCATCAATGGGCAGCGAATCACTGCGGATTGCTCGGGCGATGACCTTATGATTATGACGCCTCATTGCCGCCCCTTGGGGGCGACGATCAGACAAAAACATCCAGGCTAACGGCCGCTTCAAGCCGCGCTGAAGATGCATCGGTCGGACAGGGTATCGGTTGCTTGCAGTGAGCAAAGGCCACGACTCCTGACCAGACGAAGTGAGTGGCATGCCCGCGCAAATATGACGGGCGAGTCAAAGGGGCCTTCTGTGTTTTCAGGAAATTCGGCAGGCCATGATGACGCCAGCGTGCGGATTGTCGTCCCTGGTGCGATCCAGAACAAGAAAACCGTTTTCCAAGAGCGGTTCAATCAAGGCGCGTTGAGATTTCGACCGATCCCACCATTTGTGCCACTCGAGGAGGAGGATATCGATCTCCTTCAGGAGCCCGGTACTGTACAGGTTCTCAATGATTGGGAATTCCGATCCTTCGCAATCAAGCTTCAACATGAAGCGCCAGCCCCTGGCCTTGGCGTTCCGGATGATCGGGCCAAGAACCGATGATGCCTCGCGCAGTTGAATGGTCACATCCCTGCCCGCGCTCGCCCCACGAACAGAGGTCGAAATAGTCTGCTGGTCGTCATACCTGACCTCGCGCTGCGTATTTGCGTCAAACAGGCCGAAACAAAAGGGAAAGATCTTGGACCTGATGTCGGCATTGAGATTGAAGTTCTCAATGGCGCGCGCAAAAGGGTATCCAAACGGCTCGAAGGAATAAACCCTCTGAACCCAATTCATTGAAGCAAATCTAAGAGACGCATATCCAACATTCATGCCGACATCGGCAACTACCAACTCCCCAGGCAACTCAACATCATAGTCTTTCTGAACAAAAACCTCCTGAAAGATCTGAAAATCTTCCACGTTGCGAATATGGAAATCGCACCCTTGAAATCGTCCCTTCAGACTTTGGTTTGCAACGATCAACTTAACGCCCCATTGCCGCAGACGGGAAAGGGATTGTAGGTTTTCCGCAATGAATTGCACCAGGACCGGCTGGGTTGCCTCCTGTGATTCAATGTCAAAAAAATCGGCATCGAAATAGACAATTTGATCCGATTCATTCACCACGTAGCGCTTCATGCCAATGAGAAAATCCGCAACCCCAAGGGAAAGCGCCCGTAATTCAAGATTCTTCACGTCATCCGGCAATACTTCAAAATCAAGCTGAGCAATGCCGTTTGATGCCCGAATTTCCGCCAGGCTGAAATCCTTTTCGATCAGCGTTCTTTTTCCGTTTTCTATGGTGATATCAAGTCTCAATGCCGGCTGAAGATCCGTATCCATGACCTCGCGCCGCACATTCACTTGCCACTTGACCGTATATCTTCCTTTGGGGGCTGTGATGTATGGGCCATGAACCAAAATCTCTCGAGTACCCATCGTAGACCGAACAGACAAACCCCTTCCATTCAGGTAGATCTTCTTGGATTCTGTAAATGATTGAAACCAATCCATTGCCGCCATGCTCCATGGGCTATTGTCTGGGTGTTGGGCTTTCGTGGATACAAGGAGCCGTTTGTCCATTCCGCCTGTCCACTTGGCGGTCAAGAGAAATGGTCCCTGAGACCCTGGTACTTATTGATGCGTCATTCAGGATACTCTGCTTATCAAAGGGTATGTGGAAACTCGATCTCCCGCAAGTTTATCAGCCGATTGCCCTGATGCGGCAATGACCCAACAGGGGGAATGCAGCAGGCCGCGCATGACCCGCAAGGATTTGCGCGCCCGGTCAGCACCGGCAGGACCGTATGACTGCGGCTTCAATGATATTTCAACAAAAAAATCAAACACGGAGGATACATGCGCGGAACGACCAAGAGCTTTTTATTGAACGCATTTGCTGCGAGTTCCATCCAATCCTTTCTCTCGAATGATTGACCAGATTGGGGATTTGATTGCTCTGCTTTTCGTGCTGGAATTCCACCTCCCACTTGTCGTATGGCTTCCAATGACCGATAGTAATGAGGCCTTCAAGGAGGCTTTCGGGTCCGCCCGAGCATCGTGGTAATGCACAAATATCCGAAGCCGCCGGTCGTTCTGTCCTTCATAATGAGGCCAATCTTATGGTGCCGAAGCCTGACGAAACAAACTTCACCGGGAATACTTGCAGTGTCCTTGGCACCCTGTCGCTCCTGACACCGTGGGACGTGCTTGATTGCGGGAAGATCAGGATTGGCCACGATCACGATGGCGGCTATGTCATGCTTGATCGCCTAAGGCCTGAACAGCCGGTGCTCAGCTACGGCGTCGGCCCCGATATAAGTTTCGATCTGGACCTCGCCATGCGCGGTCACCGTGTTTTCATGTTCGATCACACCGTGGACGCGCCGCCTTCGGCCCTGCCCTCAGGCGCATTGTTCACGCGTGAAGGGGTCGCGGCGGAACCGCAACCAGAAAAGCAAATGGACACGCTGGAAAGCCATCTTCGTCGCCATGCGCTGCTTGGCCGACGTGATGTCATTCTCAAAATGGACATAGAAGGGTCGGAATGGCGCGTCTTGTCATCCCTACCAGAAGAATTGCTTGATGTTTTTGAACAGATTGTCGTTGAGTTTCACTGGTTGAACGGCCTGGGAAACAAAGATTTCGCAACCATGGCACGGAAATGCCTGCAAGGCTTGAATGCGCGCTTCACGCTGTGCCATGTGCATGCAAATAACCATGTGAATTTCAGGCTAGTGGAGGGCATCATCGTGCCCCCAGTGATCGAAGCCACGTATGTACGCAGCGAGCTTGTTTCCCGCACTCCAAACCGGACGCTCTATCCAACAGAACATGACCGCGGTAACAAGCTTGGCGTGAAGGATATGATGCTTTCGATCTTTCCGTTCTTACCAATGGCAGTCCCTTTCTCTGATCTCCAATTGCTGGCGCAGCGATTGGATGCGGAACACGAAGAACGGATCAGGTCTGGACCATCGGCACCAGCCCCCGACCGCTCTGCCAAGGATTGAAGCACTGTCCGGTTCGATGGAATGATTCGATGGGGCTTTGTGCCCCAAGAAGGAGAAGCTGGAAAAGCCCATCTTCGCGCGCCCAGTCGCGAAACGGTTCCGTCATTCCGTCAGGGCGAAGGCGCTCCAGGGTCCGGCCCGCATCGCTTCAATTCTGCGGCATGCCTTCCGGTACAATGGTGCGCACCAGGCTGGCATCGAGCGATTCATAGGCGTGGTAGCCAATCGTCTCATATAGCGCGGCGCGGGTTTGCATGCGCCCGACCATATTATGCGTGCCGCCATCGGCCTTAATCGCACCGTAAAGCTCCTCCATCGCGCGGGCCGCGATGCGGAGATGGCTGACCGGCCAGATCACCATGGCATAGCCCATTTGCTGGAATTCAGTGGCCGTAAAGAAAGGTGTGCGGCCGAATTCAGTCATATTGGCCAAAAGCTTCACGCCCGGCATGCGCGATGCGAATTCGCGGAACATCTCAGCGGTGGTCAAGGCTTCCGGGAAGATGGCATCGGCGCCGGCTTCCAAATAGCGCTTGGCGCGCGCCACGGCGGCATCCATGCCTTCGCTTGCCACCGCATCGGTGCGTGCGATGATCACCAGATTGCGCCGCGCCTTCCGCGCCGCAGCCACCTTGGCCGCCATTTCATCCACCGGGGCCAGTTTCTTGTCGTTCAAATGGCCGCATTTCTTGGGCAGCAACTGGTCTTCCAAATGGACCGCGCCCGCGCCGGCTTCTTCAAAGCAGCGCACCATGTGCATGACGTTGAGCGCCTCACCATAGCCGGTATCGCCATCCACCAGCACCGGCAGGCCGGAAGCGCGCACCACCTGGCGCACATGCCAGGACACATCATCCACCGTGATCATGCCAAGATCGGGCAGCCCCATGGTGGCGGACATGGCAGCGCCTGACATGTACAAAGCCTCAAACCCCGCCTTTTTCGCCAGCAAGGCCGCAATACCCAAATGCGCGCCTGGCATTTGCAGGATTTCCGGCGCGTCCAACAGGCGGCGGAAACGCACCCCGGCGGGTTCATCGGGCAGATCATCGGCGATCACATAAGGCATGGCTTTATCCTCGGAAGAAAATGAAGGTGATCAGGATGAAGATGGGGATCAGAAACACCAAGGCCCAGCCGAAATAACCGAAGAAGGACGGCATGCGTTCCCCCTGTTCTTCCACAATCGCCTTGACCATGAAATTGGGCGCATTGCCGATATAGGAATTGGCCCCCATGAAGACCGCGCCGCAGGAAATCGCCGCCAGCGTCAGCGCGCCCTGGGTCATCAGATAGCCAGGATCACCGCCGGCCAGGTTGAAGAACACCAGATAGGTCGGCGCATTATCAAGGAAGGAGGAAAGCACGCCGGTCAGCCAGAAATAGACCCAAGGAATTGGCTCCCCGCCCGCGCCGGAGGTCAGCGCCACCAGCGGCGCCGCCGCGCCGGTCATGCCAGCGCGCAGGATGGCCAGCACCGGGGCCATGGTCACGAAAATGGCGGCGAAAAGCTTGGCCACTTCGGCAATGGCGCCCCAAGCAAAACCATTATCTTCGCGCAGTTTGCGTGGCGTGACCCGCATGGAAAGCACCGAAATGCCGATGAAAACGGCGACACCCACAAGCCGTTCCAGCCCGATCTTCTCGCCAAACAGCGCCACATCGCCGGGACGCCAATAGCCCTGCACCAGCACCATGGCCACCACGGCGCCAATCAGCCAGAGATTGACATAGCCTTGGATGGAGAGTTTTTCGCGCTTTTCGATGACAGGCATTACTGGCTTTTCGCGCGACCAGGCCCAGCTATCCAGCACGTAGTAAATCCCAAGTAGCAGCACCGCGCAGACCAGGAATTCGCCGAACATATGCGTGGTGGTCCAGAAGAAGGACACGCCCTTCAGGAAGCCCAGATAAAGCGGCGGATCACCAAGCGGTGTGAGCGAACCGCCTATGTTGCTCACCAGGAAGATGAAAAACACAAAGGTATGGGTTTTTTGCTTGCGAAAGGCATTGGCGCGGAGCACCGGGCGGATCAGCAGCATGGAAGCGCCTGTGGTGCCCATGACACTCGCGATCACCGTGCCAAAGGCCAGCAAAGCCGTATTGGTGGCCGGCGTGCCGATCAGCGTGCCCTTCAGCAGCACCCCACCGCCCGTGACGTAAAGTGCCAGCAGCAGGGCAATGAAGGGGATGTATTCCTGCAAAATGATGTGCCAGACCTCTGAGGCGGCAACCTCCGGCCCGAATACGGCGGCGAAAGGCAGCACCAGCAACAAGGCCCAACCCGCAGCGATCTTGCCGTAATGATGATGCCAAAGGGCGCCAGCGACCAGGGGCATCAGCGCAATGGACAGCAAAAGCCCAGCGAAGGGCAGACCCCAGGCTAGGCTCATGCCCGCGCCGGACACCCCGGCGGCTTCCGCCGGCA
>JBIKXA010000167.1:0-7790 GCA_044356015.1 Roseomonas sp.
CCGCAAAACTGCAAGGCTCGGCGCCGAAACCGGTTCAGGGGAAAGCCGCCATGCCCGATATTCGCAAAATCGCCTATCTGCGAGAGGAAAGCTTCGCCGAGGCAGGCCGCCCCGCGCCGCGCCCCATCATCCGCGCGGTCGCGCTGATTCTGATCGGCAATCCCTTCGCCGGGCGCTATCAGGAGGATTTGTCTCCCCTGGTGGAAATCGGCCCCGCGCTTTCGGCCCGCGTCGCGCCAGAATTGGTGAAGCTTTTGGGCGGGCCGGCGGTTTCCTATGGCAAGGGCGCCATTGTGGGCGCGGCGGGGGAATTGGAACATGGCGCGGCCATTCTGCACCCCGCCCTTGGCCGGCCCCTGCGGGAAGCGATTGGCGGCGGCGCGGCCATCATCCCATCCTCGGCCAAAATGGGCGGGCCTGGCAGCGCGCTCGATTTGCCGCTGGGGCATAAGGATGATGTCTGGTCGCGCGGGCATTTTGACGCGATTACCGTGAGCCTGGGCGATGGCCCACGCCCGGATGAAATTCTGGTGGCGATTGGCCTGGCCGATGGCGGGCGCCTGCTGCACCGGATTGGGGAAGGGGCGCCGAGGTAGGATGGGCGCCCCTAACCGTTCTTCGACGAATGCCTAGTCCGCACGCGAGCCGTCAAAACTACTAAACGAGCTAGCCTTAAGAACGAGCAGCCCGCGCGGGTTGAGCGGCGGGCTGTGGAGCGCCAAGGATAAAATAACAACGGAAGTGGAAAATTTGCCCTTGATCATCGACTATTGCTGTGTCTACCATTCTTGGCGCAAGCCGGGAAAACATAAATGAAACGTCTGCTGCCTCTTCTGGGCCTTCTCCTAACCAGCGCCTGTGCTTCAATAACCCAGGGAACGACACAGTCTGTTTCCGTGGTAACTGAACCGCCTGGAGCCACATGCATAATTTCTCGTGAGGGTGTTCAGGTCGCAATTGTGAACCCCACGCCAGGGACAATTAGAGTTGATAAGTCTTCGCGTGCACTCGACGTACGATGCACGCTAGACAATCATGAGCCGAACCTGACGACTGTTGCCTCTAGTGTTCAAGCCATGACTGCGGGTAACATTTTGGTTGGTGGGGCGATTGGGTTAGCCGTTGATGCTGCGACTGGCGCTATGCATCAGTATCCCCCGAACGTTAACATGTTGCTGAGGCGTACCGTAAGCGAAACGCCACCATCGACCCGACGATGAGCCTTTGACTGGGCCGGGGCACAATCGCAATCATCATCATGAGCTGTCCTCTGTCGGTCGATTAAAGAGACCGCAGATTTATTATCACTTCGAAAATGAACCAAAAAATCAGCATATGGTTTCCGCCAACAATAAATTATCCCGTTAGAATTTACGGAAAAGATTTACTGAATAATTTTTTAGAACAAATATCTGGCAAGAGGCGACGTCGACACCGAGTGATAAAGTGATCACCCAAGGTGCCTCATAACCGTTTGAGGCACCTTAGGGAAACGCAATGTAACCTTACGCCGCCTCACTCTCCGCCCGACGCGCATGGCGCTTGCGCTCATGCGGATCAAGGTGGCGCTTGCGCAGCCGAATGGCGCTTGGCGTCACTTCCACCAGCTCATCATCTTCAATGTAGGCAATCGCCTGTTCCAGGCTCATCTTGCGCGGCGGGATCAGCAGCAGCGCCTCATCCTTGCCGGCGGCGCGGATGTTCGTCAGCTTCTTTTCCTTGATCGGGTTCACTTCCAGATCATTGTCGCGCGAATGCTCGCCCAGGATCATGCCGACATATACCTTCACGCCGGGGTCCACGAAAAGCGTGCCGCGTTCCTGCAAATAGAACAGCGCGTATTGAATCGCTTCGCCGTCCGAATTGGAAATCAGCGACCCATTGCGCCGGCCTTCAATCGGCCCGGCCCAGGGGCGATAGCCCAGGAACAGCCGGTTCATCATGCCCGTGCCGCGCGTATCGGTCAGGAATTCGCCGTGATAGCCAATCAACCCACGCGACGGGATATGGAAGGTCAGCCGTACCTTACCGCCGCCCGAAGGCCGCATATCCTGCATCTGACCCTTGCGGAGCGACATCTTCTCCACCACCACGCCGGAATAGCTTTCATCCACGTCAATCAGCGCTTCTTCGAAGGGTTCTTCGCGTTCGCCGGTTTCGGGATTGTCCTGCGTCAGCACGCGCGGGCGCCCGATGGTGAGTTCAAAACCCTCACGGCGCATGGTTTCAATCAGCACGCCAAGCTGCAATTCGCCGCGGCCAGCTACTTCAAAAGCGTCAACTTCTTCGCTCACCTTCACCTTGATCGCGACATTGCCTTCGGTTTCCTTGAAGAGGCGGTCGCGAATCTGGCGCGACGTGACCTTCTTGCCCTCACGCCCGCCCAAAGGCCCATCATTGATGCGGAAAGTCATGGCCAGCGTCGGCGGGTCCACCGGCAAAGCGGGCAGGGGTTCCGTCACTTCCGGGGAAGCAATGGTGTCAGGAATCGTCGCATCCGAAAGCCCGGCAATGGCGATGATATCGCCCGCCTGCACTTCTTCCACCGGCACACGCTCAAGCCCCGAAAACGTCATCAGCTTGGTCAGCCGCCCGCTTTCGACAACGGTGCCATCCTGGCGCAGCACGCGCACCGGCATATTGATACGCGCCACACCCTGTTCCACGCGCCCGGTCAGGATGCGGCCCAGGAAATTGTCGCTTTCCAGGATGGAGGCATTCATCGCGAAGGGTTTTTCAAGGTCCACCTTCGGTGCCGGCACATGGGACAGGATCAGGTCAAACAGCGGCGAGAGATCCTTGCGCGCGCCATTCAGTTCCAAATCCGCCCAGCCCTGACGGCCGGAAGCGAAAAGCGTGTGGAAGTCCAATTGCTCATCGCTCGCGCCAAGGGCGGCGAAAAGATCGAAAACCTCGTTATGCACCTCATCCGGGCGTGCATCCTGGCGGTCAACCTTGTTGATCACCACAATCGGCTTCAGCCCGCGCGCCAAGGCCTTGGTCAGCACGAATTTCGTCTGCGGCAGCGGCCCTTCGGCAGCATCGCACAACACAATGGCGCCATCCACCATGGACAGGATGCGTTCAACCTCGCCACCGAAATCGGCGTGGCCTGGCGTATCCACGATATTGATTTTGACACCCTTCCACTGCACGGCAGTGGATTTCGCAAGGATGGTGATGCCGCGTTCGCGTTCCAGATCATTGCGGTCAAGCGCGCGTTCGGCGACCTGCTGATTGGCGCGGAAGGCACCGGCCTGACTCAGCAGCTTGTCCACCAAAGTGGTCTTGCCGTGGTCAACATGGGCGATGATGGCGACGTTACGAATTTCCATGAGACACCTGGGTAGAGCCTGGCAAAAACGCCACCAACCCGGCTCCCAGGGCTTGGGGGCGGGCGGTGGTTTCCATCCAGGCGTTTCGTTATGGCGGGCAGATAGGGGGTCGCGCCAGAAAAAGCCAGAGAAAAGCGTGTGACAGCAGGGGGCCTATCCCAAAGCAGCCGCCACCCCGCCCGATTTGGCGCCGACCAGCGCCGCCAGATCGGCCTGGGGGCGGGCGCCGAAATGGGAAATCACCTCAGCCGCGGCAATGCTGCCCCAGCGGCCGCATTCCGGAAGAGGCAAGCCACGGGTCAGCGCCGCCATGAAGCCGGCGGCATAGGCATCGCCCGCGCCGGTGCTGTCCACCAGCTTGGTCGGTTCGGCGCGGATTTCATGGGTCTCGCTGCCCGCGATGATGCGGCTGCCCTTTTCGCTGCGGGTCAGCGCGGCGATGGCCACTTCGGCGCGCACAGCCTCGGCGGCTGCGTCGAAATCCTCGGTCTCATAAAGGGCGCAAATCTCCGCTTCATTGGCGAAGACGATATCGGCTTCGTCGCGGATGAAGGCGCGAAAGGCAGCGCGGTGGCGGCCCACGCAGAAGGGATCGGATAGCGTAATCGCCACTTGCCGCCCGGCCTGATGCGCCATGCGCGCCGCGGCGCGGAAGGCGGCCTGGGCGGCGGGCGGGTCGAACAAATAGCCTTCCAGATAGACAATCCGCGCGCTGGCAATGGCGGCTTGGTCCAGATCGGCCTCACCAAAGGTCACGCAGGCGCCAAGAAAGGTGTTCATGGTGCGCTGGCCATCGGGGCTGACCAGGATCAGGCAACGCGCGGTGGGGGCGCCGCCGGCCAAGGGCGGGGTCGGGAAATGCACGCCGGCGGCGGTGATGTCATGGCGGAACACCTGGCCGAGGCCATCATCCGCGACCTTGCCAAGATAACCAACCTTGGCGCCAAGCCCCGCCGCCACGGCACAGGTATTGGCCGCCGAACCGCCGCTGCTTTCAATGCCTGGGCCCATGGCGGCGTAAATCGCCTCCGCCTGGTCAGTGCCAATCAGCGCCATGCCGCCCTTGGCCATGCCATGTTCTTCCAGGAAGGCATCCTCAGCGCGCGCCAACACATCCACAATGGCATTGCCGATGCCAAGAATATCAAGGCTGGGGGGGGTCATGGGCGAGGCTCCGGGAAAAGGTTGCGGCGGGATTAGCCTTGGGCGAGGGTGGCGTCCACCATGCCGCAAGCGCTTTTCCTCGCCTTTCGCCAGTTGGGCGATCCTGCCTTTCGTCTGCCGCTGATCCTGGGCGTGCTGGGGGCGGCTTTGGCGGTGGCGGGGCTGATTGGTTTGGCGGCCTGGCTGGCGGGGTGGGCGGCGGCGGGCGGGCCGGATTGGCTTTCCTGGATCACCCAGGCGGGCGGCGCGGCGGCGGGGGTGTTTCTGGGCTGGTGGCTGTTTCTGCCTGTGACACTCGGCATTGCTTCGCTGTTCACGGATAGCATCGCGGGCGCGGTGGAACGGCGCCATTACCCTGGCCTGCCTTCGCCATCGGGCGCCTCGGCGCTGGCGCAGTTGGGGCATGGGCTTTGGTTCGGGGTGAAATTGCTGGCGCTGCACGTGCTGTTATTGCCGCTGTTCTTCATCCCCATTTTTGGCGCGCTGCTGGCCTTGCTGATTGCGGCCCATGGGCTGGGCGCGGGGTTGCTCAGGGAAGTGGCGCTCAGGCGCATGAACCTTGCCCATTCGCGCATCGCCTGGCAGCGACTGCGCTGGCAGGGTTGGATGCTTGGCATCGTCTTGGCCCTGATGGCGATGGTACCGGTGATGAATTTGCTGGTGCCGATCATTGGCATCGCGACGGCTGCGCATTTGCTGATCCGCGGCTTGGCTGGCTTCGATAAATTTCCGAGTGCATCACCAGAAAGCGGGGGATAACCTGTTTTCGCCGGTTGTGGCGCGGCGGAGTCGCATGCTAGCCCAAAGCATCAGCAACACGAATCACCAAGGGGGCCAAAATGTCGCTTTTCCGTCGCAAGGATGAAGCCACGACTCCGCCAGCACCGGAACCCACCAGCGTGCCGACAGCGCGCGATCCTGATCTGGCGGTGCCGCCCTTCCGGCCTGCAGCGGCGGTGGTGCCGCCGGCAGCCAGCGCGGCCGCCACATCCGCGAAGCCCAGCATCGCGCCATCCCCCACCGCGCGCCCCGCTTCCCCCACCGCCGGACGCCCCACCGGCCGCGCTGAAGCTGGTGAAAAGCGCGTCCTGCAATTGGGCAAGGGCATCAGCATCCAAGGCAGCGTGACGGAGGCCGAGCGCATCGTCATTGAAGGCACCATGGAAAGCCAGCTTTTGCAGTGCCAGGAATTGGCGATCAGCCATTCCGGCGTCTTCAAGGGTGAAGTGCAGGTGGAAGATGCCGATATCGCCGGCGTCTTTGACGGCACGCTGACCGCAACCGGCAGCCTGATCATCCGCGCCACGGGCCGTGTGCTGGGCGTGGCACGGTCCCGTCGCCTTTCCGTGGAAGATGGTGGCCAACTGACGGGGCGCATGGAAATGATCACCGAAGCGTCGGCCAGCCCTTCCATGCCGGTGGCGCCGCCTGTCCGCGTGGTTGAGTCCTCCGATTCCTGATCCGGCGCCGCGTGCGCCAGGGACCAAGGCCGATAATCCCATTACCGCGGCGCCGCATGTCGCCGCGGGCAAGTTATCTTGGCGCCGCCAGTTTGGCTGTGGCGGCCCTATTGCTCACCCCCGCCTGCCGTAAATCGGATGCCGAGGGGGCAACCCTTGGCCTGGAACAGGCCTTGCGTGATACGAAAGCCAGCTTGGCCGCCATTGGCCTGCCATCTGCGCCAGATTCCCCGCCGGCGGAACGGCCCGCGCCTTTGCCACCGCCGCCCGGCCGTGCCAGTGCCCCGCGCCGCCAGGGCAGCGAACCACCCGCCGCTGCCAGCGCCTTGCAAGGGCGAGAGCCCGAGGCAGTGATCTCCGCCCTTGGGGAGCCCGCCCTGCGCCGACGTGAAGGCGATGCCGAGATCTGGCTTTATCAGGCGCCGGATTGCCGGCTGGATTTGGTTTTCTACCCCGAGGCCTCTCGTCTTGTGCTGGCCCATGCAGCGGCACGGGCCTTTGGCGCGCGGCGCCTGACGGAATCGGCCTGCATGGGGGCGATTGCGCGCGCGCCCAATGCGCCGCCCTGGACCACCCCCGGCGGCGGGGGCTGAGCGGTCTCATGGACCTATGGCTTGATGCCTTTGTGCCGGCCTTTGCGCTGCTTGGGCTTGGCGCCTTGCTCCGGCGCATCCTGCTGCCGCTGGACGCGGTTTGGGCGGGCATGGAAAAGCTGATCTATTGGGTGCTGCTGCCCAGCCTCATCCTCTCCGCCCTGGCAGCGCTTGACCCCGCCAGCCTGCCGCTCGGCGCCATGGCCTTCACCATTTGGGGCGCACTTGCCACCGGCACGCTGATTTCCGTGCTGCTGGCGCGCTTCATGGGGCATAGGCATGCGGCCATGACCTCTATCCTGCAGGGCGGCATTCGCTTCAATAATCTGATGGGCTTTGCCATTGTGGGCGCAATTTTCGGCGCCGAGGGCATCAGCTTTGGCGCGGTGGCGACCGGCATCATCGTGCCCTTTGTGCAAAGCGTGACCACGCTCGCCTTCGCGATGGATGGCAGCCGGGGCCGACCAAAGCCGCTGGTCATCTTGCGGCAATTGATCCTGAACCCGCTGATCCTGGCCTGCATCCTGGGCTTCACCATCGCTGCCCTTGGCGGCTTCCCGCCAGGCATAAAGCCCACCATTCAAACGCTTGGCCGCGCATCGGTGGCCCTTGGCCTGCTTTGCGTTGGTGCGGCGCTGTCCTGGGAGAGTTTTACCGACCGCATCCCAACCCAGGCGCTGACGGGCGTTTTGAAATTGGTGGGCATGCCCGCCATCACCTATGGCTTGGGCACATTCGCTGGCCTGCCGCCCTTGCCGCTGGCGGCGGCGGTGATCTTCATGGCGCTGCCAACGGCGGCCACCTCCTATGTCATGGCGCGGGCCATGGGGGGTGATGCCAAGCTAATGGCCGCGATCACCACCACCGAGCATATCGCTTCCATCATCACCCTGCCCTTTTGGGTGATGCTGGTGCTAGGATGATCAGGATTTGGGAGTAGGGCGCATGTCTCAATGGATCTTCCTGTTTCTGCTTGGTCTTGGTGGCAGCAGCCTGGCGCAAAGCCTCCCTCCGCCAATCCCCGTGGCGCCTGGCGCCCCGGCAATGAGCGAAGCGCCTGCCGCGCCACAAGCCGCCGCCCCGGCCCCTGCCCCGGCTTCGACGCCGGCGGAACGCAGCCTTGGCGAACGCGCCGGCGCGGCGGTGGGCAAGGCGGCTGAGGAAACCACCTCGGCCTTTGGGCGCGCCATGAATTGGACGGGCCGCCAATTGGAAAGCGCCGGCCAATGGACCGCCAG
>JBIKXA010000168.1:0-7787 GCA_044356015.1 Roseomonas sp.
CGCGCCGCGGGCAGTTTTTACACGCCAAGCCTTTTCAGCGCGCGCACGCGGCGGCTGGTGGGCCTTATTCAGCGTTGGCTGCCGTGATGGAGCAAGTGCCATGAAGTTCAGCAATCTTCTGCGCGACCGGCGGCTTTGGCTGGCGCTTGGCGTCGTTGCCATCCTGATCATGCTGCGGGCGACCGGGCTTTCCGATCAGCTTTCGCTGGAAACGCTCGCGCGGCATCGGGAAGCGCTGGCAGCTTTCGTCGCGGCCAATCTGTTGCTCGCCGCTTGTGCCTATGTCTTGCTTTATGTGGTGGCGGTGGCGTTTTCGGTGCCCGGCGCGGTCTTCATCACACTCTCTGGCGGGTTTCTGTTCGGTGCCGTCATGGGCACAGCGCTGACGGTCTTTGGCGCCACCATTGGTGCCACGCTGATCTTCCTTTTCGCCCAACGCATTTTCGGTGCGGATGCGCTGGACCGTTTGGGTCCCAAGGCGCGCGCCTTGGGTGAGGGTATTCGTCGCAATGCCGCTTCCTATCTGCTGGTGCTGCGCCTGGTGCCCTTGTTCCCTTTCTTTCTGGTCAATCTGGTGCCGGCCTTTGTGGGCGTGCGCTTGCCCATCTACGTCATCACCACCGCGATTGGCATTCTCCCGGGAACGGCTGTTTTCAGCCTCGCGGGTGCGGGGCTTGGCGATGTTCTGGCGCAGGGCGGCGATTTTGATGTGGGTTCCGTGCTGACGCCCGAAATACTCGGCGCGCTGATCGGGCTCGCCGTGCTGTCACTCGCCGCCATTCCGCTCAAGGCGCGGTTTGCGAAATCATAGGAGGGCTACCATGCCAACTCGTCGCGCCCTTGGCGCGCTTAGCCCTGCCGCCCTTGGCGCGCTTGCCATTGCTGCCCTGCCGGTCCGTCACGCCATGGCCAATCCCGATGCCAGCCTTGATGCCTTGCTGGCACGTTACGTTGTTGCACCACCCGATGGCGTGACGCGCGTGCGTTACGCGGCCTGGAAGGCTTCCGCCCAGGATATGCGCGCGCTTGATGCCTGGATTACCGAGGCCGCAACGCGCAGCCCCTCCGGCATGGCGCGGCCAGAAGCCTTTGCCTATTGGGCCAATCTCTATAATGCGCTGACGCTTAAGGTGGTGCTGGAACGCTACCCGGTGCGGTCCATTCGCGATATCCGTTCATCGGGCGTGCCTTTTGACCCGAAGGGCTATATCGGCCCCTGGCGCACGCGGCTTGTGACCGTGGAAGGCAAGCGCATGTCGCTTGACGATATCGAACATGGCACGATGCGGCCCTTGTTTCGCGATCCGCGCGTGCATTACGCTGTCAATTGCGCCTCAATCGGTTGCCCCAACCTGCTGCCGCGTATCTGGCGGGCCGAAACCCTGGAAGCCGAGCTGGACGCCGCCGCCGCCGCCTTCATCAATCATCCGCGCGGCGTGACGGTGCTGCCGGATGGGCGGTTGCGTATTTCCTCAATCTATACCTGGTTTCGTGAGGATTTCGGCGGCAATGAGGCTGGTGTGATCGCGCATTTCAGGCAATTCGCCGCCCCGCCGCTCAGCCAGCACCTGGCGGGTCGCACGAGCATCGCCGAGGATGCCTATGATTGGTCCTTGAACAATGCGCCGGCGGGTTCCTGATCCATGCGCCAAGCGCGTGCTGCGCCATCACCAGAAATTTTTCGTGACGGCGCGCTAACCAAGGCGCTTGAGCAATTGCCCCCAGTCGCGGCTGAAGGGATGCACGCCCGAAGCGCCAGGCCCGAATGCCAAGGGGCGCCCTTCAGCATGCCAGCGGAAGATACCGCCGCGCAGATTGAAGATCGCCTTGGGCGGCGCTTCCTGGCTTGCGCGCCGAATGGCCTGCACCACCAGACCCGAACGCCACCCGACCGAACAATAAACAACAATGGTCGCATCAGCCATCAGCGCACGGTATTGCGCCAATATCGCGCCGGCGGAGGCATCCGGTGCAACGCGCAAAGCGCCCGGAAGGTGGCTTTGCGCGTATTCATCAGCCTCACGCGTGTCGAAAAGCACAATCCGCTCCCCGGCGGCCAAACGCGCCGCCAGGCTTGCCGTGGAAATCTCGGGTTCCGGCAGAAGCCGCGCAATGGCTTCTTCAACCGCTTGCAGCGTGGTGCGCGGATCGGCGGGATCGGGCAGGCCGCGGCGCCAAGGCCAGGCCATGGCCATGCCGGCGCCGCCCAGGATGGTGGCACCCACCATGCCGAGCACAAGGCGGCGATGTGGCAGCAGGGGTTTTGGCATTTCCATTCCGATATCCGGGCTTCGGTCGCAACTCAAGGTTTTCGCTGCAACCACGCTTCAGGTTACGCGCATGGGGGGTGAATTGGCGCCGCGCAGGGTCGCGCCATTGGCCCTCTCAGCGGCGATCATCGCGCTGACGCAATTGGGCATGCTGGCCCTTGCGCCTGCGCTCGCCGATGAAACCACCGCGTCGGCCTTGCTGATATTCATCTTCGTCGCGCTTGCCCTGCTTGGCGGTGCCGCCTGGTTTGCCGCGCTTGGCCCGCTTGAAGGGCTGCCGATGCGCCCTTTGGTGCTGCTTGGGGTTTTCGCCTTTGGCCTTGCGATCCGCCTGCCCTGGTTCACCGCGCCGACGATGCTGGATACAGATGCGCTGCGCTATCTTTGGGATGGGGCTTTGGCCGCGCATGGGATCTCACCCTGGGCCGCGCCCCCGGCGGCGGGCTTGCCGCCCGAACTTGGTGCGGCGGGGGCGGCGCTGCTGGATAGGCTGCACTTTACCGAGCTCCGCAGCATCTATCCCGCCACGGCCCAGGGCGCCTTTCTGCTGGCGCATTGGATCATGCCTTGGGATGTCACGGGCCTTCGGCTGGTGATCATGGGCGCCGAGATTGTCACCTTGCCGCTGATGGCTGCCCTACTGCGCCAAGCGGGGCTTCCCATCATGCGGATCGCCATCTGGTGGTGCTGCCCGCTGCTGCCCCTGGTGCTGACCAATGCAGCGCATGTGGATGCGCTTTTGCCGCCGCTTCTTCTGGGGGCGGTGCTTTGCACGCTGCGCGGCAAGGGCATTGCCGTTGGGGTCTTGCTTGGCCTGGCCGCCGGCGTGAAGCTTTGGCCCGTGCTGCTGGCGCCGCTTTTGGGCCGCTGGCTGCCGCGCAGCGCCTGGCTTGGCGCCTTGGTCGCGTTTGGCGTGACAACATTGCTGGTACTGGCGCCTTTGCTCGCGACGATTGCCGCACCTGATGCCGGGCTGAATGCCTATGCGCGCTTCTGGTCCGTCAATAACGCGCCCATGGCTTGGGCCGAGGCGATCCTGGGCGAGGACGCCGGGGCTATCCTGCGCCCGCTGCTTGGCCTCGCGGGCGGCGCGATTGCCCTTGCCATGGCCTGGCGCGCGCCCACCGATGCCAGGGCGCTATTGCGCGGCGTGCTGGTGATTGCGGCTGCGACCTTCTACCTCTCGCCGGCGCAATTTCCCTGGTATGCGGTCTGGTTCCTGCCCTTTGCCGTGGTGTTGGGCTGTCGGGCCTTGCTGCTGCCGGCGGTGCTATTGTCGCTTTACTATCTTTTCTTTGCCTTCACCGGCCCCGTGCTGCGCCCGGTTTTCGCGCAAGGCATTGCGGCCATTCATCTCGCGGGGGTGCTGATCATGCTTGGCCTCAACCTGATCCGGCGGCGGGCCGGCCCATGAAGCCCATGGCCCCGCCCATGATCGGCGTCATCATGCCCACAAGGAATGAGGCTGCGGCCCTGCCCAAGGTTCTCAGCGCCATCCTGCCGCTGGTCGCTGAGGTGATCGTGGTGGATACCGCCAGCACTGATGGCACGCCGGAAATTGCAGCAGGCATGGGGGCGCGCGTGGTGTCCGAACCCCGTCGCGGCTATGGCCGGGCCTGCCTTGCCGGCATCGCCGCGCTGTCGCCCGCGGTGGATACGGTGCTGTTCATGGATGCCGATGCCTCAGACAGGCCAGAGGATTTGCCGCGGCTGCTGGCGCCCATCATCGAAGAAGGGGCGGAGCTCGTGATTGGCGCGCGCAGCCTTGATGTGGAAAGCGGCGCGCTGACGCCGCAGCAGCGCTTTGGCAATGCCTTGGCCTGCCGGCTGATCCGGATGATTTGGGGCATAAGCTACACGGATCTCGGCCCGTTTCGGGTGATCCGCCGAGACGCGCTTGATCGGCTGCAGATGCGCGATGAAACCTGGGGCTGGACCGTTGAAATGCAGGTGCGCGCCGCCCGCCTTGGCCTTCGCGTAAAGGAAGTGCCGGTGGGCTATCGGCGCCGCATTGGCCATTCCAAGATATCGGGAACCCTGATGGGCACGATCAAGGCAGGGTGGAAAATCCTTTGGGTGATCGCGGCGGAGGCGCTGGCGCGCCCCTCCCTGCCCGCCCCCCGAGCGAATTCAAGGCTTGAGCCGTAACCTGAAGCCGGCTTAGGGCGTAAGATGCAGGCGCAGTGCCTATCCTCGAAAGGATGAAATCCTTGTCCGTCATCAGCCTTCCGCCCCTGAGCCTGGCCAAATTCCAGGACCCTTTCGTGACCGCCAAGGGGGAACGCCGCGCCACCGTCGCGCTCAAGGGCTTGCAGACGCTTTGGATCAATACCGGAACGCTCTGCAACATCACCTGCGCCAATTGCTACATTGAAAGCAGCCCGCGCAATGATGCGCTTGTCTATATCTCGCCGCAGGAGGTGACGGCCTATTTGAATGAGGCCGCTTGCCTTGGCGCGCCGCTGGAACAGATTGGCTTCACGGGTGGCGAGCCTTTCATGAACCCAGGCCTGCTCGACATGCTGGCGGATACACTCGCCCGACCGGGGCTTTCCGCCCTGGTGCTGACCAATGCCATGCAGCCCATGCGGCGCTATGCTGATGGGCTGATCCGCCTGCGGGACCGCTTTGGCGCTGACCGCCTGATCCTGCGTGTCAGCCTGGATCACTACGCGCCGAGTTTTCACGATATGGAACGCGGCGCGGGCAGCTTTGCCAAAACGCTTGAAGGGCTTCGCTGGCTGGTCAGCGAAGGCTTCATCGTGCATGTCGCCGGGCGGCTTGGCTTCGGCCAGGGGCAGGAAGCCGCCATGCGTAAAGGCTATGCCGCGCTTTTCGCCGAGCATGGCATTCCCGTGGATGCTTCTGACCCGGTCGCGCTGATGCTGTTTCCTGAAATGGACGAAAGGGCAGAGGTGCCGGAAATCACCGAAGCCTGCTGGGGTATTCTGCATAAATCGCCCGATAGCGTGATGTGCGCGTCTTCGCGTATGGTGGTGAAGCGCAAGGGGGCGGAGCGTCCTTCCGTGATTGCCTGCACGCTGCTGCCCTATGATGCGCGCTTTGAACTCGGCGCCACCCTGGCCGAGGCAGCGCAGCCGGTCGCCTTGAACCATCCCCATTGCGCGCGGTTTTGCGTGCTCGGCGGCGCGGCCTGCTCTCGTTAGTAACGACAATCCCCATGATCAATCGCCGTTCCCTTTTGGCGCTGCCGCTGGCCGGGCTTGCTGCGCCGGCCCTGGCGCAAACAACCCCTTTGCGCTTTGCCGTTGGCCCGTTTCAGCCGACGGCAGGCGATACGCGCCGCGCCTTTGCGCCGTTTTTCGCCCATTTGGCCCAGGCACTTGGCCGCCCGCATGAATTGGCCGTGACCACGGATTGGGCCGGCATTGCGGTGGCGCTGGGCAGCGGGCAGGCGGATTGCGCCTGGATGGGGCCTTGGGGCTTTGTGCTGGCCCGCGCCCGCGCCGGGGCGGAGCCCTTGGCAACCGTGCTCTATCAGGGCCGGCCCACCTATCACGCCATCATCATCGCGCGGCCTGATCTGCCGATCACCCGCTTTCCGGAAGATGCGCGCGGGCGCAGCATTTCCTTTGCCGATGCCGGTTCCACCAGCGGCTGGCTGATCCCGCATCATTGGTTCATGACGCGCGGCATAGACCCGCGCAGCTTCTTCCGGTACCGCGATGGGGCAAGCCATGCGGCGAATGTGATTTCCGTCGCCTCCGGCCAGGTGGATTTGGCGACGGATTTCGACCGCAACCTGGCCGCCATGATCGCCTCCGGGCGTGTCAGGCAGGATCAGGTGAAGGTGGTCTGGCTGAGCGATCCCTTGCCGAATGATGCCCTGGCCGCGCGGCGCGATGTTGATCCTGGCCTCAAAGCCGCCATGACCCAGGCGGCGCTTGCGATCACGGAAGCCGAGGCCGGCCAGATCATGCCGCCCAATTATACCGGCTGGGTGGCGGCAACGCCGGAAACCTATGCGCCGATCGAAGCCGCAGGGCGCGCGCTTGGGCGGCTTTCCGTCACCTGATGCGGCGCGCTGCCTGGATCATAGGGTTCATTGCGGTTCAGGCGGCCTGCATCTGGGTGGTGCAGCCCGATCTGGGCCGGCTTTGGGCCGGCCTGCCGCGCCTTGCCGGCTGGATCGCGGGCGGCTTTCCGCCGGATTTTTCGGGCTTTGGTGATCTTGCGGCACGTTCTGCGGAAACCCTCGCGCTTGCGACCTTGGGCACCACTCTGGCGGGGGTTTTGGCGCTGCCCTTGGCGCTGCTGGCGGCCAAGCCCGCCAATCCCTACCCGGCGCTCTATCACCCGATCCGCACCTTGCTTGATGCCTTGCGCGGCATTGATGGCTTTGTCTTTGCGCTGATTTTTGTGGCCGCCGTCGGGCTTGGCCCCTTTGCCGGCATGTTGGGTGTGGCGCTGCATTCCGCCGGCAGCCTGGGCAAGCTGTGGTCGGAAGCGCTTGAAGCCGCCGATCCTGCGCCGATGGAGGCCGCGCGCAGCGCCGGCGCCGGCCGCGCCCAGGCTGCCGCCGTGATCCTGTTGCCGGAAACCTTGCCGCAAACCGCCTCGGCAGCGCTCTATGTCTGGGAATTCAATATCCGCGCTTCCACCGTGCTTGGCCTGGTGGGCGCCGGCGGCATCGGGCAGGAGCTGAAGAACGCGGTGGATTTGCTGGATTTCAACCGTGTGCTCGCGATTCTGGCGCTGATTGTGGCGATGACGCTGGCGGCGGACAGGCTTTCGGCTGCGCTCCGGGCCAGGTTGCTCTGATGCTGCGCGCCAATCCAGGGCTGGTGGTGCAGGGGCTTGGTGCCACGCTTGGCGGGCGGAAGGTGCTGCGCGGCATTTCACTTGAGGTGGCGGCAGGGGAGATGGTGGCGCTGATTGGCCCTTCAGGTGCGGGCAAGACCACGCTGCTGCGCGCCATTGCCGGGCTATTGCCCACCGAAGGTGAGATCATTGCACAAGGCCAGCCCGCGCTGGTGTTTCAGCAACATGCGCTGGCAAACCGCCTGACCGCGCGGGATAATGTGCTGGTGGGCGGGCTGGGGCGCATGGGTTTCTGGCGCGCGGCGCTCCGGCTTTGGCCAGGCGCGGAAATCACCCTGGCCAAAGCGAATCTGGCGCGGGTTGGCCTGGAAGGGCTTGGGGTTCGGCGGGCGGATCGGCTTTCCGGCGGGCAGCGCCAGCGCGTGGCGATTGCCCGCGCGCTGCACCAGCAATCCCGTATCCTTTTGGCGGATGAGCCCGTCGCAAGCCTGGACCCCGCGCTGGCGGAGGACGTGCTTGGCTTGCTGCAAGACCTCGCGCGCCGGGATGGTCTCGCAGTGCTGGTTTCGCTGCATCAACATGAACTGGCCGCGCGCTTCGCGGACCGTTTGGTATGCCTGGAGGATGGATGTCTGAAGGACGCGTGATGGAGCTTGCGGCAGATGGCCCACTGCTGGTCTTCGGCGGCCCCTATTCGAATTTGCAGGCGACGCAAGCGATTCTGGCCGAAGCGGC
>JBIKXA010000169.1:0-7784 GCA_044356015.1 Roseomonas sp.
CCAGCCTACATCGCTGGCACTCCTCTGGGGGGAGTGCTAACGGCCGGGGCACCCTCGGTGACCGGTCAGGCTTCCCAGAGCGAGCCGTCATCAACCCGAGGCTCAGGAGAGGACCTTATGAAATTTCGTCCCCTGCATGACCGCGTTCTGGTTCGCCGCGTCAATGCGGAAGAAAAGACCGCCGGTGGTATCATCATCCCCGACACCGCGAAGGAAAAGCCCCAGGAAGGCGAAGTCGTCGCCGTGGGCGCCGGCACCTTGAACGAAAAGGGCGATCTTCGTCCGCTCGATGTCAAGGCTGGCGATCGCATCCTGTTCGGCAAGTGGTCCGGCACCGAAGTGAAGCTGAATGGCGAGGAGCTCCTGATCATGAAGGAATCCGACGTCATGGGCATTCTTGCCGCCTGATCGCCGATTTTCCAATCAGAACCTGAATAAGGACACGCAAACATGGCTGCTAAGGACGTTAAGTTCGGCGCCCACGCGCGGGAGCGTATGCTCCGCGGTGTGGATATCCTGGCCGACGCTGTAAAAGTGACTCTCGGCCCCAAGGGCCGCAATGTCGTGATCGACAAAAGCTTCGGCGCGCCGCGCATCACCAAGGACGGTGTGACGGTCGCGAAGGAAATCGAACTGGCTGACAAGTTCGAAAACATGGGCGCGCAGATGGTGCGCGAAGTCGCCTCCAAGACCAATGACACGGCGGGCGATGGCACCACCACGGCTACCGTGCTTGCGCAAGCTATCGTGCGCGAAGGTGCGAAGGCCGTTGCCGCCGGCATGAACCCGATGGATCTGAAGCGCGGCATTGATAAGGCCGTTGCCAGCGTCGTGGCCGAACTTGAAGCCAAGACGAAGAAGATCACCACCTCCGCCGAAGTGGCGCAGGTTGGCACGCTTTCCGCCAATGGCGAATCCGAGATCGGCGAAATGATTGCCCAGGCCATGGAAAAGGTCGGCAATGAAGGCGTGATCACGGTTGAAGAAGCGAAGTCCATCCAGACCGAACTTGATGTCGTTGAAGGCATGCAGTTCGACCGCGGCTATGTCTCCCCGTATTTCATCACGAATGCGGAAAAGATGATCGCGGAAATGGACAACCCGTACATCTTGATCTTCGAAAAGAAGCTGTCCCAGCTTCAGCCGATGCTGCCTCTGCTCGAAGCGGTTGTGCAGTCTGGCCGTCCGCTTGTGATCGTGGCCGAAGATGTGGAAGGCGAAGCGCTCGCGACCCTCGTGGTCAACAAGCTGCGCGGTGGCCTGAAGATCGCGGCGGTGAAGGCGCCTGGCTTCGGTGATCGTCGCAAGGCGATGCTGGAAGACATCGCGATCCTGACCGGTGGCGAAGTGATCAGCGAAGACCTTGGCA
This sequence comes from Roseomonas sp., assembly GCA_044356015.1. Lineage (GTDB taxonomy): Bacteria > Pseudomonadota > Alphaproteobacteria > Acetobacterales > Acetobacteraceae > Neoroseomonas. The sequence goes on from JBIKXA010000169.1 coordinate 1,370, forward strand.
TCAAGCTGGAAAGCGTCACGCTGGCTCAGCTTGGCCGCGCCAAGACCGTGCGGATCGAAAAGGAAAACACCACCATCGTTGATGGCGCTGGTGCGAAGGACCAGATCACGGGCCGTTGCGAGCAGATCAAGGCGCAGATCGAAGAAACCACTTCGGACTATGACCGTGAAAAGCTGCAGGAACGTCTGGCGAAGCTCGCCGGTGGCGTTGCCGTGATCCGCGTTGGTGGTTCCACCGAAGTGGAAGTGAAGGAGCGCAAGGACCGCGTTGATGACGCGCTGCATGCGACCCGCGCTGCCGTGCAGGAAGGCATCGTGCCGGGTGGTGGTGTTGCGCTGCTGCGCGCTTCGACCAACCTCGGCGGCCTTAAGGGTGCCAATAATGATGAGCAGGTGGGGATCGAAATCATCCGCCGCGCCATCCAGGCGCCCTTGAAGCAGATCGCTGAAAACGCCGGCAAGGACGGCGCGGTGATCGCCGGCGAAGTGCTCCGCAGCGATGCCTACACGCATGGCTATGACGCGCAGAAGGACGAGTACAAGGATCTGGTTGCGGCCGGCATCATTGACCCGACCAAGGTTGTGCGCACGGCGCTGCAGGATGCGGCTTCTGTCGCGTCCCTGCTGATCACCACCGAAGCGATGGTGGCTGAGCGTCCGGAGCCGAAGTCGGCGCCGGCCGGCGGCCCGCCCGGTGGCGGCATGGGCGGGATGGATTTCTGATCCATCGCGGCTTGCGCGAAAAATGGGGGCGGTCCTTTGTGGCCGCCCTTTTTTATAGCACCTATATGCATAAAAAACAGACAAACGACTTCAATTTGTGCAATAACCCTCGCGCGAATTTGAAAAAGGCGCGCCCTCGCAACCTCTCCTTCTGGCATGAAAGTTGCGACCCTGTGCAGGGTTTCGGGAGGTTGCAACGCTTACGATGGCTGTCCAGAGTTTGGCTGCTCAGCAATTGCTGCTGAATGGCATCGTGCACAGTTATGGCACTGCGCGTGCCGTTGATGATGTGACGCTTGAAGTGAAGGCGGGCGAATTGGTGGCCCTGCTTGGGCCTTCCGGCTGCGGCAAAACCACCTTGCTGCGCATTGTCGCTGGTTTTATCCGCCAATCCGCAGGTCAGGTGGTAATAGGTGATCGTGCCATTGATGATCTGCCGCCCAATCTCCGTGAAGTCGGCATTGTGTTCCAGAATTACGCGCTGTTTCCGCATATGTCGGTGGCTGAAAACATCGCCTATGGCCTGGTGGCGCGCGGTGTGGGCAAGGCCGATCAACGCGCACGGGTTGCGGAAATGCTCGCCACCGTTCGCATGGAAGGCTTTGCGGACCGCAAACCAAGGCAATTATCGGGCGGTCAGCAGCAGCGCATCGCGCTGGCGCGCGCGCTTGCGGTGCAGCCGCGTATCCTGCTGCTTGATGAACCCTTCGCCGCGCTGGATAAGAATTTGCGGCTTGATATGCAGATAGAAATCAAGCGCCTGCAACGCCAATTCGGCCTGACCGCCATTCTGGTCACGCATGATCAGGAAGAAGCCATGTCCATCGCCGATCGTATTGCGGTGATGAATCAAGGCAGGATTGAACAACTGGGCACGCCGGTTGCCATTTACGATGAACCCGCAACCCCTTTCGTCAATAGCTTCATCGGATCATCAAATATCCTCGATGGCATCGTCACCGATGATGGGGTCAGGCTTTCGGTTGGTGCCGTGCTGCCCTGCAAGACGCAGCACCTGCCTGAGGGCAAGCCGGTGCAGGTTTCCATCCGCCCTGAGCAATTGATGCTGGTGCGTGACGCCGCGCCGGATCGCTTTCCGGTGACACTCACGCTCAGCCTGCCGATTGGTGGGCAATTCATCCATGATGTCGCGGCGGCGGATGGCACAACGCTCAAAATCGCAACCGCGCGGCATCCGGGGGATGCTTCCACCCTGCCGGGCACATGGCATTGCGCGCTGACGCCGGAAGCGCGGCCTTCGATCTTTCCCCAATCCACCCCGTAAACCCCCAGGAGAATACCCATGGCTTCCAGACGTCTTTTTCTTGCCGGCATGGCCGGAGTGCTTACCGCGCCCAGCATTGCGCGTGCTTCCGGTTCCATGACGGCGGCCATCTATCCCGGCACCTGGGATGAGGCCTATCGCGAAATCGTCGCCCCCCTGCTGCGTCAACGTCATAATGTGAATGTTGCCTTTGAACCGCTTTTCGCGGTTGATCAGGTGGCGAAGGTGCGTGCCGCGCGCGGTGTCGCCCCCTTTGATTGCTTTGTTCTGGACCCTGGGCCGGCCGCCGCCGCGCGTCAGGCAGGGCTGTTTGAACCGATTGACCCGCGCATGATCACCAATGCCAGCAAGCTGCCTGATGGCATGCTGATGGCGGATGCCGCGACGGTGAATGTGCAGGTGGTTGGCATTTGCTACAATCCAAAAAAATTCCCCGAGCCGCCGAAAAGCTGGGCCGATCTGTTCCGCTCCCCTTATGTGGAACGCCTTGGCCTCACGGGGTTTCAGACAACTTTCGGCACGGTTTCGCTGATTGAAATGGCGAAGGTTTTTGGTGGCTCCATCACCAATGTTGAACCGATCTTCGCCAAGCTGAGGGAAGTACTGCCGAAGGTCGCGGCGGTTTCTACACCCGCCGCCCTGCCTGGCCTGTTCCAGCAAGGCCAGATTGACATCATGTACACCAATACAAATAACGCAGCGACGTTGAAGGCCCGCGGCGTTGACATTGCCTTTGTCGCGCCAAGCGAAGGCGCCATCACCTTCGCCACAACGCTGCATATCGTGAAGGGCGCTGAGAACAAGGCCAATGCGCATCGCTATATTGATGTGGCGATTTCCGCTGATGCACAAAGCAAGCTGCAATTGTCACCTTTCAACATGATCCCGGTGAACAAGGATGTGCAGCTGAGCCCCAATCTGGACATCAAATCACTCGATGAATTGTCGAAGATGGTCACGCATGATTGGAATGTGATCAATCCGCGCCGTGCTGGCTGGATTGATCGCTTCAATCGCGAAATCACGAAGTAAAAGCATGCGCGCAGCAGCGGTGGATTGGCGCCTCGCGGCGCCTTTGGGGATTGTCTATCTCGCGCTTTTTGCGGCACCGCTGCTGTTGTTGCTGGGCATATCGCTCCATGCTGATCAGGATTTACAGCAATGGGGTTTGGACAATTGGTCCAAATTCTGGGGCGACGCATTTTATCGCGGCGTCGTCTGGGATACGCTTCGGCTGGGCGTGGCGGCGGTGCTGGCAACATCGCTTTTCGCCTGGCCGCTGGCGGTGTTTTTCTGCAATGCCAGCCCCCGCACGCAGAAGATCCTGATTTTCATCATTCTGTTGCCACTGCTGACATCGGTGGTCATTCGCACCTTCGCCTGGATCGTGATTCTGGCGCGGGAAGGGCTGGTCAATCAGGTGGTGCTGGCGCTCGGCCTCAGCGCCACGCCGCTCAGGCTATTGCAGACGGAAACGGGGCTCATTCTGGCGCTCATGCAAATCGAAATGCCGCTGATGCTGCTGCCCCTGATTTCCGTCATGCGCGGGCTTGATCCCAATCTGCTGGATGCGTCGCGCGCGCTTGGGGCGGGAATGTGGCGGAGCTTTTTCCGCGTCATCCTGCCGCTCAGCCTGCCGGGATGGATCGCCGGCGCCACCTTGGTTTTTGCATCTGCTTGCACGGCCTTCATTTCGCAATCCGTCATCGGTGGGGCAAGGCTTGTCTATCTGCCATCATTGATCTGGCAACAGGCCATGGTGGTTTATGATTGGCCCTTCGCCGCTGTTTGTTCCGTCACACTGCTGCTGACCGTTCTTGCCGGCATCATGATGCTGAATTGGCTTGGCCGTTATGCAAGGACCGATTGAATGACCCAGCGCCGCACCTTTGCCGATCAAAGTTTTTCCTATGTCTTTGGTGGGCTTACGCTGCTTGGCCTGCTGATCCTGGTCGGTCCGGTTCTGATTGTGCTGATCACGAGTTTCACCACCTCGGCGTCCTTGCGCTTTCCGCCACAGGAATTGTCGCTCAGATGGTATCAGGCGCTGTTTGATACCACGCGGTCTGCGCATATTCATCGCGCTGCCGGCAATTCGCTTTGGGTGGCCGGCATGGCAACCCTGGGGGCCACCATCCTTGCCGTGCTTGCGGCCCTTGCCATTGGGCGATCGCGCCGGCCTGCGGCGCGCGCCTTGGAAGCAAGCTTCCTGTCACCGCTGATCCTGCCCACGCTTGCCTATGGGCTCGCGACATTGATGTTTTTTTCATTGCTGGGGCTCCGCCCTTCGCTCACACATTTGATTGGTGGGCATTTGGTGGTGATTGCGCCCTTTGTGTTCCGCACCACCTTGGCGACCGTCACGCAATTGGAACCGGCGCTTTTGGAAAGCTCCGCCAGTTTGGGGGCAGGGCGCTTCATGACCTTCCGGCGCATCACGCTTCCCTTGATCGCACCAGGTATTTTCGCCGGCGCCTTTCTCGCCTTCGTGGCCTCCATGGATAATGTGCCGGTCTCGCTTTTTCTATCGAGCGCGCGGACGGATATGCTGCCCATCCGCATGTGGGGCATGATGGAAAGCACGCTTGATGTGCGCGTCGCGGCCGTGTCTGGCGTGCTTATTCTGGCGATTTTGGCGCTGATGTTCGTGATGGATCGGCTGACCGGGCTGACGCGGCGGATGAGTCTGTAATTACGCGTCTCGGCCTCTGCCACCGGGGCGGTGCAAAGTTATCGTTCCCGCGCCCGAAATAGCGCTGAAAGGCGTCCGTCAATCAGTGCAAGGCCAAGTCCTATCATGCCCATGCCGATAAAATGCTTGGCAGCCAGGCTTTCACCAAGGAATAGACTACCCAACAGAATGGCGCTGATGGGAATTAGAAAGGTCACCAGCGCCAGATTGGTAGCGCCCGCCGCCGCGAGGATGCGGAAATAAAGAATATAGGCGAGCGCAGTGGAAGCTACGCCAATCGCGAACAGTGCTGCCCAGGTGCCGCTACTCGGTGACGCCAGAGTCCAGGGATGATCCACCGCCAGCACAAGCGGCAGCATCACCAAGCTTGAAGCGGTGACCTGGCCTGTCGCGGTCGCCAAGGGCGGCACGCCCATCCGCTTAAAGCGGCGCCCAAAGACACCGGCAAAGGCATAGGAGAGTGCCGCGACAAGGCAGGCCAATTGCGCCAGAAGCCCAGTCCCCAAGCCCGAGAGCAATTCGGTCCCAAGCATCAGGATCACCCCCAAAAGCCCGAGCACCACGCCAGCCATCTTACCCGCGCTCAATTTTTCATCGCGCGTCAGGAAATGCGCGACCAGCACCGTGAAAAGCGGCGTGGTGGCGTTCAGGATGGCGGCCAAGCCACTCGCGATATGGTGCTGCCCCCAAACGAATAGCGCGAATGGAATCGCATTGTTCAAAAGCCCCATGGCGAAAAAGGCAGGCCAAAGCCCCTTCACGCGTGGCATGCGGATATTCAACAGCGTGAGCACAGCCCAAAGCGTCGCCGCCGCAATGCCGACGCGCGCCAGCACAATCGTGAGAGAAGGTAATTCCCTAACCGCAACACCATTGAAAAAGAAGGAACCACCCCAGAGCACTGAAAGTGCGATCAGCATGACCCATCCCTGGGTGCCCATGGGTGCTTGGGTTGTCGGTGCGGACGGGGGTTGCGTCATTTAGGCTCCGATTTGGCTGGACTGGACTATGAAGGCCGCGGCTTATGGACCGCGCCATCCGCTTCTTGCTTTCACTTGAACAGCGCCGCTTCCTCGCCAGGGGTGCTATGCTAACAACACTCCATGCTGCCTAAAAAACCCAAGCAAGGGCAGCAAGGGCAGGCCCAAGATCGCCGGCTGATCGCCCTCAATCCGATCAAATAATTGCGCGCCATGGCCTTCCAGCCGATAGGCCCCAACGGAAGAAAGCAAAACCTCTCCTTCCGCGGCCAGATAGGCTTCCAGAAACGCGTCCGAAAAATCACGCATGGTCAGGCGCGGCTTCGCCATATGCTGCCAGATGCGTCGTCCGCCGCGATGGACAACCAGCGCCGTCACCAATTCATGCCGTCGCCCGCGCAAGCGCTGTAAATGCGCGCGCGCCGCTGCCATATCGGGCGGCTTGTCGAACCAGGCGCCATCACAGACCAGCAATTGATCCGCGCCAATCACCAGCGCATCGGGTGCGCGTGCCGCCACACGTTCCGCCTTGGCATCGGCCAGGATCAGCGCGGCCTCATCCGGTGAAATCCCCTCGGCCTGTGCGGCTTCCTTGATGGCGGCCTCATCCACGCCGGCGATGCGGGTCTCGAACCGCAGCCCAGCGCCTTCCAGCACCGCGCGCCGCGCCTTGGAAGCCGATGCAAGAATAAGGACCGGTGTTGCCGCCTGGATCACTGCCGCGCTTCGGGCCTGA
>JBIKXA010000170.1:0-7747 GCA_044356015.1 Roseomonas sp.
GCGCAAATATCCATATCCCGCGGGCGCGAGGCCAAGGCATCCAGATATTCCGGGAAGCTTTCCCAGGACCAATTCAAGCCTTCATGCAGGATGGGGCCGGGGATGTCTTCCACGCCTTCCATCAATTCGATCAGCTTGTCGCGATCCGCAGCCCGGCAGGGTGCGAAGCCCACACCGCAATTGCCCATCACCGCGGTCGTCACGCCATGCCAGGCAGAGGGGGCAAGGTGCGAATCCCATACCGCCTGCCCATCATAATGGGTGTGGATATCAACAAAGCCTGGTGTGACCAGCTTGCCGCGCGCGTCAATTTCTGTCGCAGCACGTTCGGGCACCTGGCCAATGGCGGTAATGCGCCCACCGGCCATGGCGACATCCGCTTCAAACGGTGCGGCGCCTGTGCCATCCACCACCACGCCGCCACGGATCACGATATCGGTCATGGGTAGTTTCCTTTTCCACCAGGGGTGAGTTCACAACTATTGAAGCCCCTGCCGGGGCGCGTTTCAAGACCAGTGAAAGGTTGGTGGCGCAATCTGTTCCGCCTGACGATGCGCCCAATCCTGCTTCGGCACCCTGGCGATCACGCGCTTCTGCGCCTCATGCAAATGTTCGGCGGCCTGGCGGTAATCCATCGTCAGCACCTCGCCATTTTCCACCACCTTGCGGCCATCCACGAAAACCGCCTTCAGCGCGCGGTCGCCGGCTGCGTAGATCAGGCTGCGAATGGGGTCATAGGCCGGGCGGATCATGGGATGGGTGATGTCCACCAGCGAGAAATCCGCCTTGCAGCCCACGGCAAGCCGCCCGATATCGTCGCGCCCAAGTGCGATTGCGCCGCCGATGGTCGCGGCATTGAACAAATCCGTGGTGCGCAGCGTGCGCGGCGAATTGGCCTGGGTGCGCGCGATATGCGCCGCAAGCCGCATTTCATCCAGCATGTTATGCGGATAGGTATCCGTACCGATCCCCATATTCACGCCGCCTCGCATATATCGGCCAAGATCACGCAAAGCGATGCCGCGCCGCGCAAAAACCGTTGGGCAATGCGCCACCGTGGTACCGGTTTCCGCCAGCCGCTTCAGATCGGTTTCGGTGTGCCAGCGCGTGGAAGGATGATCATCCAGGAAAATCCCATGCCCGATGATTGCGCGTTCGCCGAGCAGACCGAGTGAATCAAGCCACCCAATCGGCGTTGTGCCATGCCGGCGCGTGATTTCGTGGAATTCCACCACGGATTGCGCCGCATGCACTTGCCAGGAAAGCCCGCGCTTATTGGCTTCCGCGCGGCTATCCTTCAGTAGCCCAGCCGAGCAGGTATCAATCTGCGCCGGCACCACCATGCCGAAAAGGCGGCCGCATTCATGTTGTTCCGCACGTTCAACAAGCCGCAGCGCTTCTTCCATCGCCTTCTCCCCGGCTTTTTCATCCCATTCATATTCCACCACATGGCCATTCTTGGTGTACCAGCGCGCGGAACGGAACATTGGCGCCACGCAAACACGCATCCCCGCTTCCGCCAGCAAATCAAGCCAGCCCGGATGCGCCATGGAAAGATCAGCCAGCGTTGTCACGCCGGAAAGCAGCAATTCGGAAAGCGCCACACGCACGCAATGCGGCACCGCTTCCGCATCCGCGCGGAAGATCGGCATGTATTCATAGAGCGAGGAATTATAGAGACCCGGTGAGCCGACCTCATCCAAAAAGCCCTTATTCATCGGCTCGCTGGAGGGGTGGGAATGGATATTCACCAGGCCCGGCATGATCATCAGGCCCTTGCCATCCATCACCTCATCCGCCGGGCCTTCATAATGCCGGCCAACAAAGCTGAGCGTGCCATCGGTGAAGGCCATATCCGCATCGGGCAGATAGGTGTGAGATTTTTCGCTGGCATCCCAGGCGACAATCAGATCGGCCTTGCGGATCAGGGTGGTCGGCATGGTGTGGCTGTTTCCCTTGTTATTGTAAAAAGCATAGCCTGATCTGTGCTGCCCGGTCATCATCCCCTTGGGCTGGCGACATGGGCGCTTTCCAGGATTTCCCGGAATAGCCGCGCGGGCAAGCCGCCGCCCGCGACATTATCCATCGGCACGCCATCATCATTGCCAAGCCAAACGCCCATCACAAGGCCGCTACTGATGCCGATGAACCAGGCGTCGCGGTATTCCTGCGTGGTGCCGGTCTTGCCGATCACGCTCCGGCCTGGGATCGCCGCCGCGCGCCCAGTGCCGCGCGCCACCACGGCTGCCATCATGCTGCGCATCGCTTCCATATGCTCAGGCGCAAAAACGCGTTCAGGCTGAGGCCGAGGCAAGGGCCAGGGGCGACCTTCGGCCTGCACCTGCGCCACACCAAAGGGCGCCACTCGAAACCCGCCATTGGCGAAGGGCGCGTAAGCCGCCACCAGATCAAGCAAAGCTACTTCGCCCGTGCCGAGCGCGATTGTCGCATCGCGCGGGAAAGGGCCATCCAACCCCGCGCGCCGCGCCACATCCGCCACCTTGCGATGCCCGCCCGCGCGCTGCATCAGCCGGACGGCCGAAGTATTCACGCTATGGGCCAGCGCTTCTTCGACGCTGATTTCGCCGCGCGCGCGCCATTGCCCATTGCCTGGTGACCAGCCGCCAAGATTGAGCGCAGTATCCGCAACCATATCCTGCGGCCCAAAGCCTGCTTCCAGGGCGGCAAGGAAGATGAAGGGTTTGAAGGCGCTGCCGGGCTGGCGCCGCGCCTGAGTGGCGCGGTTGAAGGGGCTATTGCGATAATCCTTCCCCCCCGCCATGGCGCGCACCGCGCCCGTTGCGGCATCCATCGCGACCACCGCGCCTTGGAATACCCCGGCCCGCGCGCCCGGCCCGGCCAGGATGGCATCTATCCGCGCCTCGGCAGCGGCTTGCAGCGCGGGGTCAAGCGTGGTCCGCAGCACCAGATCAGCATTGCCAGGTGCGCGCCCCGCCATGCCATCCTGCACCCAATCGGCGAACCAGCCGGCATCGCGCGAAGGTGCTGGCGCAAATTGAATGGCCTCGGCTGCCTGCAAGGCTTGGGTCGCGGTCAGCGCGCCGGTTTCCACCATGGCGGTCAGCACTTCCAACGCGCGCGTCAGTGCCGCGCCTTCATTGACACGCGGATTGATCCGCGATGGTGCCTTGGGCAGCCCCGCCAGCACCGCTGCCTGCCCGGGCGCCAGCCGCCTGGCCGAGACTCCAAAATAAAGCCGCGCCGCCGCATCCACACCATAGGTGCCGGCGCCGAGATAGACACGGTTCAGATAGACCTCCAGCAATTCATCCTTGCTGAAACGCTGTTCCAACCAAAAGGCCAGCATGGCTTCCTGCGCCTTGCGCTTCAGGCTGCGTTCCGGCGTCAGGAACAGGTTTTTCGCCAATTGCTGCGTGAGGGTTGATCCCCCCTGCACCACACGGCCCGAGGTGAAATTCGCATGCACCGCGCGCAAAAGCCCGATCGGGTCTATGCCCCAATGGTCACGGAAGCGCCGATCCTCAATGGCGATGAAGGCCGCCGGCAGATGCGCTGGCATGTCGCGCAGCCTGAGCGTTTCCCCATACAAATCGCCATTGGTCGCAAGCAGCTTGCCATCCGCAGCAAGCAACGTGGTCGAAGGCCGGCGCGTTGTGGCAAGCGCCGATTCCGGGCGCGGCAAATCCCACGCCAGGGCGATCAAAACCAGCGAAGCCGCGACCAGCCCCCAGATCATCGCAAGGAAACCAAAGCGCAGCAGCGAAAAGCGCCGCCGCGGACGCGCCGCGGGACGAGAGGGGGGGGCGGAAAGACGCGCGCCGAGGGCCTCTCTGGCCGGGCTGCGGGGGGGCGCGCTGCGACCTTGAGAGGATTTGGCCGATGCTCGGGCCATGCGCGTGCATATCACGCCGGGCCCTTTGGCGAAACAGTGATTGACGGGGCAGCGCAAGCCCCGGAACATCGGGGTAGTTTCAGGAGCGCCAGGCTTGGCAAGTTCTCGCGGGATTTGGGTGATTGGCGCGGCGGTCTTCACCATTGGTTTTTCAACGACGCTCGCCATGCCGCTTTTCACCACCTATGCGGCGCGGGATGGCCAGGGCGCGGGCGGGCTTTCGGCGGCCTTCATCGCCTATGCGGCAAGTGCGATCATCTCCGCACCCTTGCTGGGCGGCATGTCGGACCGCATCGGGCGCAAGCCCTGCATCCTGGCCGCGCTGGCACTGACGATTTGCGGCACGATTGCGCTGATCACCGCACCGGGGCTTGCGGCACTTGCCTTCGCGCGCGGCATGCAGGGCCTGGCGGTGGGTTTGCTGGCCGGCGGCGCGACCGCCTGGGCAGCGGAATTGGCCGAGGGGCCGGAAGCCGGGCGGCGCGCGGCGCAGGTGACCACATTGGCGAGTGCGAGCGGGTTTGCCGCAGGCGGCATCGCCACCATGGCGGCGATGGAAATCTTCGGACCGGGTGAACCGCCGCTGACTTTCTGGCTGCATATGACGGCACTCGCGACCATCTTTCTGATGGTGTTTTTCCTGCCGGAAACCAAAACCCCGGCGCGTGTTGCCTGGCTGCGCATGCCAAGCTTTCCGCGCGGCACGCTGCCGCTTTCACTGAGTATGCTCGCCGCCTGGGCGGTGACGGGCACGGTGATCACCGCCGTGCCAACCGCGCTGACTGAAGCGGGCTATCCGCGCATGGGACCGCTTGCGGTGTGCTTCATGATTCTGGTGGGGGCTTTGGTGCAGCAGCTGATGGCGCGGATTGCGGCGCGCCGCCTGGTGCTGCTTGGCTTGCCAGTGCTGGTGCTTGGCGCGGGCCTGGTGATGTGGGGCACGCTGCATGCTGCATTGCCCGCACTGCTGCTGGGCGGGGCGCTGGTTGGCAGCGCGGCTTATGGGTTTTTGTATATCGGCGGGTTGGCGGGGGTTTCCGAAAAGGCCGGGCTGGATCGCGCCCGCGCGGCGGCGGGCGTTTTTCTGGTGGCGCATATCGGCTTTTGCCTCCCGCCACTGATGGCGGGAATTGCGATGGATGCCTTCGGCGCCGGTGCGACGCTGACGGTGTTTTGGCTATTGCTGGCGGCGTTTGCGGCAAGCCTGATGTGGGCGCTGCGCGGCGCTGGTGACCGAGCCACGTCAGGCCAATAGCGGCATCGGTTGCAGAAAGTAGTGCAATTCACTATATTTATGCCATGGATCAGATCATCTCAGCCGCCGAGGCAAACCGCGCCTTTTCCCGCCTGCTGCGTGAAGTTCGCGAAGAAGGCCGGCGCTTTGTGGTCACATCCCATGGCGAGCAGGTTGCCCAGATCGGGCCTTGCAGCGCCGCCGAAGCAGGCCGCAAATCCGCGCGCGAGGCCTTGCTGGCGCGCCTTGCGGCGCAACCCGTTCAGGATATCGGCCGCTGGAGCCGCGACGCATTATACGAGCGCTGAAATGCGCGTCGCCTTCGACACCAATATCCTTGCCTATGCCGAAGGCCTGAATGGCCAGGCGCGCAAGGACGCGGCGCTCAGGATATTGCAGGAATTCGCGGAGCATGAAGTGATGCTTCCCGTGCAGGCGTTTGGTGAGTTGTTTGTCGTACTGACGCGCAAGGCCAAGCGCGAGGCAGCGGAAGTGCGCAGTGCCTTGCTTGGCTGGTCGGATAGTTATGCGATGATCGAGACAACACCGGATGTGATTGTCGAGGCGATGGAATTGGTGACCACCCATCGCCTCAGCTTTTGGGATGCCGTGATGCTGGCCGCGGCAGCGCAGGCCGGCTGCCGTTTCCTGCTTTCCGAAGACATGCAGGATGGCTTTATTTGGCGAGGGGTCACGGTGCGAAACCCCTTCAGCGACGCGCCAGATTAAGCATTCCGCGTTCAGAATTTTCCATCTGAACGCGATAAGCTCTCGTCAAACCAAGCCTTCTTCCCGCGCCTTGATCTGCATGGCCAGATACTTGGAATACATCCGGCATTGCGCGAAGGAACCGCCGGTGAACCACAAGCCCGGCTGCGGCGTTTCCATCCACATATTGCGCAATTCCTGGTCGGCTTCATCAAAGCCCCAGACCTTACCGACGCGATCCGCCACCGCATCGCCAAAGAAGCCGCGCACCAGATGATCCTGGCCCTTATAGCCGGTGGCGAGCACCAGCAATTCCGCCGGCAATGCGCGGCCATCCTTCATCTTCATGCCGGTCGCGGTGAATTCGGCGATGTCGTGATACTGGATCAGCCCCACTTCACGCCGCACCAGCAATTCCGAACAGCCAACATTGAAGTAATAGCCACCGCCGCGAGAGCGATATTTCAGCGGCCAGCCGGTGCCATTATCGCCGAATTCCAGCCGGAAGCCGATCTTTTCCAACCCATCCAGCAAAGGCTTGTCCAATTCCCGCGTCTTATCCGTCAGGATCTTATGCGCCTGTTTCATCACCGAAAGCGGAAAGGACACATTGATCAAATCACGGTCTTCCAGCGTTGGTCCCTTGCCGTAATAGACGCCATCATAAAGCTGGGCACTCGGTTCCACATTCACGATCAATGTCGGGCTGCGCTGCACCATCGTCACCTTGGCGCCATTGCCATGCAAATCTTGCGTAATGTCATGCGCGCTGGTGCCGGTGCCGAAAACATAAACCGGCTTGCCTTTCCATGCCGCGCCATTCTTGAAGCCGGATGAATGCACAACCTTGCCCTTGAAGCGATCAAGTGTGGGGATATCCGGCAGGTTCGGCGTGCCGCTCACGCTGGTTGCCATGATGATGTGGCGCGGGCGCATGATGCGTTCGCTGCCATCAGCAAGCCTGAGCCGCGCCACCCAGCACTTCGCCGCCGCGTCATATTCCGCGCCTTCGAAGCTTGTTTTGGTCCAGAAATTGATCTCCATCGTCTCGACATAGGATTCGAGCCAATTGGCGATCTTGTCCTTCGGGATATATTTCGGCCAGGTTTTCGGGAAGGACAGGAAGGGGAGGTGGTTGCTATGCATCTGGTTGTGCAGCTTGAGGCCATGATAGCGCAGCCGCCAATTATCGCCGATCCGCGCCATGCGATCCACGATCAGCGCCTCAACATTCAGCGCGCCAAGCCAGGCGGCGGCGGTGATGCCGGCATGCCCGCCACCCACAATCAGCACCGCCGGATCGCGGTTTTCGAAACGCGCGGCCTCGCGCCGCTTATCCAGCCAATTCGGGCCGTTGAATTCGCGCTCAAAAGCCGGTTCTTCACGCGCTTCGCGCATGGTATCCACATCAAAGCCGCGCAAGTTATCAAGTGCCGTGGTCAGCACCCAGGCCATTGGCGCATCGCCTGAGGCTTCGGCGCGCTTCAGGCGCAGCAGCGCGGCACCGGTGCCGATCTTCGTCTCGAACCGCAGAATGGCTTCGATGGTGTCTTCGCCGGCGCGTTCCACAAAGCGTGGTGCGGCGCGTTCCTCATCAATCGCGAAATCCCGCGCGCCGGCTTCCGCGACCGCAGCCAGCAGCGCTTCCACCAGTGTCCCCTGCCCGCTGACGGTACGGATGCGTCGTCCCAGCGCCACGATATCGCGCCAATGGCTATCAGCGCGGAACAGCGCGCTGAGCGCTGCCTTATCGCCCGCCGCCAGCGCCGCATTGAAGCGCTTGAGCCAGGCTTCGATGATATGGCCAATGCCTTGTTCGGAAATGACGAGCATCTGCTTCTGCCTTCGATCCACCGCGCCCGAACCGGATGCGGACAGTTTTCTTCCCAGTGCGAAGTCTAAGCGCCAGGGCGCCGTATCGCAAACCCCAC
>JBIKXA010000031.1:0-24512 GCA_044356015.1 Roseomonas sp.
CGTAGTGCCAGCCCCGGCAATGATCGGCTGCGTGTCAGCTTCTTCTGGCCCTTCTTCGGCGATTACTGGATCATTGGGCTTGATCCTGAGTATCGCTGGGCCGTGGTGGGCGCACCGCGGCGCGATTATCTTTGGATCCTGTCGCGCACGCCAGTGATGGCGGAAGCGGATTATGCGGCGGCGGTCGCGATTGCGCGGCGGGAAGGGTTTGCGGTGGAAAGGCTGCAACGCACGGTGCAGCCGTGATGGGCGGGGAAATCCTTTAGGCGCCCGCCTCCGCCACCTGGCGCGGGCGCCAAATCGCGTCATGCGTCACCCGCGCCACGAGGCGTGCGTCATCCGCCAGCACCAGCGCGTCAATCGTCACAATCCGATGCCCTTTGCGGTCAATATTGGCGGTGATGCGCCCGCGCGCGGTCAGGCTTTCACCCACCCGCGCTTCACCATGAAACCTCAGCTTACTGCCGATATGAATCCAAGGCCCCAGCACAACATTTTGCGTGAGCAGCCAATTGCACATGCGCAAGATCAGGCCGGGATGGGCAATGCCCTGTTCGGCATAAAGCGGCGCTGTTTCGCGGACATCGCGCAGATAATCAGCCAAGACCTGTGGCGTCAGTTCCAGTGCACGCGTGCCAAGCCAAAGCCCGGGCGCCAGGCTTTCATCGCTCGCCGTCGGGCGTGTTTCGGGCGGTGATGCGGCGGGCCAATCGGCCAGCGATACGGCTTGCGGTGGTGCCTCTGGCATGCGCGCAAAACCGCTGGCACAGGCAACGCCCTCGCTTTCCAATGAAAGCGCCAAGCCATCGGCGTCAGGCGTTGCGGTGACAGTCGCGATACGCCCATCATAGACCGGCTTTTGGAAACCCGCCGAGATCTCTCCGCGGCGCAGAAAATCGCGCCCCCAGTGCGCCACTGCCGGATGGCAGCAATAGGCGAAAACCTCCACCCCCGGCACCAGCCCGCCGGTAAAGCCAAAGCGTTGCGCCGTCGCATCATCATGGATGCGATTTTCTGAAGCGTGGGAGAGGTTATAGGCCTCAACCCGATAGGTCATGCTCATAACCAATACCCTATCAGGCTTGGCGCGCCTTGCCATGGGTGCCAAGGGACATGGCAGGGTCAAAGATGCCCTTCGCGGCGGAAGGAATAATGCCTTCCATTGCCGATGATCAAATGATCATGCAGCACAATGCCAAGCATGGTCGCGGCCTGGCCGATCTCTCGTGTCATCTCCACATCGGCGCGGGAAGGGGTGGGATCACCGGATGGGTGATTATGCACCAGGATCAGCGCGGTTGCCTGCAATTCCAGGGCGCGGCGCACCACTTCGCGCGGATAGACCGGCGTGTGATTGACCGTGCCCTTGGCCTGCGCCTCATCGGCGATCAGCCGGTTCTTGGCATCCAGAAACAGGATGCGGAATTGTTCGATCCTCTCCCGCGCCAGGGCGGCGTTCAAATAGGCGATCAGCTTTTCCCAATTGTTCAAAACGGGGCTTTCGCGCACTTCCTCTCGTGCCAAGCGCAAGGCGGCGGCCTGGACGCAGCGTAGTGCGGCGATGCCGGCTTCGCCCAAGCCTTCAACCTGGCCCAATTCCTGGTGCGGCGCGCTGATGGCACCGGCGTAGGACCCAAAACGCGCCAAAAGCGCGCGGGCGATGGGTTTGGTGTCGCGGCGCGGCAGTGCCAGAAACAACACCATTTCCAGCAATTCGTGATCCAGCAGCGCATCCGGTCCGGCGCGCAGCAGTTTTTCGCGCATGCGGGCGCGATGGCCCAAATGGCCGGGGGGATCACCCCCGTCATCCATGCTCAGTTCCAGCCCTGGCAGGGCATTAGCCTCGGCGAGGCCTTTGGTCTTGCGGATAGCCATGCTTAGGCGCGTCGCCACCCCTTATGCGCGAAAACAGGGCAATAAATAAAACTTATGGTAGAAATTTACCAGCCAAAAACAACGCGACCCATGATCCTACCGGGGAGCAGCGTAAAGGCGCCGGTGATCAGCAAGGCGCCCAGATAGAGCCCAATCATGGACCAGCGATGCGCCCCGATCCGGCCCCGCCGCGCCAGGAAGACTGCCGCAACCAAGCCACAAAGAGTAAAGGCGGAAAGGCCATGAATCCAGCTGAAGCTCCCTGGCCCCGCAACCCCGGTAATGCCGAAGGAAGACAGCGCCACAAGCGCCATCAACCCCACCCAACACCAGCCCATCAGCCGATGCGCATCGCTGCCCTTGGGACGAATAAACTGTACCAGGCCAAGAACAAGGGCCATGAGTGCCGCCGCCACATGCAGCTGCACCAGCCAGGGCGCGGCCAGCAGCGGCGCTGGATTCATCCGCTATAGGGCGGCTTATGCATGCCCTTGGGGGAAAGGGTGAAAATCTCCACCCCCGTGTCCGTCACCGCCACCATATGTTCGAATTGCGCGGAAAGGGACCGGTCGCGCGTCACGGCAGTCCAGCCATCATCCAGGATTTTCACCTCGGGCCGGCCGGCATTCACCATGGGTTCCACGGTGAAGAACATGCCGGGCTTCAGCTTGGGCCCTTCGCCGGGGCGCCCGAAATGCAGCACATTCGGCGGTTCATGAAAGTGCCGGCCAATGCCATGGCCGCAGAAATCCCGCACCACGCTGAAGCGATGCTTTTCCACATGCACCTGAATGGCGTGCCCGATATCGCCGAGCGTCGCCCCCGGACGAATGGCGGCGATGCCCTTCATCATGGCGTCGTAAGTCACATCCATCAGCAGCTTGGCCTTGGTGGATGGCTCACCGGCTGCATACATGCGGCTGGTATCGCCATGCCAGCCATCCAGGATGACGGTGACATCAATATTGATGATATCGCCATCCGCCAGCACGCGATCCCCCGGAATGCCGTGGCAGACAACGTGATTGACCGAGGTGCAGGAGGATTTCGTGTAGCCGCGATAGCCAAGCGTCGCAGGAATGGCGCCGCGTTCCACCATGAAATCATGGCAGAGCTGATCAATCTCCCCGGTCGAAATGCCTGGCCGCACATGGGCGGTGATCATGTCAAGCGTTTCAGCCGCAAGCTGCCCCGCGCGGCGCATGCCCGCGAAATCCTCAGGCTTGTGGATGGTGATGCGGCGCGCTTCGCCGCCTTGCTGCTCCATGGGGTCTCAAGGCTCGTGCTGGTGAAGCGACCAAAATGCGCCGCGACGCGGCAGGATGCAAGGCTTCACCTGGGCTTGCCTGCTTTCTCGCCGGTGCCGAATTCCTGCGCGCCCAAGGCATCCGCCAGCCGAGCATTGGCGCTACCGGGCCGCGCCGGCTTTTGCTGGGAGGGGGCGGGCGCCCAGCCGGTCAACACCAAAAGCCGGAGCGAAAGGTCAATCGCGCCATCGCCAAGCCGCGCCGCCGCCATGGGGAACAGCGCGCGCGGGGGCGTGCGCCCATCACGCGCCAGCACCGCATTCGCCTCACCAGCCGCGCGCAAATCAGCGAAAATGCCGAAGGCGGATCGGTAGCGGAGCGCCATATCCTCGGCATCCGCGACCGGCAGCGCGAAGCCCGCGCGCTGCAACAGCCCCGCGCCATCGCGCAATTCCGGGAAGGGAGAAATGCGGGGCGATAAGCCGCCGCGCAATTCAGTTTCCGCCGCGGCCAAAGCGGCGCGCATGGCGCCAAGCGTGGGCAAGCCGGGCAGGCTTGCCAGGAATAGCCCATCAGGGGCCAGCGCGCGGCGGATTTGGATCAAAGCCCCTGGCAAATCATTCACCCAATGCAGCGAGAGGGAGGCGACAATCAGGTCAAAGGCGCCCTCCGCAAAGGGCAGGAATTCCTCATCTGCCGCGACGGCCAGGCCCCCGCCACGCGCCGCCATGCCCGGCGCCAGATCGGCCGAGACCACAAAGGGTATCCCCCGCGCCGCAAGCTTCGGCGCCACAAAGCCGCGCCCGCCCAAATCAAGCGCGCGGGTGAAGCGCCGCGTGGTGTCATCCAGCCGATCGAGCAGCCTGTCCGCCGCATCCTCCAGAATCGGCGCCACCTGGTCCACGCTGGCGACCGCCCGGGCGCGGCGGCGCGCGACAAGGGCTCGGTCAAAGACGCGCATCTGGTCGGTCATGGGGGCTTGGGATGCACCCTGTTTCCCCGCCGCGCAAGACGGGCTAGGCTTCGCTGATCTGGAATAGGAGGAAAACCATGAACGCATCTGATGTGAAGGCCGCCCGCGCTGCCGCCGTGGCCGCGACCATTGACCGCATCCGCGTGATTGAACGGAGCCAAGGTGTCAGCCGTTCATCGCTTGAAGCCATCAAGGGCGAATTGATGAAGCTTGCCGCGCAGGAACATCTTTTCCCGTCCAGCGAATTTCCCCCGCCGCCGAATGGCGAAAAGGGCAGCCGGCGCTACATGCTGCAGGAAGATGAGAATAATCTGTTTGCGCTCTATCTGAATGCGCTCAACCCCGGCAATGAAACCAAGCCGCATGACCACACCACCTGGGCCTGCGTGGTGGCCGTGGATGGGCAGGAACTCAACAAGGTTTATGACCGGCTGGATGATGGGTCTGACCCCGCGCGCTGCGAATTGCGCCTGCGTGAGGAAATCATGGTGGAACCGGGCCGCGGCATTGCGCTGATGCCGGAAGATATCCATTCCATCCACACAACGGGCAGCGTGCCGACGCGGCATTTGCACATGTATGGCCTGGCCTTGGAAAAGCTGGATGACCGCAAGGCGTTTGATGCGGAAACCGGCGAAGTGAAGCCCTATAACACGAATTTCATGGCGCCGACGGCAACACCAAAAGGCTGATCCTGCCATGGCACGGATGATTGATGCGGCCAGCCTGAAGGGCTGGATCCGCGATGGGCGGGAATTGGCCATTCTGGATGCGCGGGAAGATGGCGAATTCGGCCGTTCCCATTTGTTCTGGGCCAATGCTTGTGGGGTTTCGCGCATGGAACTCCGCGCCCGTGCCATATTGCCTCGCTTATCTACGCGCGTGGTTTGCGTGGATGGCGGGGAGGGGTTGGCGGGGCGGCTGGCCGATTATCTTGAAAGCATCGGCTGCACGGATGTGTCGGTGCTGCAAGGGGGTACGCCTGCCTGGATCGCCGCCGGCTACACGGCTTTTTCCGGCGTCAATGTGCCGTCCAAGGCTTTCGGTGAATGGGTGGAACATCATTATGAAACGCCCTCGGTTGATCCCGAGGAATTGAAGGCGATGATGGATGCCGGCACCGATATGGTGATCCTGGATAGCCGCCCGATGGAAGAATTCAACCGCATGTCCATCCCCGGCGCGGTGGATGTGCCGGGCGGTGAATTGGTCTATCGCATCGGTGAATTTGTGAACCGGCCGGAAACCACCGTGGTGGTGAATTGCGCCGGGCGCACGCGGTCCATCATGGGCGCCGAATCACTCCGCAGCGCGGGCATTCCCAACAAGGTAGTGGCGTTGCGCAATGGCACCATGGGCTGGGAATTGGCCGGCTTTACGTGCGATCGCGGCAAGACCGCAAGCTTCCCGCAGGGCACGCCGAAAGGCGCGGCGGAAGCCTTTGCGCGTGCGGATGCTTTCGCCAAGCGCCATGGCGTGGTTTTCGGCACGCGCGCTGATTTGGCCCGCTGGCAGGCGGATGCAACGCGCAGCACCTATGTGCTGGATGTGCGTGATCCGGCGGAATATGCGGCAGGGCATATGCCTGGCAGCCGTTCCGCGCCTGGTGGGCAATTGGTGCAGGCGACGGATCAATGGGTTGCGGTGCGTCATGCGCGGATTGTGCTGGTGGATGACACCGGCACCCGCGCGCGCATGACTGCCGGCTGGCTGCGCCAATTGGGCGGCTGGGAGGTGATGGTGCTGACCGATGGGTTGAATGGCATGCTCGCCACCGGTCCCTGGCAGCCGGCATGCCCGGAAGCCGATGCCGTGAAGCTGCCAAACCTGACGCCGGAAGAACTCGCCGCCGAAAGCGTGAAGGGCGGCGTGCAGGTGATTGACCTCGCGCGGTCCATTGATTTCCGCGATGGGCATATCCCCGGCGCGCATTGGGCCATTCGGTCCCGGTTGGACAGGCTGCGCGGCGCTTTGGCCGGTGCGCGGTTGGTCGCGATTGCAGCACCCGATGCGGCGCTGGCCCGGCTGGCGGCACCGGAAGCGGCGGCGCTGACGGGCCTGCCGGTGTTCATCCTGGAAGGCGGCACCAAGGCCTGGCGCGCGGCGGGGCTGCCCATGGAAGCGGATCGGCGCAACCCCGCCGATGCGGATTGCGCGGATTTCTACCTCCGCCCCTATGACCGGAATGACGGGGTGGAAGCGGCGATGCGCGAATACCTCTCCTGGGAAATAGATCTGGTCAATGAAGTGGCGAAGGATGGTGATGCCCCCTTCGGCCATTGGCATTAAGTGATGCCCCCCGGCGCCTTGCTGAACCGATTGAAAAGCGGATTTGGCAGGGCGCCGGAGAAACTTCTCGACATCCTGCTGCCGCCGCATTGCCTGACGTGTGAGGCAGAGGTCGAAAAGCAGGGCAGTTTCTGCGCCACCTGTTTCAGCGGCCTGAACCTGATCTCGGCACCGTTTTGCGCGCGCTGCGGCATACCCTTCGCGCATGAGGGAGAGGCCGAAAGGGGTGCCAATGGCGCGCTGCTATGCTCCCCATGCCTCAACCGCGCGCCGGGTTTCGCGGTGGCCCGCGCGGCGTTGCGCTATGATGAGGGTGCCAAGCGCCTGATCCTGCCCTTCAAGCATGCTGACCGGACGGAAATGGCGGCGCCGCTCGCGCGCCTTATGGCGCGTGCGGGGGCTGAGATGTTGGCGGGGGCTGATCTGCTGGCGCCCGTGCCGGCGCATTGGCGGCGATTGATTGCGCGGCGCTATGACCAGGCGGCGTTACTGGCGCAGCGCCTGGGTCGGCTTTCTGGCCGCCGCGTGGTGCCGGATTTGCTCCGCCGCACCCGCGCCACCCTGCCGCTTGGCGATAAGGGTGCTGCGGAACGCGCCGCACTTGTGGCGGATGCCTTCAGCGTGGCCCGCCCCGCGCGGGTGGCCGGCAAGCGCGTTTTGCTGGTGGATGATGTCATGACTTCCGGCGCCACGGCGGAAGCCTGCGCGCACGCCTTGCTTGCCGCGGGTGCCGCGCGGGTGGAGGTGCTGGCGGCGGCGCGGGTGCCCGATCCGCGTCTTCGCGCGGCTTGACCATAAGCAGCTAAACGCCAATCTTGCGCGCATGGCCAAGATCGAAATCTACACAACCTATTTCTGCCCCTATTGCGACCGCGCCAAGGCGCTGCTTGAGAAAAAGGGCGTGACCTATCAGGAATTTGACGCGCCGCATGGGTCTGACGCCAGGCGCCGTGCCATTGAGAATTCTGGCGGGCGCACCACCGTGCCGCAGATTTTCATTAATGGAAAATCCATCGGCGGTTCGGATGATCTTGTCGCCTTGGATCGCGCCGGCAAGCTGGATGCGCTGCTGGCGGTCTGAAAAGCTTCAGCCCTTCACCAGCCGGTCATAAACCTCCGGATCCGTTGCCCCTTCCGTGCCAAACAGCAGCACGCGGCTATCCGCGCCAAGGCCAAGTGCCGCGCGCGCATAGGGTTCCTGCATCGCCAGCAGCAGCGCTGCCAAGCCCGCCACCGCGCTTTCGCCCCCGACAATCGGCGGTGTCTGGCGCGCGAGCAGCTTCATGCATTCCACCGCGCTTTCATCCGATACCGACATGAAGGCGAAGGCGCCGCGTTCCAATTCCTGCCAGGCCAGCAATGAAGGCTCACCACAGGCAAGCCCGGCCATGAGGGTATCAAGATCACCGGGCACGGTGACGGGCTCTCCGGCCTCCGCACTTGCCAGCAGGCAATCGGCCTTGTCGGGTTCGGCCACAATCAGCTTCACACCAGCGCCAAACCGCGCGCGCATTTGCACCGAAACCGCCGCCGCGACGCCGCCAACACCGCCTTGGATGAAAACATGGGTCGGTGCTTCACCGATCTGATCCGCAGCCTCATCGGCCATCAGGCGATAGCCCTGCATCACATCGCGCGGCACTTCCGTATAGCCGGGGTATGAGGTGTCGGAGACGACGAACCAGGCATTCGCCTCGGCCTGCTTCTGCGCTTCACGTACCGCATCATCGTAATTGCCCGGCACCACGCGAATTTCCGCGCCATATTTGGCGATGGCATCGCGCCGGCCTTGGCTGACCGTCTCATGCACGAAAATCACGCAAGCCGCGCCGAAACGCTGCGCGCCCCAGGCGACGGAACGTCCATGATTGCCATCGGTCGCGCAACAGACCGTGATCTTGCCGGTGGCTTCCTTATAGGTGCCCGCGATCAGGTCAGCGCTGGTCGCTTCCCGCGCGACATCGCGCTTGGCGAGTTCCGCTTGCAGCACGCGCATCACCGCATAGGCGCCGCCAAGCGCCTTGAAGGAAGCCAGGCCGAAGCGCGAAGCCTCATCCTTGTAATGCAGCCGCGCGACGCCGGTGGCTTTGGCGATGGCATCCAGCCCCACCAAAGGGGTTGGCGCATAGCCCGGCCAGGTCATGATTTCCGCCTTGGCGCGGGCATAGCCGCCCTCAGGCAGCACGGCGATGCCGGGCACGCCATGGTTGCGGTTCAGGAAATAACGGAAAGGGCGCTTTTCGATCATGCCCCCATATTGCGCCCTTCCGCGCCGCGCGCCAAACCTTGCACTGTAACGGGAGGGTCAAACGGATGCGGATCACCATTCTGGGCGGGGCTGGCTTTTTGGGGCGTAAATTGGCGGCGCGGCTCGCCAAGGATGGTGCCCTTGGCGGGCGGGCCATCACGGGCCTCACGCTATTCGACCTTGCCGCGCCTGCCACGCTGCCGGCGCCCTTCCCGGTGACCTGCCTTGGCGGCGATGTCGCGGACCCCGCTGCCGTTGCCGCCGCCATTCCGGCGGGGACCGAGGTGGTATTTCATCTGGCCGCGGTGGTGAGTGCGGCGGCGGAAGCGGATTTCGATCTCGGCATGAAGGTCAATCTGCATGGCACGCTGGCGGTGCTGGCGGCCTGCCGCGCGCTTGGCACCAGGCCGCGCGTGATTTTCACATCTTCCGTCGCTTCCTTCGGTGGTGGGCAGGATGCGGTGGTGCCGGATGATGGGCGGCAAATCCCGACCAATTCCTATGGCGCGCAAAAGGCGATTGGCGAATTGCTGCTGCATGATGCCTGCCGCCGCGGCTTCCTTGATGCGGTGAACCTTCGCCTGCCAACGGTGATGGTGCGCCCGGGCCGGCCCAATAAGGCGGCGTCTTCCTTCGTTTCCGCCATTGTGCGGGAACCCTTGCTGGGACTTGAGACGAATTGTCCGGTGCCGGATGATTTCGCGGTGTGGATTTGCTCGCCCCGCGCAACCATTGAATGGTTTTTGCACGCAGCCGCGATGGACACGGCGCCGCTTGGCTTGGACCGCGGCATCAACCCGCCGGGGCGCAGCCTGACGGTTGCGAAAATCCTGGCCGGGCTGGAACAGGTGGCCGGCAAGGCAGCGCGCGACAAGGTGGGTTTCGTCTTCGACAAGGAAGTGTTTGACATTGTGAAGGGCTGGCCCGGTGCCTTCGCTGCGACGCGCGCGCGTCGCCTTGGCTTTCGCGAACAGGAACCAATGGAGGAGATCATCCAAGGTTTCATCGAGGATGATCTGGCCGCAACAAAGGCGGAGAGGGGGCTGTGACGCCCCTTATTTCTTCGCGGTAAAGCCGCGAAACATCTCAAGCAGCGCCACCACATCCCGCCCGCGATGGCCGGTGGCCAGCGCCTGCGCCATCAATTCCCGCACCGCTGACGTGGCCGGTGTTGGCTGACGCAAGGCGCGGCCGAATTCAATCGCGAGTGCCAGATCCTTCTCCCCAAGCTCCATCTTGAAGCCTGGATCAAAATCATTCTTGAGCGCCTTCGGGAAGCGCTTGGTGAAATGAAAGGAACGCCCGCCGCTTTGCGAGAGCACCTGATAGAGTGTCTCGGGCGCAACACCTGCCGCTTCACCCAAGGCAAAGGCTTCGCAGGCAATCAGCACATTGCCCATGGACATCATGTTGTTCACCAGCTTCACCGCTTTCGCGGTGCCGATCGGCCCGGTATGGGACCAGGATTGCCCAAGGCTTTGCAGCACGGGTTCAGCGCGGCGGATATCGGCAACATCGCCGCCCACAATCAGCACCAATTCACCGCGGAGCGATTCCATCGGCCCACCACTCACGGGGCAATCCAGCACGGCGATACCCTTGGCGGCAGCGGCGGCGGCGATTTCGCGCATCGTATCGGGATCAAGGGTTGAAAGCTCGATGATCAAGGTGCCGGGCGCGGCCTGATCCACAAGGCCACCGGGCGCGAGCCAGGCGGATTTCGCTGAAGCAGGATCGGGCAGGCTGGTCAGCACCACGGGGCGGCCGGCAAGTGCGGCTTCCACCGTATCCGCAACCGCGACTTGGCGTTCGGCCAATTCCTGCCGGCGCGCTTCGTTCACGTCATAGCCCAGCACATCAAAACCCTGTTCCGTGAGGCGGGAGGCCATATTCGCCCCCATCTGCCCCATGCCGAAAACCGCAATTCGTTCCTTCATGCGCATGCTCCGCTTCGCTTTATCGAAAATTCAAAAACAGTGCCGTCTGGCGCCTTACATATTCCGCCAAT
The DNA here is from genome assembly GCA_044356015.1 of Roseomonas sp. GTDB lineage: Bacteria > Pseudomonadota > Alphaproteobacteria > Acetobacterales > Acetobacteraceae > Neoroseomonas. Next base: position 10,641 of record JBIKXA010000031.1, read on the forward strand.
TCGGCTTGCGCTTTTCAGCGAAGGCTTTTGGGCCTTCGATGAAATCCTGGCTGTCGCGATTGCGCGCCTGCGCGGGATACATGGTGCCGATGGCCTGCGCGAGGCTTTCCTCATCCAGCCCGGCATAAACCGCTTGCTTTGACGCGCGGATTGCAAGTGGTGAGCATTCCAGGATCAGCGCTGCCCAGCGCTTCGCTGCTTCCAGGGCCTCGCCTTGCGGCACAACTTCATTCACGAAGCCAAGCCGCAAGCCTTCAGCGGCAGGCACGCGCCGCCCGGTCAGGATCATGCCCAGCGCCTGCTTTTGGCCGATCATGCGCGGCAGGCGATGCAGCCCGCCAGCGCCCGCCACCAGGCCAACGCGCGGTTCGGGCAGGGCGAATACCGCGTTCTCAGCAGCGATGATCAAATCACACGCCAGCGCAATTTCAAACCCGCCCCCCATGGCAATGCCATTCACCGCGGCAATCACTGGCTTTTCGAGGTCAAACCGGTTGGTGAGGCCAGCAAAGCCCGTGCGGGGCAGGGGGCGGCGCTTGCCGGCTGCCTGCACCTTCAGATCATTGCCGGCGGAAAAGGCACGATCCCCCGCGCCGGTGATGATGCCAACCCAAAGTTCGGGGTGCTCGGCGAATTCATCCCAAACTGCCTCCAACTCCTCATTGGCATCGGCATGGAGTGCATTCATCACCTCTGGCCGGTTGAGTGTGACAATGCGCAAGCGCCCTTCGTCGCGCACCTCGCAGAATTGATGGGGCATGGCGTTTCCTTTCCGTGTTCAGCCCTCGGCAATCGCCTGGTCGCGCGTCAGCATCAATTGGCGAAGCGCGTCTGAAATCGGCGCCTTGGCGCCGGTCCCGTTGTTCACAATCACGCATACCGCGCGCCCGGAACACAAAAGCCCATCGCGCCAGAGGCCATATTCATGAATGAAGGAACTGCGCCGGAAACTCACTGCGCGCACGGTCAGCAGTACATCCTCATTGAAATGTCCGGGACGGAGGTATTTCGCTTCAATGGAAGCCACCACCGGCCCTTCCGCATCCGCGCCGAAGCGCCCACCGGAGGCCAACCACCAATCAATCCGCATATCCTCAAACATCGTGAAATAGGCGGCATGGTTGATATGGGCGTAGATGTCGCATTGGATCCAGCGAATGCGATGCCGCCGCGCCATGGCCCAATGGCCTTCCACCTGAAATTCCGCGCGTGTTGCCGCGTCCATCTGCCATGCTCCGTAACATTCATCCGACACGCCAGCATGCACGGCGCGGCGCAGGACGCCAATGGTAAGCATGAATTTTCTTGCCGTCGCCGATTCATGCGCTAACATATGCTTCAAGAAATAAATCGGGGGGAGCGATGTTCACACGGCGGCAGTTGGCAGTTTTTGGTGGTGGCGTCTTGGCCATGCCTTGGGTCAAATCGGCCAAGGCGGCTTGGCCCGTGGATCGTGCCATTGAAGTGATTGTGCCTTTCCCGCCTGGTGGCGGCGTGGATGCGGTGGCGCGCTTTGCAACCCATCAGGTCACGCCGCGCTTGCCGGGTGTGCGCTTTGTCATCAGCAATCGTGCCGGTGCTTCCGGCCAGCTCGGCATGGAAGCCATCTTCAACGCGGCGCCCGATGGCTATACGCTCGGGACCATTGGTAGCCTCAATGTCTCGACCCTGCCACTGGAACGGCCCGTACGCTGGAAGGCCGAGGAATTCACCTATATTGCCAATATCGTTGATGATGCCTGTGGCTTATGGGTGCTGGCCAATTCGCCGCTGCAGAGCCTTGGCGATCTGGTTGCGCGGTTACGTGAAAAGCCGGAAGCGCTTTCGGTTGGCAGTGCTGCTGGCGTTGGGTCCGATGACCATCTGGTGCTGCTGGGCCTTGAAGAAGCGGCCAATATCCGTGCACTGCACGCGCCCTTCAATGGCACAGCGCAGGTGCAGCGGGATTTGCTCTCCGGCGCGGTGGATGTTGCTTCCTTCAACATGAGTGAGGGGATTGTTTTGATGCGTGAAGGGCGCATCCGCTGTCTGGCGCAGGCATCGCCTTCGCGCTGGTCAGCTGCCGCGCAAGTGCCGACCTTCCGCGAATTGGGCTTTGATGTGGTGATTGGCAGCGCGCGCGGCATTGTCGGCCCGCCCCGCCTGCCCGCTGAAACGGTGCGGATGCTTGACGCAGCCTTTCGTGCAACCCTGGCCGATCCCCGCTTCGCGCAAGAAGCCGAAAAGGTCTCCCTGCCGTTGCGCCCCCTGGTGGGGCCGGAATATCGCGCCATGGTGCTGGCGGAAGGGGAGGCGGTGCGCGCCCTTTTCGCCCGCAGGCCCTGGAAGCGTTGATCAGTGAGTTGCAAGCGCCAGCCATGAGCGCTTAGGCTGCGGTCCATAATTTGGGAGGAATGACAATGATCAATCGCCGCAGCCTTTTGGCATCCGCAAGCCTGCTCGCCACCCCTGGTATCGTCCGGGCGCAGGCCGCCTGGCCGGGTGACAAGCCCATGGAAGTGATTGTGCCTTTCCCCGCCGGCGGGGGCGTGGATATCATGACCCGCTTAGTTATGCCCCTGATCGCGGCGCAAATCCCTGGACTGCGCCCCGTGATCATCAATCGTACCGGTGCTGCCGGGCAGATCGGGCTGGAAGCCACCTTCAATGCGGCGGCGGATGGCTACACGATTGGCGCCACCACCATCCCCGCGCATAACGCCATTCCGCTGGAACGCCAGGTGCGCTACCGCGCGATGGATTTCACCTTCCTCTGCAATATCGTTGAAGACGCCAATTGCTTCTATGTGCGTGCCGATAGCCCGCTGAAGTCGTTGCAGGATCTGGTGGCGGCGGCCAAGGCACGGCCCGGGCAGATCACCTATGCCACCACGGGTATTGGCAGCGATGATCATCTGTTTGTGCTGCATTTTGAGGAATTGGCGGGGCTTCAACCCATGATCCAGGTGCCCTTTGCCGGCGCCGCGCCGCTCATTCCGCAATTGCTCGGCGGGAATATGGATGTGGCTGCGATCAATGTGAATGACGCGCTGCAATTGGCACGGGAAGGCAAGGTGCGGATGCTGGGGCAGGCTGCCGCGAAGCGTCAGCCGGAAGCCGCCGATGTGCCGACTTTCCGCGAATTGGGCTTCGATATTGTGCATGGCGCCAGCCGCGGCATTGTCGGCCCACCCAATATGCCGCCCGCCATTGTGGCACGGCTGGAAGCGGCCTTCCGCACGGCTTTGGCGGATGAGAATTTCAAGCGCGAAGCGGCGCGCAATTTCATGCCGCTCAATACCATGGTGGGCGCTGAATATCGTGCCTTTGCACAATCCGTGGATGATCGCCTGAAGCGGCTTTGGCAGGTGCGCCCCTGGCGGGGATAAGGCGGGTTAAAGCCCCGCCTTTTCCAGCCGCATGATGGCGCGCGCCATGGCCTGGGCGCGCGGCACCATGCTGTCAATTTCCAGATATTCCTCAGGGCTATGCGCCTTGCCGCCCACGGGGCCGACCGCGCAAATGGTCGGTGCGCCAATCGCGGCAGTGAAGCCGCTATCGGCACAGCCGCCGGAAAACTCGCCGCCCACCTTCAAGCCGCTATCGGCTGCGGCACCCTGATACAGGGCAAACACACGCTCACTCGCCGGCGTCGCGTTCAGCGGCAGAAATTCACCCTTGATGACCAGCTTCGCCTTGGTGCCGGGCACGAAGGATTTCGCCACAATGTCGTGCAACTTGCCGACAACCTCATCCCGATCCGCCAATTCGACATAGCGCAGGTCAATCTGGAATTGGCAGGCGGGGGCGACGGTATTCACGCTTTGCCCGCCGCTCACCAGCCCGACATTCAAGGTAATGCCGCGCTTGAGGTCGGTCAGCGCATGAATGGCGACGATTTTTTGCGCGGCTTCGCCAATGGCGCTGATGCCGGCTTCGAAATTGCCGCCGGAATGCGCGGCCTTGCCTTCAATATCCACCATGGAAAACATGCCGCCCTTGCGCCCGGTCACGACATTGCCGGAAGGCCGGCCCGGTTCGCTATTGAAGACCACACGCGCGCTGCGGGCTTCATTTTCAATCACCGGGCGGCCTTCGGGGCTGCCAATTTCCTCATCGCCGGTGAAAAGCCCAACCAGCGGCCCGGGCGCGCCGCCGAATTTGTGGAAGGCGGCCAGCACAAACATATTCATCACAATGCCGGCCTTCATATCGGCCACACCCGGCCCATAGGCGATATTGCCTTGGATGGTGAAAGGCCGGCGTTCCGGCTCACCCTTCGGGAAAACCGTGTCCCGATGGCCCATCAGCACGATATTCTTCTGCTGATTGCCGGAGGCGATTTCATGCGCGCCCGGCACAATCCCGCGCAGGCAATCGCCGTGCTTTTCGCGCGGCACCACCTCCACCGCGATGCCCTGGCCTTCCAGAAAGCGCTTCACCTGCGCGCCGGTCTTATCCACGCCCGCCTTGTCATAAGACCCGCCATCGGTATTCACCATTTCCTTGAGCTCAGCGAGCATGGCGTCCTGTTGCGTGGCAAGCCAGGCGGTGATTTGCGCTTCGGTGGTCATGATATCCTCGTTATTATTGGACGAAGGCCCAAGCCTGCGTCAGCAAGGGCCCCTTCGCAAGGGCGCTATTCTATCTTGCCCAGCGCGCGGACCACACGCAGCAAGCGCCCCGCATCCTCATCATAGAAGCGGCGGAAGGCGTCGCCATCGCGGTAATCCAGCGTATTGCCGCTGCCTGCCATGATGCGGATGAAATCCGGATCCTGCGCCACCTGGCGTGAGGCATCGCGAATGCGTTCGATGATCGCGGGCGGTGTGCCGGTGGGTGCGAAAATCCCAACCCAGATGTAGAATTCCACATCCGAAAAGCCTTTTTCCACCAGGGTGGGCACATCCTCAAAACCCTTCAGACGCTGCCGGCCCCAAGTGGCCAAGGCGCGCAAGCGCCCATCGCGCACATGCTGCGCCACCGGACCGGGGCCGGATGACAGCGCCTGCACCTGGCCGCTCAGAATCGCGGTCAGCGCCGGGCCGCCGCCCTGGAATGGCACATGCAGCATTTGCAAGCCTGCTGCCTGGGACAGCATCGCCATTGGCACATGCAAGGCGGAATAATTCCCCGCCGAGGAATAGGCGATCTGCCCCGGCTTTGCTTTCACATCCGCTATGAATTCCTCGATGGTGCGAATGGGGCTGGATGCGGGCACCACCAGCACGGTGGGATCGGCGGAAAACAACGCAATCGGCGTCAGCATTTCCGGCGTATAGGCCGGCGTGCGGCCATTGATTCGCGCGGCTTCCGGGATATAGGTCAATGAGGAAAGCCCCATCAGCAGCGTATAGCCATCGGGCGTGCTGCGCGCGACAAAACCATTGCCGATTTCGCCCGCTGCGCCGCCGCGATTGGTGATCGGCACGGGCTGGCGCCAGAGTTTTTCAAGCGTGGCCGCCACGGGCCTGCCGACGACATCCGCCTGGCCACCAGGCGGGAAGGCCACCACCATGGAAACGGCGCGGGATGGGTAGTTTTCCTGTGCCATCACTGGCTTCGTGAAGGGCAGCGCCGCGGCACCGACCAGAAGAGCGCGTCTTTGCATTGTGTTGTTCCTCCCTGTTTTTGCAGTTCAAGCGACGGGATTTTCCAAAATACCAATCCCGCTGATCTCTATCCGGACTACATCACCCGGAGCCAGGAATTTCGGTGGGGTGAAGCCAATGCCAACGCCAACCGGCGTGCCGGTGGCAATCACATCGCCGGGTTCAAGCGTAATGGCGGCGCTGATCGCTTCAATCAGCGTCGGCACATCAAAGATCAAATCCGCCACCAGCGCATCCTGACGCTTTTCGCCATTCACATGCGTGATCAGGCGAAGCTTGGTGGGGTCGGGCGCTTCATCCGCGGTCAGGATGGCAGGCCCCATGGGGCAGAAACTATCCAAACCCTTGCCGAGCACCCATTGGCTATGGCGCTTCTGCAAATGCCGCGCCGTCACGTCATTGATGATGGTATAGCCAAACACATGCGACAGCGCGGCGGCTTTCGATATGCCGCGCCCGCCTTGGCCAATCACAATCGCCAATTCGCCTTCGTAATCCAACCCGCCTGTCGGGTCCAAATGGCTGAGAATGGGTTCGCCCGTCGCGATGATCGCGGTATGCGGCTTGGAGAAAACAACCGGGAAGGGCGGCACCACATCCTTGGCCCCGCCATCAAAGCCTGATCCCGCGAATTCCTTGGCGTGTTCATGATAGTTCTTGCCGACGCAAAACACATTCTTCGGCGGCCGCGGAATGGGGGCGAGGATCTTCGCCCCCGCTACCACCGGCGCCTTGGAAAGAGCATCCCGCGCCGTGGTTAGCGCTGCTCCCCCCGCCGCAATAAGCCGCAGCATGTCGCGCGGCAGGGATGGCGCGGCGGCGGCGATGTCTCGCACATCGCCCGCGGCATCAAGGGCACCAATCCGCATGCCCGAACCATCCGAGAAAGTGACCAATCGCATTAGCCTGTCCTTGTCCGATCCAGGGTTCAGTTAGCGCCTTCCGCAGGATTCGCCAGGGGCAGGCTGGCCGCGCGTTCCAATGCCCGCGCCCCGCGCAATGCCAGATCGTCCCTGTAGAGCGGCGCCACAATCTGCACCGCGCGCGGCATGCCTTCCGCATCCAGCGCCACGGGCACGCTCATGGCGGGTTGGCGCGTCAGGTTGAAGGCGAAGGTCCAAGGCGCCCAATCACGCCACAGCGCCTCGGCGGGGCGGATGGTCGGCTGATCGGCGGCAAAGGCCGCGGTCGGCGTGCAGGCGGTCAGCACCAGATCATAGCGCTGATGGAAGCGCGCCATGGCATGCGCCGCTTCCAGGCGCATCGCCTCGGCGGCCAGGTAATCCACGGCGAGCATCTCGCCCTCCCGCGCCGCGACCTCGGCAATGCCGGCATCGAGCAGATCGCGCTTGTCTTCCGGCGTGGTCGCGATGATGCGCGCCAAAGCAACACCCCAGACGCGGCCAAAAATGGCGCGGGTATCGGGCAGGCCGGGATCGGCTTCCTCCACCATGGCGCCTTGGTCTTCCAAAAGCCGAGCGGCGGCGGCCAGCACGGCTTCGCCTTCCGCATCCAAGGGGGGTGCGAAGCCCATGCGGCGCACCAAAGCGACGCGCATGCCGCGCACCCCTTCTTCAATGCCAGCCAGCCAATCGCGCGGCTCATCCGGCAGCGCATAGGGGTCGCGCAGATCGTGCCGCGCCATGGCGCCGAACATCAGCGCCGCATCGCGCACGCTGCGCGTCATGGGGCCGGCCACCGCGACATGGCCAAAGGCGCCAAGCGGCCATTGCGGAATCCGCCCGAAGGAAGGCTTCATCCCCACCAACCCGCAAAACGCTGCCGGGATGCGAATGGAACCGCCGGCATCCGTGCCGATATGCAAAGCGCCAAAACACGCCGCCCCCGCCGCCCCTGCGCCGGAAGAAGAACCGCCCGGCGTGCGCTTCGGGTTCCAGGGATTGCGCGTAATGCCATGCAGCGGGCAATCGCCTGGCGATTTCCAGCCGAATTCCGTGGTGGTGGTCTTGCCGATGATCACCGCGCCGGCCTGCTTCAGCCCCATCACTGCGGGGGCATCCTCAAGCGCTGGCGTTGTATCCGTGCTGCGGCTGCCGCGCCTGGTGGGGAAGCCCGATAGGTTCAGCAAATCCTTCACCGTGGAAGGCACACCATCCAGCGCCCCCATCGGCCTGCCCGCCTGCCAGCGCGCTTCGGATTCGCCCGCCGCCTGCAAGGCGCGCGGGTTCATCGCGGCAAAGGCATTGACCCAAGGATTATAGCGCGCGACCCGTTCCAGCACGGCCTTCAGCGCCTCCACCGGCGAAAGGCGCCGACGCGCGTAAAGCCCGAGCAAGGTTTCGGCAGTCATCAGGGCGGGGTCGGTATCGCTCATGGGGGTTCCGGTATGCTCTTCCAGGGTGCAGCATGACGCCTGATTGCTGGCAGGAGAACCCCCATGACCGACAAAGCCGTGAAACCCTGGGAATGGCCCGAAGCCCAATGGCGGGAGATTGTGGGTCGCGCCCGCGCCGGGCGGTCATTGGCGCCCGCGTCCTGGCCCAATGGGGCGCGCTGCTGTGTTTCGCTTTCCTTCGATGCGGATCACGAGACCATACCGCTCCGCGATGCCGATGAAAGCCCCATGCGCATCAGCCAGGGGCAATATGGGGCGCGCCAGGGCGTGCCGCGCATCCGCGCCTTGCTCGCGCGCCATGATATCAAGGCGAGCTTTTTCTACCCGGCTGTCTCCGCGCTGTTGCATCCGGATGAGGTGCGCGGTGTGGCGGATGAAGGCCATGAGATCGGCATCCATTCCTGGATTCATGAAGCCAATACGCAATTGCCGCCGGGCGTCGAGCGGGAACTCACTTTCCGCGCCGCCGATACGCTGGAAAAACTCGCGGGTCGGCGCCCGGTTGGCATTCGCACGGCATCCTGGGATTTTTCGGTGGATACGCTTTCCATCATCCGCGAATTGGGCTTGCTCTATGATTCATCACTGATGGCCGATGATGATGCCTATGAATTGCTTGATCAGGGCAAGCCCACCGGCATTGTGGAATTGCCGCCGGAATGGATCCGTGATGATGCGGTCTATTTCAATATGCTGCGCTTTTCCGCACTCCGCCCCTATACGCCCCCTTCAAGTGTGGAGGAGGTGTTCACGGCGGAATTCGAAGGCGCCTACCGTGAAGGCGGCTTATTTTTGCTGACCATGCACCCGCATGTGATCGGCCATCGCAGCCGGATCGCGCTGCTCGATCGGCTGGTGCAGCACATGAAAGGTTTTGGTGATGTGTGGTTCGCGACGCATGAGGAGGTGGCGCGTTGGTGCAAGACCCAGGCGGGGATGAAGTAAGGGTTCACCCCGCCCGCGCAAGGCAGCGGGCGGGGCAATGCGTATCAGGTCACAACGATATCAAACTGCTTCGCAACCGCGGTCCATTCCACGATCTGCTCACGCATGATTTTCACGAAATCGCCATTCATCGGGGTGGGGCGGCGCGGCAGGGTCTGCAATTCCTCAAACCGTGCCATCAATTCAGGCCGCGACAGGATGGGATCAATCAGCCCGGCCAGACGATCCACGATCGGCTGCGGCATCCCCTTCGGCCCCGAAAGCCCGAGCCATTGCGCCGAAGTCAGCTTGGGGAAGCCAAGTTCGGCAAAGGTCGGCACATTGGGGAAGGCCGGCAGGCGCTGCGGCGATGAAACGGCCAAAGCGCGCAGCACGCCATCCTTCATCAGCTGCACATTGGTGGTGATGGGGTCAATCAGGCTTTCGATCTGATTGGCCATCAGATCCTGCATCGCCGGCGCGCTGCCGCGATAGGGCACGTGATCCATCTGCGTGGCCTTGGCTTCGCCTGACAGCATCGCACCCAGCAGATGCGGGGCCGAACCAATGCCCGAAGACCCGAAGCGCACCGGCTGCTTCTTCGCCGCGTCCAGATATTCAGCAAGTGTCTTGAAGCGGGATTCGGATTTCACCAGCAACACATTCGGCGCTTCAACCAAAAGCCCGATATGGGTGAAGTCATTGATCGGGTTGAAGGGCAGCGTCGGCATGGTGGCCGCCGAGAACACATGCACCGAGGCATGAGATACCAGCAGCGTATAGCCATCGGCGGGCTGCTTCGCGACGAAATCCGTGCCGATCACGCCACCCGCGCCGGCGCGGTTTTCCACCACCACGGTCTGGCCAAGTGCCTGGGACAGGGCAGGGGCCATCAGGCGGCTCACAGTATCCACCAGCCCGCCTGGCGGGAATTGCGCGATCAGGCGAATGGACCCGCGGCTGGGCCAGGCGCCGCTTTGCGCGGAAAGGATGCCAGGGCTTGCCAGCGCGCCAGCAATGGCGCCTCCGGTCAGGCCGAGAAGTTGACGACGGTTCATTGCAATGCCTCCTGATGCTCCACACCGAGGTTCATTGCCTATAAACTGGTCACATTAGATCAGTTTCAGGGTGAAACCCGGCTTCTGCATTAGGAATGGGCAATTACCGTGCCAAGCCCTCATGGGCCTTGATGCTCGCCTCTCGCGCAATCCATGTCCAGCGCGCGTGATGCGGCGATGCCTGGGTTATAGCGACTGCCGCGCTTCCGTCACGCCAATCATCGCATCCCGCGTGACAAGCTGTTCCAGCTTCGCCGCATCCCAACCCTCAGTCCCGGCGGGCCGGCGCGGCACGACCAAATACCGAAGTTCTGCATTGCTATCATGGACGCGAATGCTGGTACCTTCGGGCAATTCTGTGCCGAATTCCGCCAGCACGCCGCGCGGGTCGCGCACGGCCCGCGCGCGATAGGCGCGGCTTTTGTACCAAGCGGGCGGTCTGCCCAGCACGCTGCGCGGGTAGCAGGAACATAGCGTGCAGACGACAAGGTTATGCACATTGGGCGTATTGAACAGCGCGGTCAGCACAGTCTCCCCGCGCGATAGCCCCAATTCCTCCACCGCCGCGCCGGCATCGGCGGCAAGTCGGGCGGCGAAGGCGGGATCGGTCCAGGCGCGGGCTACCACCCGCGCGCCGAGATGTTCCCCTCGGCTATCCATGGCTTCGATCTGGGCGCGGATTTCCTCGGCGGTCAGGATGCCGCGCGCGATCAGCAGGTTGCGCACTGCGCGCCCGCGCAATTGCAGGGGCGACAGCACGGCAATGCCGGCATCATCATCTTCCTGATAGGGGTGGTGATCATGATCGTGGTCATGGTCGTGATCATGATGGTGGTGGTGATCATGATGGCCGGGCGGGTCTTCCACCTTGTCTTCTCCGGAGGCGCGGAGCCGCGCTTCCTCGGCCAGCAGATCGGCTTCCTTTAAGACGCCCTTTTCCTTCAATAATGAGGAAAAGCCGTGAATCCAGCGCTCATAATAGGGCAGCTTCCAATAGGTCTCGGCGTCGAGCGCTTCCTGCACGCGCCGGCTTTCATCGGTGGTGAAGATCTGACGCTTCTTGTCGGCCAGCAGCAGGCGGATGGCATCCGCTTCCTTCTCCCAATGCGCGGGTTCATGCGCGCTTTGGTCAATCGGCGCTGCGAAGCGCCCCGCGACATCATGGGTCGGAAGGGGTTCGGGTTTTTGGGTCATGCGGGGTGCTCCATTTTCCCATCTTGCCAGGGGCGGCAATTCAGGCAAAGCGTGGGGCAAACCGGGAAGGAGGCTACACCACATGAAACGCTTCACACGTCGCACCACCATTGCCGCTGCCGCCGGGCTGCTCACCGCGCCCGCGCTGCGCGCCCAAACGGCCGCCTGGCCGAATAAGGATTTGCGCCTGATCTGCCCCTTCCCGCCGGGGGGTACCACGGATGTGGTCGCGCGGCTGGTCGCAGCGGCGATGCGCGATAGGCTCGGGCGCAATGTCGTCGTCGAAAACCAGCCAGGTGCTGGCAGCACGCTCGCCGCCGGGCGCTTCGCCCGCGAAGCGGATGATCATGCGCTGTTCCTGAGCCAAATCGCCTCCCACGCCATTGGCCCGGCGCTGTATCGGAACCTGCCCTATGATCCTGAGGCCGATTTCCGCGCCGTGACCCTGGTGGTGACGGTGCCCAATGTTTGGGTCGCCAATCCGCGCCGCGTGCCGGGGGGCGATCTGCGCGCCTTCCTGCGTGATGCGAAGGCCAAGCCCGGAGAGCGCAATTTCGCCTCTGCCGGCAATGGCACCTCCACCCATCTGACCGGGGAGCTGATCAACCAGCTTGCCGGGGTGCGCGTGCAGCATGTGCCCTATCGCGGCGCCGGTCCGGCCATGACGGCGGTGATCGGCGGAGAGGTGGATAGCCTGATTGACAATCTGCCCACCGCGCTGCCGCAAATCCAGAATGGCAATGTGGTGGCGCTGGCCGTCACCGCCCGCGAACGCCTGCCCAATTTGCCCAATGTGCCGGCGGTTTCCGAATTGGGCGCCGAGTTCAATCTGGCGGGGTTTGAGGCGGAGGCCTGGTTCGGCCTGCATGCGCATAAATCAGCTTCGGATGCTGTGGTGGCGCGCATGGCGGAAGTGGCGCAAGCCGCGCTGAATGACCCGGCGCTGCGTGAGCAATTGGCCGCGCGCGGCACCACGCCCCGCGGCGGCCCGCCCGCCGATTACGCCGCGCTGGTGACGCGCGAACGCAAGCGCTGGTTCGATGTGGTGCGGCAGGGGAATGTGCAGGCGGATTGAGAAAACGCCTTTCTAGCGCGTATCATCAGGGAATAAGCCCGGCATCCACCGTGATGCCAGACGCGCCGGGAAGGCCAAGCGCAGCGGCGCCCGGTCATTTTCCGCATAAAGAACCCCTGCCTTGAGCAAGGCGGAGGTGATGCGCCTTGCGTGACGATCTGTCGCACCCACAATCATTGCTGCATCGGCGCGGGGAAGTTCGCCACGATAAAGCACAGCCTCCAATATGCTGCTCGCCTTCGCTGGCAGCGTGCCTGTCCTGATCTCCTCCTCTGCCCAGAGCAGAATGCGCGTGCGCAATCTGTTCGGTTCAACCAATTGGCGCATGAAACGCACTTGATCGAGGCAGGTTTCCAGAAAGAAACGGGTGAAGGCGGCAAGTTCCTCCTCGCTCAGTGCGCCGCGCCCGTCGAGGTCATTGCGTCGGCCAAGATCGCAGGCCGCGAGGCAGGCCTTGTAGCGCTTCTCATCACGCGCAAACCCGCGCGCGACCGACCAGATCGCCCCCGTGTCAAGCGCATCCAATAACATGGCATGGGTCATCAGCCGCGCCACGCGCCCATTGCCATCCAGAAAGGGATGGATCCAGAGCAGTCGGTGATGCGCCGATGCGGCCGACAGGATGGCGTCCACCTTGCCCAGTGTGGCGTAGGCATGTTCGAAGCGCGTCATAAAGCGCGGGACCGCACCAGGGCTGATGGCAATATGCGTGCCTACACGGACATCCCTTTGGCGAAACGCACCGGGCGTGAGCGGATGCCGCTCGCCCGTGTCAGGATCGGTCACCCAGAGCATATCCGCGGGCAGTAAGGCGCAAAACCGGCGATGGATTTCCTGCAAGTTTTCTGCCGTAGTCGCGCGCCCGACCAAACCGCCATCATCAATCCATTTCTGGACAGTGATATGGGCTTTCGCTTCAAGCTGCAGGTCTCGCTTCCGCGCATCCGTACTGAAATCATTCAGAAGCGCGCGTTCAATATCGGTCGGATGGGTATCATGCCCTTCAATAAGGTTGCTGTAATAGCAGTTCATGGCGCGCACCAGATTGGCCAGGGCTGCAAGCACGCCTTGTGGCAGGCTGCTCTTGAAGGCCGATGATTCCGACGCCAATTCTAGGGCCAAGTCAGCGAGTCCGGCGCGGTGCCGAGAGGTATCAGAAACCACCAGGGGCTCCATCATGCTGATGGTTTCTCCCCGATCAGAGGATGCGTTCTTGTCCGCTTTTATGTCCGGATGGTTCTTCATGGTGAAATCAAGTCTATCACGTATAATTCTTGAAGAGATACCCAAATCTCGGGCATTTTTTGTCCGCTTGGCGGTCCGCATGAAATAGGCGGGTTTGACCGAAAGCCCCGTCCGCCCGATGCTGCGCCCCTGGAGGAAACAGACACATGAGCAAATACCCCTTTACCGCCGCCGATCTGGAAGCGCTGCGCGCCTGGGATACGCCCACCATCTGCAACGCGCTGGAAGTTGTAGCACCCCATCGGCGCAATTACGGCTTCACCGTGCGCCCCATGGTGGCCGTGGACCGCAAGCTGCCGCCCATTTGCGGCCTGGCGCGCACCGGCACGCAGCGCGCGGCCTATCCCTCGGGCCGCAGCAAGGAAGCCGATAAGGCCATGCGCATCGGCTGGTATGAATATGTCGCCGATGCCGCGCTGCCGACCGTGG
>JBIKXA010000171.1:0-7707 GCA_044356015.1 Roseomonas sp.
TGGCGTTTGAAATCGCCGCCAAGGCCTGCTTCCGCGAAGGCATGAAGAAGGCCGGCCCGGTGATCCTGGAACCGATCATGGATGTGGAAGTGACCACGCCATCCGATCACGTGGGCGATGTGGTGGGTGACTTGAACCGCCGCCGCGGCGTGATCCAAAGCCAGGACATGGCGGGCACCAGCGTGATTGTACGCGCGCATGTGCCGCTCAAGGAAATGTTCGGCTATATTTCCAATTTGCGCGGCATGACGAAGGGGCGCGCTTCCTTTTCCATGCAGTTCCACCATTACGATCCGGTGCCGCGCAATATCGCGGATGAGATCATGGCGAAGTCGGCGTAATTCACGCCTGATTTTGGGTCAGCAAAACGGCGCGGGGCCTTCCCGCGCCGTTTTTGTTTGGGGGGTGATTACCCCGCCGCCGCCAGCACCTCCGCCGCCGCGCGCAACAACACCCCATCGCGGCGCCAAAGCGCTTCCAGCACGCGAAAGTGATCCGCCTCCGGCACCGGGATCAACGCGCCTGGCGCCTGCGCCTCCGCACGGTGGCGATGAAACACCCTGCTTTGTCGGCGCAATTCCGGCAATTCCCGCGCGCCATAGGCAATGGCGATCGGCTTTTGCACAACGGGGCGACGGATCGGCGAATGCGCCGCGATTTCGGCGGGCGTCAGGCGCAGCTTGTCGTTCAAATTGGTCTCGGCAATCGGGGCCAATTCATAAATCCCGGACATGGCAAGCGCGCCCACTACCAGGGGATGTTCCGCCGCCAGCGCCGCCAAATGCCCGCCCGCCGACCAGCCGGAGGCGACCACCTTGCCCGCCACACCATGCGCCGCGCCATGCGCGCCGAGCCAATCCAGCGCGGCGTGGATTTCGGTGACAATCCTGCTCATGGATGCTTCGGGCGCGAGGGTATAGCCGCAAATCCCAACCGACCAACCGGCGACCAAGGCGCCTTCAGCCATAATGGCGAAATCTTCCCGCCGATTGCGCTGCCAATAGCCGCCATGAATGAAAACCAGGCAGGGCGCATCAGCGCGCGCGGCGGGGTAGAGATCCCATTTCTCGCGCTCTCCGGCACCGAAGGGCAGGTCGAGATGCCCGGCATGCGCGGCGCGAAACGCCTCGGACAGCGCATTGCGATGTGCGACCTGCGCGGCGCTATCGGCCACGCCATTCAGGTTGTCATAAGCCGCATCGCGCACGGCCTGTGGCCAGCCGGCCCAGCCTTCAGGGGTGGTGTAGGGGCTTGTCATGGCTTGATCACGCCGATCGGGGCGCCGGCAAGGAAGGCATTGGTCGCCGCCACCGCCACTTCGTAATAGGTGCGGTAATTCTGTTCCGTGACATAACCAAGATGCGGCGTCAGCACGGTATTGGGCGCGCTCAGGATCGGGTGATCCGCAGGCAGGGGTTCAATATCAAACACATCCAACCCGGCGCCGGCGATGCGGCCTTCCTTCAGCGCCGCAATCAGCGCCGCCTGTTCAATCAACGGCCCGCGGCTCGTATTCACAATGAAGGATGTTGGCTTCATCAGCGCCAGATCGGGCGCGGTGATGGTGTTGCGCGACCGATCCGAAAGCACCAGGTGCAACGTGACCACATCGGCCTCGCGCAGCAAAGTCGCCTTGTCCACGCGCGTTGCACCAATTTCAGTGGCGCGTTCTTCGGTCAGGTTGCTGGACCAGGCCAGCACCTTCATGCCGAAGGCCTGGCCGATTTTGGCAACCCGCCCGCCAAGCTTGCCAAGCCCGATCACGCCGAGCGTTTTGCCTTCCAGCCCCAGGCCGATATGCGTCTGCCAGCGCCCGGCGCGCAGCGCTTCCTGCTGGCGCGGAATATCGCGCACCAGGGACAGGATCAGCCCCCAGGTCAAATCCGCCGTCGGATCGCCCCAAGTGCCCGTGCCGCAAAACACCACGCCACGTTCAGCGCAGGCGGCGGCGTCAATGGAACGATTGCGCCCGCCGGTCGTGATGATCAGCCTGAGATGAGGCAAAGCTTCGATCAAAGCGCGCGGAAAGGGCGTTCTTTCGCGCATCGCGAGGATGGCATCAAAAGGCTTCAGCCTTTCCACCAGCGCCGCGTGATCCGTGATGGTATCGCGAAAGACGGTGATCTCAATGTCCTTGGGCAGCTTGTCCCAGGGGCCGAGGGAAAGCGCCACACCCTGGTAATCATCCAGAATGGCGAAACGCTTGATGGGGGCAATAGACATAAGGTGTTCCTTGAATTTACGAAGCGTTCAGGGTGATGCGCTGCAAAGCGGCGCGTAGATTCTCCGGCAAGGGTGTTGGCGTTTTCTGCGTGGCGCGATCCACATAGACATGCACCAGATAACCCTCCGCACTCGCCTCATCGTCATCATTGCGGAAGATGCCAACTTCATAGCGGACCGATGTATTGCCCGCACGCGCGCAGCGCACCCCGCAGGTAATGTCATCAGGAAAAGCGATGGGCGCAAAGTAGCGGCATTGCGTCTCCACCACCAGGCCAATCACCGGCGCGGTTGGGATATGCAAAAAGCCCGAGGAAGTCAGGAAGCGCGCCACCGCACTATCTATCCAGGAATAATAGATCACATTGTTGATATGGCCATAGACGTCATTATCCATCCAGCGCGTGGCGATGGGCACAAACATGGCGTAATCGGCGCGGCGGCCGCGTTGCTTGCTCATGCGCTGCCCCTAACGACCAAGGGCGCGCGTGACAATCGCGTTATCCACGCAATCGGCGAAGCTTGGTTCACGCGCAATCACGCCGGCACTTTTCATTGCACCGCGTAATTGTGTGAAAGCCGCTTCCGGGAAATGCGGCGTCTCGGGCCAGAGCCGCGCGGCCTGATAGCGCGCCAGGCCATGGGTCAGTTCGGCCAAGGTGACATCAGGGAAAAGCGGCGCGACACTCGCCGCGATCTCTGCTGCGGGGGCGGCGTAAACATAAGCAAGCGCATCCGCCAAGGCGCGAATCATCGCTTCGAACTCGGCGCTGAAGCGTTGGATATTCGCCTCGGTGGCGTAAAGCGCGGTATAGGCACTTGGCCCGCGTTCGGAAGCGCGATGCCACACGGCGCCGCCCTTCGCTTCCAGACGAGTCGCGAATGGTTCAAACATTTGCGCGACATCCAAGCGGCCTTCGGCCACCGCATCGGCATTTTCCGCCATGGTCTTGTCGGTCACGCGCGCCATGGCCTCAGGATCAATCCCTGCCTGGCGCAAATCATCCTGCAAGCACCACCAGGGGGTTGGCACTTCCTTCACACTACCGAAACGAAGCTTGGGCAAATCCTGCAAGCGGAACCCCGGATTGGGCCCGCGCCCCAGCAGCATGAAGGGATCGCGCATCACCACCGCGCAAAAGGACCGCAAGGGGCAGGCGGGATCGGCAGCGCGCATCATGATCATGCGCATGGGGCCGGACCAGGCGACATCGGCCTGGTCGGCGAGCAGTGCCTCCGCCGCACGTGTCGGGTCGCCGGCTGTGGCGCGCGTCACGGTCACGCCATGGCGGGCAAAAAAGCCGCGCTGTTCGGCGACATAAAAGGGCGCGTAGAAAACGGCGCGGAAGGGTTCGGCAAGGCGGATGGGCTGCACAATCGGGGCTCCTTCAGGTGCCCCATTCTGCCCGAGCTTGGCGCCCCGGTCAGCCCCATCCAGCGCTGCCCCGAGTCGCGCTTTGCGGCGTTTCTCAACATCGCCCGCTAAGGCCCTGCCAGATCAGCAGGAAGCATGCGCCCCCTTCGCCCGCGC
The DNA here is from genome assembly GCA_044356015.1 of Roseomonas sp. Taxonomy (GTDB): domain Bacteria; phylum Pseudomonadota; class Alphaproteobacteria; order Acetobacterales; family Acetobacteraceae; genus Neoroseomonas. The sequence continues at coordinate 3,755 of JBIKXA010000171.1, forward strand.
ATCGGAAGACGCTATATCTTGTGGGTGCCGTCGGGAACACCCACTAGAAGCTGTGGATAACTCGAAGGCGCATCGAGTCCGAGCCCCTCAGGAGTTTCATGTCCAGCGCCGCGCCCAGGCCAGATACCGCCACCCGCATTGAACCCTTTCGCCTGCGCGGGGCGAATTTCAATCTGCTTGTGCTGCGCCTTCTGGATCACCGGCCCGAGGCGGTAGTGCCGGCCATTGGCGACCAGTTCCGTCGCGCACCGGGGTTTCTGCGCTTCGCGCCCATCGTGCTCGGCCTTGGGGATATTCAGGTGCCACCGAATGAGGTGGATTTCCCCGGCCTGATCAAGGGCCTGCGCGAGCTTGAGATCATGCCGATCGGCACCACCGGCGGCACCGCGGAAATGCGCAATGCGGCGCTGTCCTACGGGCTGCCGCCGGTGCGGAGTGTCGGCGGCAAGGAAACGGATGATATCGCGGCTCCCGCCGCGACGGTTGAGGGCACCGTGCAAGCGGCTCCTGCACCGCCGCCTGCCGCCAAGCCGGCCGCCGCGCGCAGCACCATGGTGGTCGAACAGCCGGTGCGCGCCGGTCAGCGCATTTGGGCGGAAGGTTCGGATTTGATTGTCACCTCCACCGTCAATGCGGGGGCGGAGGTGATCGCGGATGGCAATATCCACGTCTATGGCGCGCTGCGTGGCCGCGCCATTGCGGGTGGCGCCAGCAATATGGAAGCGCGGGTTTTCGCGCTGAATTTCGACCCGGAACTGGTTTCCATCGCCGGCTTCTACGCCGTGCGGGAAGGCTTTCCGGCGGCACAAATCGGCAAGGCGATGCAGGTGCGTCTGGTGGGTGAGCGCATGCGCTTTGACCCCATCACCTGATCGCCAAGTGACAAGACTTTAGGGAGGCATTGGCTATGGCTCAGGTTATCGTGGTGACATCAGGCAAGGGCGGCGTCGGCAAGACGACATCCAGCGCCGCCTTTGCAACCGGCCTTGCCCAGCGCGGCAAGAAGACGGTGGTGATTGATTTCGATGTTGGCTTGCGCAACCTTGATCTGATTATGGGTGTCGAAAGGCGCGTGGTGTTCGACATCATCAATGTCATCCAAGGTGAGGCGCGGCTGAGCCAGGCGCTGATCCGCGACAAGCGGGTTGACTCCCTTTCCATCCTGCCCGCATCCCAGACCAAGGACAAGGATACGCTGACCAAGGAAGGGGTCGCGAAAATCATCGAGGAACTCTCGAAGGAATTCGATTATATCCTCTGTGACAGCCCGGCGGGTATCGAAAAGGGCGCGCTGCTTGCGCTCTATTTCGCCGATCAGGCGATTGTGGTGACGAACCCGGAAGTCTCCTCGGTACGGGATTCAGACCGTATTCTTGGCGTGCTGCAATCCAAATCCAAGCGCGCGGAAGAAAAGCGCGACCCGGTGAAGGAACATCTGCTGGTGACACGTTTTGACCCGAACCGCGTGGAAAAGGGTGAAATGCTGAAGCTGGATGATATTCGCGAAATCCTGGCCATTCCGCTGCTGGGCGTGATTCCGGAAAGTGAAAGCGTGCTGCGCGCTTCCAATACCGGCACGCCCGTGATCATGGATAATGAAAGCATCGCAGGCCAGGCCTATGCTGATGCGGTTTCCCGCTTCCTCGGCCAGGATGTGCCGCATCGCTTCCTGGAAGCCGAGCGTAAGGGCCTGTTCAAGCGCTTGTTTGGTGGGAGGGCCGCATAATGTCCTGGCTCGATTTCTTCCGTGGCCGGCGCAAGGATGATAGCGCTGTTGCCGCCAAGGAAAGGCTCCAGATCGTGCTGGCGCATGAGCGCATTGGCCGCAATCGCGAAGATTTCCTGCCCAAATTGCAGCAGGAATTGGTGGCCGTCGTCGCGCGTTATGTCGCGATTGATCCCAGCAAGGTGAATGTCAATCTGGATCGCGGCGGGGATATGTCCACGCTGGAGATTGAGATTGAATTACCCGCACCTTCCGCAATGCGGCTTGCGTCAGCGCGGTAAGGTAGCGCGACAAGGGCGCTGCCTATTCAGCGCCCTTCCTGCCGCCACGCCAGCACCACGGTGCCGAGCAGCAATAAAAGCGCCAACCATGGCGGCAGCAGCGGCAAGGCGGAAATGCTGATCACGCTGTGATCGGCATTGCGCCTGAGGCCAATCCAGCCCGCGCCTGCCACTTCCCGCCCCGCCGGCACCATGCGCAATTCGGGCAGCGCCGGCGCGGTATCCTGGCCCAGCCAGCGGAGCGCGCCACGGCCCTGCACCAGCGGGCGCAGCCTATCGCCATCCGCGCGCAGATCAGCGATTTCCAAGGGATTGCTCACCGCCGCCGCAGCGAAAGCCACGCGCTTGCCATCCCCCACCTGCCACACGCCGGGCATGCGCGCCGCAATATCGGCAATCGCGCGCCCGCCGCCCGCTTCTTCCAACCGAAGCGTGCTGCGCGCGCCATCCGGCGCTGTGATGGTCACTTCGGGCGGCGGTGCCGCTTCCAGGCTGCGACGCGCAATCGCCATCCGCCCGCCATCAATCCGCGCCGTCAAATCCTCTTCTTCCAAAGTGGTTTCGCGCATCAGCCAATGGGCGATGCGGCGCAGCAATTCCTCTTGCGGGCCGCCGCCATCATGCCCGCGCCCCCAAAGCCAGATGTGATCTGACATCAGCAGCGCCACGCGCCCTTCGCCGACACGATCCAGCACCAGCAAGGGTGTGCCTTCCGGGCTTTCCATCACCGCCATGCCAGCGCGCGCCTCACCGCGCAGCCAGCGATACCAGCGGCCCCAGCTTGCTTCTGCCGCGGCACTATTGGCGCCCGCCAGGCCTTCCGTCACCGGATGGCGCGCGCCGAGCGTGCTGATGCGCGGACGAAACGGCCCTTCCTCCACCCCCGCGCCGCGCGCCATCGGGCGCGCGGGCAGCACCTGGGACAAGGGCGTGAAAGCCAAGGAAGCCGGCCCGGCGAATTCCGGCCCGACACTCATCAACAAGGCGCCACCCGCGCGGACGTGATCGGCGATATTGCGCATATAGGCTGGCGGCAGCAGGCCGCGATTGGTGAAGCGGTCAAACACAACCAGGTCAAATTCGCGCAGCTTCACCTGGAATAATTCGCGCACCGGAAAGGCGATCAGCGCCAATTCATTGAGCGGCGTCAGATCATCCTTCTCCGGCGGGCGCAAAATGGTGAAATGCACCAGATCCACATTGGGATCAGCCTTCAGCAAGCGACGCCAGGCGCGTTCGCCGGCATGTGGCTCGCCTGAGACCAACAGCACGCGCAGCCGATCCCGCACGCCATTCACTGTGACCACTTGGCGGTTATTGAGCGCACTGACCTCACCCGCGCGGGGTTCCGCTTCAAGTTCAATCACCAAAGGGCCGCCACGCGCGATGGGCACGGAAATCGCGTGTTCGCGCCCGATCGGGATTTCCTCACGCCGCGGCGCGCCACCATCGCGGCGGATGATCAGCCCAGCATTGCCGCTGGAAGCAGCGCCCAAATCCTCGATCACCACACGCAATTCAACCTGCTGGCCAACAATGCCAAAGCCAGGGGCCGAGACCAGGCGAAGCCGCCGATCAATGTCGCCGGCGCGGCCAGGCAGCAGCACGTGAAACGGCGCGTCAAAGGGCAGCAGTGCCGGCGCGTCATGCACCTGACCATCGGTCAGCGCGATCACACCCGCCAGCCGCGCGCGCGGCACATCGGCCAAGGCCGCCCCCAAGGCGGAAAACAGCGCCGTGCCGCGCTGGCCGGCTTCCGGAACTTCAATCACCCGCAGATCAAGGGCGGGCAGGCGTGCGGCGCGGGCTTCGAGCGCTACGCGCGCGGCGGCGATGCGTTCGGCGCGATCCGCAATGCCAGTGCTGTCGCTGCGATCAACGGCAAGGATCGCGATATCAGGCCGGGTTTCGCGTTCTTCGCGCAGCAGGCGCGGATTGCCGAGTGC
>JBIKXA010000172.1:0-7699 GCA_044356015.1 Roseomonas sp.
CGATGGCATCAGCCATTTGTGCATTGGCCAGCAAGGGTGCCGCCATGCTGCTGCGCGTGAGTGATGGCGCGATGCAATTGATGCGAATGGAAGGCGCCAATTCAGCGGCGAGTGCGACCGTGAGGCCTTCCACCGCGCCCTTGGCCGCCGCTATGGCGGCGTGATTGGTGAAGCCCGCGCGTGCGGCGATGGAAGAAAACAGCACCACCGAACCTCGGCCTGCCGTAAGCGCATCCTGCGCGGCTTGGATGGCAAATAGCGCCCCAAGCGCATTCAGCCGGAAGGCGCCGAGCATATCTGCTTCCGTCACGCGCTTGAGCGGCTTCAGCGCAATGGAACCGACGCAATAGGCCAGCCCCGCCAAGGGCGTGCCGGCAGCGGCCACCGCGCTGCGCAGGGCTGCCGCGTCTTCCACATCGGCGGGCAGGGTGATGCTGCCGGGGATGTCGGCGGCCAAAGCCGCAAGCCGCGCGGCATCGCGCGCCACCAGCACGGGGCGCTGCCCCCGCGCCGCCACGCGCCGTGCCAGCGCCGCCCCTACCGCGCCCGTCGCGCCCAAGATCAGAATAGTCCCTTGCGTCATGCTGCCCTCCGCTATCCTGACACCAAATGGTCATGCGCCGCCAAAGCGCGAGGGGCGCGACAAGCGCCCCTCGCTATGCCAGAATAGCGCCGCGATGCGTCAATTGATTCTTTTGCGGCATGCCAAATCCGCCTGGGATGACCCGGCTTTGACGGATCATGCCCGGCCATTGAACGGGCGGGGCAGACGCGCGGCGGCCGCCATGGCCAATGCCATGCGCGGGCTTGGGCTATCGCCCGATGTGGTGTTGGTATCTTCCGCACGACGCACGCTACAAACGCTCGAAGCGCTTTTGCCCCTGCCCGATAGCCCGATCATTGAACCGATGGATGAGCTTTATCTGGCATCCTGGCAAAACCTTCTCGCGTTGCTGCATCGCGTGCCGGAAACCGCGCGGAGTGTGCTGCTGATTGGCCATAATCCCGGCCTGCATGATCTGGCCCTCGCCTTGACCGGGGCGGATTCCATGGCGCGCAACCGGGATGCGCGGCGCATGGCCGAAGCCTTCCCCACGGCGGCGCTGGCGGAGTTCAGCATCTCCAGCCCCTGGCCAGCCCTTACCGAAGGTGGCGGGCGCCTGGTGCGCTTCATGATCCCGGCCGATCTGCCTGAGATGGCGGAATGACCCCCGAAGGCCGAGAGGGAGGGGGAGAGGTCGCAGCACCCGCCCCTGAACCGCCGCTACATCTGGAATTCGTTCTGCCGGTCGCGGAAGCGGCGCGGCTGGCGCGCTTTCCCATCCTGGCCGCGCTGCGCCAGGGCCGTATCAGCAGCAGCACTGAGGAATTGCGCTGGCTGGATACGCCAAGCGGCGCCTTGGCGGCTGAGGGTAGGCTGGTTGAGGCACCAAAGCGCGGGCCAAGGCGGCTGATTGCCTTGGTGCCGGCGGCCGAGGCGCCCTGGCATCCGGGCCAATTATTACCCCCGGTGGCGCTTCTCGCCCCGCATGAAACCCCCGCAGGGGCTGAAGGCGCGGCGCTCATGCCTCTCGCCGCCTTTACCGGCAAAAGACGCAGCCAACGCCTGCTGATCGGCGATGCGGTGGTGGGGCTGCAGTTGATCCAGGGGAATTTGCGCACGGTGGCGGCGGAGCGCGAGGTAGCGCGCGTGCTGCTCTCCGGCCCCGCGCCTGCGGTGCTGGATGTGGCCCGGCGCCTTGCCGCGGCGCTGCCCTTGCTGCCGCCAAGCCAGAGCCTGGGCGCCGAGGCGCTCAGCCTGGCCACCGGGCAGGTGCCGCCCCCGCGCCGGCATGGCGCGCCGGATACGTCCGAAGCGGTCAGCGCTGAGACCTGTTTCATCATGGCCATCGGGCATTTGCTGGAAGTGGCGCTGCATGTCGCGCCCATCGCGCGGGCCGGGCTTGAGAGTGAAGGCGTGCACCAGCTGCGCGTGGCGCTGAGGCGCTTGCGCTCGCTGCTCAAGGTGTTTCGCCCCATCACCGGCTGCAAACAGGGCCGCGCCCTGGATGGCGCTTTGAAGGAAATGCTCGGGCATTTGGGGCCGGCGCGGGATTGGGATGTGTTTCTGGCCGGGATCGGCGCCGATATGCCGGCGCTTCTGCCTGAAGATAGGCGCCTGAAATCCCTGCTGCGCGCCGCTGAAGCCAAGCGCCAAGCCGCCTATGCCGTGCTGGCCGAAGCGCTGGATGGGCCGGGCTGGCGGGCCGCGGTGATCTCTGGCTTGGCCTTCCTGCTGGAAAAACCCTGGCGCGCGGGGGCGGGCGATGAACGCCTTGGCCTGCTGGAGGCTCAGCCGCAGGATTTCGCTGCGCTGGTTTTGGACAAGCGCTGGCAGAGGCTGCTTGAGGCCGGGTCTGAGATCGAAACCCTGCCGCCAGAGGCACTGCATGAGCTTCGCCTGGATGCCAAGCGCCTGCGCTACGCGGCCGAGGTCTTCGCGCCCGTTTTCCCCCGCAAGGCAGCACGGCGCTTTCAGCGGAGATTGGCAGCGCTTCAGGAAGAATTGGGGCGCAGCAATGACGCCGCCGTTGCGCGCAGCCTGGTGCAGAGCCTGGCGCGCGAGAAAGATGAGGGGCGCGCCTGGGCTATTGGCATGGCCGAAGGCTTGTGCCTTGCCCGTTCTGGCATGGACCGTCATGGTGTGCTGACGGCGTGGAAAAAATTATCAGCCAAAGAATCATTCTGGTCAGCGGATTAGGTCGCGCTCTTCGCGTTTTGCGTGAGTGTGACGCAAATTTTTTACATTTTTCCCAGTTGTAAAATGGCGCAAAAATTGGTTAATCCTCACGCGTGCGTGAACCAAGACGTATCTTTAAGGGAAGGCAGAACGGCCCCCGCTTCGGCGGGTCTGGGCTGGGCGTTGCTTGCGCTATTTTGGCTGCCTTTGTCCTTGGATTTGGCTTGCCTTCCAACCTGTTCGGCTCCGCCCCCGCGGATCGGCCCATCACGGCTGAGGCGTCGCAAATCCGTGTTTTTGATGGTGAGACCCTTGGTCTTGGAGACCGCATTATCCGCCTTTCCGGCATAGCAGCGCCCGCCCGTGGTGAAGCCTGTGGCAGTGATGTCGCGCGGGCCGATTGCGGCGCCGCGGCGGCGGCGCGGCTCGCGGCTTTGCTGCATGGTCAGGATGTGACCTGCCGGATTGAAGGGTATGACGGGTTTCGGCGCGGGCTTGGCCGCTGCATCGCCGGCGGGCGGGATTTGAATGCGGCCATGGTGGAACAGGGCTTTGCGCTGGCTTCCCTATCCGTATTGCGCCCCCTGGAAGTGGCGGCGCGGGATGGCCGCCAGGGGCTTTGGGCCGATGCCAGCCTGATGCCGGCCGAGTGGCGCCGGCGCTGATCAACCGTCTTTCGCGGCGCCTGGTCAGGGATTGCGGCGCCTTGCCCCCCTTCTTCAAGCCCGATTCATGCTTTGCCGTTAGGCTTCCGCCCAGGATCAGTGCCTGGGTTTGCCAAGCCGACCACTCCGCCCTTATCCTGCACCGCACCATGATTAAGCGCCCCCGCATCTGACGGCGGCGCATTGTTGTTGAGGAAGACGCGCATGACCACCAAGGCCCAAGGGTCCATTACCATCACGCTGGATGGCACCAATAAAAGCACGACGCTGCCGCTGCTGGGCGGCACGCTGGGGCCGCAGGTTGCGGATATCCGCAAGCTTTATGGCGATCTGGGTATTTTCACCTTCGATCCGGGCTATGGCGCCACCGCCTCCTGCGAGAGCACCATCACCTATATTGATGGCGATGCGGGCGTTTTGCTCTATCGTGGCTATCCCATTGACCAATTGGCGGAAAAATCCAGCTTTCTGGAAATATCCTATCTGCTGCTGAATGGCGATCTGCCCAATGCCGCGCAGTATGAGGAATTCCGCAAGGGTGTGACCTATCACACCATGCTGCATGAACAGCTGCGCCGCTTCTTTGATGGCTTCCGCCGCGACGCGCACCCGATGGCGGTCATGTGCGGTGTGGTGGGCGCGCTGGCGGCCTTTTATCACGATAATCTGGATATCAATGACGCGCGCCAGCGCGAAATCGCGGCCTTCCGGCTGATCGCGAAAGTGCCGACCATTGCGGCCTGGGCCTATAAATATTCCATCGGCCAGCCCTTCATGTATCCGCGCAATGACCTGACCTATGCGGAAAATTTCCTCTATATGCTGAACGCCGTGCCGGCGGAGCCCTGGGTGAATAACCCGATCCTGGCACGCGCCATGGACCGCATCATGATCCTGCATGCGGATCACGAACAGAATGCCTCCACCAGCACCGTGCGTCTGGCCGGTTCAACCGGGGCCAATCCCTTCGCCTGCATCGCGGCTGGTATCGCGGCGCTTTGGGGCCCGGCGCATGGTGGCGCCAATGAAGCCGTGCTGAAGATGCTCGGCGAAATCGGGCATCCCAAAAATATTCCCGCCTTCATCAGCGAAGTGAAGGACAAGAACAGCCACACCAAGCTGATGGGCTTCGGCCACCGGGTCTATAAGAATTTCGATCCGCGCGCGAAGATCATGAAGGAAACCTGCCACGAAGTGCTGGCGGAACTCGGCATCAAGGACGAACCGCTGCTGGATATGGCGATGGAGATGGAACGCATCGCGCTTTCCGATGATTACTTCGTCAGCCGCAAGCTTTACCCGAATGTGGATTTCTATTCGGGCATCATCCTGAAGGCCATGGGCATTCCGACCCATATGTTCACCGTGCTGTTTGCCGTGGCGCGCACGGTGGGCTGGGTCAGCCAGTGGAAGGAATTGATCGAAGACCCGAGCCAGCGGATTGGCCGCCCGCGTCAGGTTTATTCCGGTGCGGCGGAACGCCCCTTTGTGCCGATGGCGCTTCGGCCCTGATCCTGGCCTTTCCCTTTTTTGGCTGGTGGAGGCTTTAACCCTCCGGCAGTACAAAACAACCCAATTCTTTAAGGCGTCCATGCAATCATACGTGCATGGACGCCGCCGAACAGATCAACCAGCAGCCTAAAATCAAGCTGAAATGGCCATCCCCCGCCAAGGGGGGCGGCCCCGCGTTAACCTTTCATTCATCTTTACCGCCTAAAAGAGACGGTATGATCAGTCTTAACAGCGTTGCCGCCATCTCTCAGGAAGTTGCCGCGAATGCTGGCGTTACCCGGGTGCGTTCCCCGGTTCAGCCGGTGGATGCGCTGCGCGGCAATACCCAGGGCGGGCCTTCCCAGCGTTCGCTGGAAGCCGTGCCACCTGAACCCGCCAAACCGATGCCGCGCGGGTCTTTGCTCGACCTGCGGGTCTGATTTTCTTCCACATTTCGGTTTGATGGTGTGGCGCAGGCACTTTGCCTGTTGCGCTTATGCGCCCTTGAGCGCCGCCAATACGCCCTGCATGGCTGCTTGAAACATCTCCGGCGTCAGCCGCCGCGTTGAGGTGTTGTAGCGGCTGACATGATAGGAATCGGCCAGGATCAGCCCATCGGGCAGGCGGTGCCGTGCGCCATGGGCGAAGGCGAAGCGCGAAGCCGGAATGCCCTTGGCGCGGAGCAGCGCGTTATGCGCCACCACGCCAAGCGCCAAAACCACACGCAAGCCCGGCATGGCGGCAAGCTCGGCCTTCAGAAAGCCATTGCAGGCGCGGATTTCAGCGGGTAGCGGCAGGTTTTCCGGCGGCACGCAGCGCACCGCATTGGCGATGCGGCAGCCGGTAAGCTCCATCCCATCCTTGGGATCCTCGCCATAGGCGCCGCGCGCCAGGCCATATTCCAACAGCGTCCCGTAAAGCAGCTTGCCCGCATAATCGCCGGTGAAGGGCCGGCCCGTGCGATTGGCCCCCCTCACCCCTGGGGCCAAGCCAAGCACCAAAAGCGGCGCCGCGCGTGGCCCCCAAGATGGCACGGGCGCGTTATGCCAGCCGGGTTCCTTGGCGCGATTGGCGGTGCGGTATTCGGCAAGCCTTGGGCATAGCGCGCAATCGCGTCCTGGTGCAGAATGCGCCGCGTTCATTCAGGCTCAATATCCGGCGCCTCACCATAGGGATCGGCGGGGGTGGCGCGGCTAGGCCTGGCCGGCGCAGCAGGCGGCGCCGGGGCGGGGCGCGGAGCGCGGGCTTCTGGCGGCGGGCGGCGGGCGATCTCTGGCCCGATATCGGCCAATTCCAGAAAGCCATCGGCCTGGCGGCGCAATTCATCGGCGATCATGGGCGGCTGGCTTTCCATGGTGGAAACTACCGTCACCTTCACGCCCTGGCGCTGCACGGCTTCCACCACGCGGCGGAAATCGCCATCGCCGGAAACCAGCACCGCATGATCCAGATGCGGGGCCAATTCCATCATATCCACCGCCAATTCGATATCCATATTGCCCTTGATCCGCCGCCGCCCGGTCGGGTCCGCCTGTTCCTTGGCGGGCTTGGTCACCACGCGCCAGCCATTATAGGCGAGCCAATCGGTCAGCGGGCGAAGGGGGGAGTAATCCTCGGTCTCGATCAAAGCGGTGTAGTAACAGGCGCGCACCAGATAGGTAGAACCGCCAAAAAACCGCAGCATGGCGGCGAAATCCACCTCGAACCCCAAGGCCCTTGTGGCGTAGTAGAGATTGGCGCCATCAACGAAAAGGCCAACGCGTTCCAGGCCAGCCTGGCGCCGAGCAATATGAGCAGACATCAAATGATCCTCAAAGGTTTGAGACGAAGGTTTAAATTCAGACAGTTTTATTACACGAAACGGGCCGGCTTGTCATGGCCCGCGCCCTGATCGGTATTGGCGCCAATCTGCCGGCGGGCGATGGCGCGCCGCCTTTGAAAAGCTGCAAGGCCGCGCTGGCGGCGCTTGGGGCCTTACCGGGGCTGCGCCTGATGGCAGCATCACGCTGGTGGGAAAGCGCGCCGATCCCGCCCGACCCGGCCTCTCCGCGCTATATCAATGGCGTGGCCCTGTTGGAAGGCGCAGCGGAGCCCGCAAGCCTGCTTACTGCGCTGCAAGCCATTGAAAACGCCGCCGGGCGCACCCGGCCTTATCCCAATGCGCCGCGCGTCTTGGATCTGGATATCATTGATCTGGACGGGTTGGTGCGTGATGCGCCGGACCCGATCCTGCCGCATCCGCGCGCCCATTTGCGGGGCTTTGTACTGCTGCCCTTGGCGGAAGTAGCGCCGGATTGGGTGCATCCGCGTCTGAAGCAGCCCGTGGCGGCGCTGATCGCGGCCCTGCCGGCGCAGGATCTGCGCCCCATCGCCTGAGCGTGATGGCTCAGGCGCTTGAAATCCTTGCAACGCGGCGCCAAGGCGACTAAGTAGACAGTTTACCGGTCCAGCCGGGCGCCCGGCCCCCGCCGCGCGCCCCTTTTGTCTTTGGAGCCCTCATGGCGCGCGTTACCGTTGAAGATTGCATCGAAAAGATCCCGAACCGCTTTGAACTCGTGCTGATGGCCGCGCAGCGTGCGCGCAATATCAGCCGGGGTGAACAGATCACGATTGATCGCGACAATGACAAGAACCCGGTCGTGGCTTTGCGCGAAATCGCCGAGGAAAAGGTTGATCTGCCCGCGCTGGAAGCTGATCTGATCAAATCCTTGCAGCGCGCGCCGGAACCGGAGCCCGCCGAGGAAGAGGTGATTGACCTGATCGCCACCGATGAAAACATCTTCGGCATCATGGATGTGCAGGAAGAAGCCCTGCCAGAGGCCGG
>JBIKXA010000173.1:0-7690 GCA_044356015.1 Roseomonas sp.
GCGGCAAATTCCCAATCCAGCACCGCCGTCACGCCCGCTTCTGCCAGCATCAGATTGCCGGTGCGAAAATCATTATGGTTCAACACCGACGGCAAGGGCGGCGGCGCCGAGCGTTCCAAATGGCGCAAGCCCCATTCCAGCACCGGGCGCGGCAGCGCTTGCCGATCCAGTGCGCCGCGCTGATCCGCGACAAAGGCAAGGCAGGCATCAACGGGTGGCGCGCCCAAAAACGCCAAATCCACGCGCGGCGGCGTGATGCGATGAATGCGCGCCAATTCGCGCCCCAAACCCGCCACCGCAGCATCCCGCCCTCCGCAGAGCGTTTCGCTTTTTACCACGCGATGCCCAGCGGCAATGCCCTGCACACGGCGCATGATGAAAAACGGCGCGCCAAGCACGCCTGTATCCTCACACAAATAAAGCGGCGCCGGGACCGTCACGCCCTCAGCGAAGGCGGCCTGCAAAAGCGCGAATTCGGCGGAACGGGGCAGAGAAACCGCCAAGGTCGCGGCATTATCCGTACGCAACACCCAGGCTTCATCGCGCCCCGCCAACACAACATCCAGCGCCCAATTCTGCTGAATGGCACCACCGGAAAGCAAAGACATCGCGCCCAGCGTCAGATCAGCCGCGCCGGTTGCCCCGCGCAGCCAATCGGTCAGTTTTGCGCGCCGCGCCTCATCCATGCTTGGGCGGACCCCAGGCGAAGAATCCAGAACCCTCGGCGCGTAGCGTATTTGCCAGCACCATGCGATGCACTTCGGATGCGCCATCGACCAGCCGCGCCTGGCGGGCATAGCGGTACATCCATTCAATCACCGTATCCTTGGAATAGCCACGCGCGCCCAGCAATTGCAGCGCCGTATCCACGGATTTTTGCAGCGCGTCCGCCACCACGATCTTCGCCATGGAAACTTCCTTCCGCGCGAAGCCGCCCTGATCCAAAATCCAAGCAGCCTTCATGGTCAGCAGCCGGCCGATTTCAATTTCCATCGCCGCCTGACCGACCAAGCCCTGCACGCTTTCGCGGTCAATCAACTTCATGCCGAAGGAATCGCGCTGTCCAATGCGTTCCATGGCGATTTCCAAGGCACGCCGAGACAATCCCAACCACCGCATGCAATGGGTCAATCGCGCCACACCAAGGCGCATTTGCGTCAGCTTCAACCCATCGCCTTCATTCATCAAAAGGTGCTCATTCGGAATCTCCAACCCATCAAATTCCAATTCGCAATGCCCGCCATGTTCTTCCGGCCCCATGATCGGGATGCGGCGCATAATCTTCCACCCTGGCTGATCGGCGCTGAACAGGAAGGCGGAAAGCCCCTTGCGCGGATCATCCGATGTGCGCGCGATGATGATGAAAATCTTCGCATTGCCCGCGCCGGTGATGAACCATTTGCGCCCCGTGATGCGCCAGCGATCATTGCCGACTCGTTCCGCCTTGGTATAGGTCAGGTTCGGGTCAGAACCGCAGCCATCCGGTTCGGTCATGGCGAAGGCGGATTGCACATCGCCATCCACAATCGGCTGTAACCAGCGCGGCTTCATCGCTTCCGGCAGAACGCGATCCAGGATCATCATATTGCCGTCATCCGGTGCGGCGCTATTGAACACCACGGGGCCGAAGATGGAGCGGTTCATTTCCTCATAACAGGCGGCCATGCCGATGCGCGGCAATTCCTGGCCGCCAAGCCGCTTTGGCATTTGCAGCGCCCAAAGCCCTTCCGCCTTCGCAGCCTTGCGCATTTCCGCCAGCACATGGGGCGCAATGTTTTCATGCTCATCAAAATTCGCGCGATCCGCTTCCAGCGGGATCAGCTTTTCATCCACAAAGCGGCGGATGCGCCGGCGCATATCGTCAATGTCGGGGGGCAGGGTGAATTCCATGACAGCAAAACCTAAAGCGGGTTGATCGAATGGCCGCCATCAACCGTCACCACCGCGCCGGTCATATGCGCCCCGGCGGCGGAAGCGAGCAGCAGAAGCGGCCCGGTAAGGTCCTCGGCAGCGCCAAGACGGCGCTGCGGGATGCGTTTGATCATCGCCTGCCCGGATTCGGAGGCGAAGTAATCACGGTTGATATCAGTGGCGATATAGCCAGGCGCGATGGCATTTACGCGAATGCCGTGCCGCGCCCATTCCACCGCCAAATGCCGGGTCATGTGCAATAGTCCTGCCTTGGCGGAGGTATAGCCAACCACGCCTGGGATAATGCGCTCCCCCAGGACCGAGGCGATGTTCACCACCACGCCGGGCGCTTTCGCCGCCACCAAGCGCTTCGCCGCTTCCTGCGCCATCAGAAAGCAGCCGCGCAAATTCACATCATGCACCGCATCCCAATCGGCGATGCTTTGTTGCAACGCGGGTTTGGTCACGGCGATGCCGGCATTATTCACCAGAATCTCGCAGGGCGCGCCGAAGGCGGCTTCCGCCACATCGAAGGCGGCGGCAATCGTCTCCGGCGCGGTCACATCCAGCGGCACGGATACCGCGCGCGCGCCCAATTCGGCGGCTAGTGTCGCGGTCGCAGCTTCGCGCCGCGCGGCCAAAGCCACCGAAGCCCCGGCGCCATGCAGCACGCGGGCGAAATGCGCGCCCAAAACGCCGGACGCACCAGTCACCAGCGCGACGCGCCCCTGCAACGAGAACATTCCAGCAATATCCACTGCGCTGCCTCCCTTTCCAGCCAAGGGGTGCCACCGGGCGGGCCTTGGGGCAAGCCCTCAAGACAAGCCGGCTTTTTGCGCCTAGCCTGCCCCTCATCAGGAGGAACGGATCATGGCGGCTGAAACAAGGGTGGCGCTGGTCACGGGCGCGCAACAGGGCATTGGCGCGGCGGCGGCGCGGGCCTTGGCGGCGGCAGGCCATGATGTCGCGATCAATTGGCTGGATGATCAGGCCCAGGCGGAAGCCGTGGCTGCCGAGATCCGCGCAACCGGGCGGCGCGCGGCGCTGATCCAGGGCGATGTCGGCACCGCTGCCTCCGCCGCCGCCCTGGTGGAAAAGACCCTTGCCGCGCTCGGGCGGATTGATGTGCTGGTGAATAATGCCGGGATTTTTCCGCGCGTTGAATTTCTGGACATGACTGAAGCCGAATGGGACCGCGTGATTGCCGTGAACTTGAAGGGCAGCGCCTTTTGCGCCCAGGCCGCCGCGCGGGCCATGGTGGCGGCGGGGATCAAGGGGGTGATCCTGAACCTTTCTTCCTCCTCCGTCCGTGGGGCGCCGCTTGGGGTGCATTATACCGCGACCAAGGCCGGGATTATCGGCATGACACGGTCCATGGCGCTGTCGCTCGCCCCGCATGGCATTCGCGTGAACGCCATCGCGCCGGGGCTCACGGATACGGCACAGCCGCGTTACGGCAATACGGAAGCCGAACTTGCCGTGATGGCGCAGCAAATCCCGCTGGGGCGCATGGGCCGGCCCGAAGAAATCGCCGGATTGATGGCCTATCTTGCGTCTGATCAAGCCGCCTGGATCACGGGTCAGGTTTATCACATCAATGGGGGCAATTACCTCGCCTAAGCCCCGAAGCAGGAGGATCAAAATGCGCCCTTGGCTGATCGCATGCGTCTTGGTGGCTCTGCCCGGGATGGCGCTGGCGCAGATGGAACCGGGCGACCCGGTGGCCGGCCAGCGCTTGGCCGCGACCTGGTGCGCCAATTGCCATAGCATCGCGCCTGGAGGGCCGGGACCGGCCACCGATATCGCGCCAAGCTTCGCCGCCATTGCCGCGCTGCCTTCCACAACTTCCATGTCGCTGCGCGCCTATTTGCGCACGCCGCATGCCAATATGCCGGATTACCGCCTGAGCCGGGAGGAACTGGATGATATTGTGGCTTATCTGTTGACGGTTAAGCGCTAACGCCCGGCTCTGGCGCCCCCGCAAAACCGGGTCTAGCATCCCCGGCATTGAGCAAGGGGGAAGTGAACTTGTCCGCAGTCAATAAGCCATTCCGCGTCGCCTATCTGGAACGCGTGCCGCATCCAAGCTTTCTGGAAACCGCCACCGCCGACCCCGGCCTGGAAGTGGTGCGGCTTTCCCTGGAAAACGGGGAAGACGCCGCGATTGCCGAACTCGCTACCTGCGATGGCTATTATGTGCGTGCGTCGCGCGATGAATTGCCCAAGGCGCTTCATGTGCATGATGCACTGCTGCAGCGCCTGCCCAATCTGCTGATGGTGGCATCGCAGGGCGCGGGGTATGACACGGTCAACCCGCAATCCTGCACCAAGGCGGGCGTGTTGCTGGTGAACCAGGCGGGCGGGAACGCTGAAGCCGTGGCGGAACATGCCGTTGGCATGATGCTGGCGCTTATCAAGAAAATGCCGCAGACCCATGCCGCCATGCGCGCGGGGGAAGCGAAGAAGCGCGAAGTATTCATGGGCAATAATCTGCTCGGCAAGACCGTTGGCGTGATTGGCATTGGCAATGTGGGGTCGCGCACCACCGCCATTGTGAAGGCGGCCTTTAATTGCCGCGTTCTGGCTTATGATCCTTATGTGGATGCCGAAACCGTGGCCAAGCGCGGTGCGGAAAAGGTGGAGCTGGCCGATTTGCTGGCGCAATCTGATATTGTCAGCGTGCATTGCCCGCTGACACCTGAAAGCCGCGCCATTATTGATGCCAAGGCGCTCGCCGGCATGAAAAAGGGCGCCATTCTGGTGACGACGGCGCGCGGTTCCATCCATGATGAAAACGCCGTGCTGGCGGCGCTGGAATCCGGCCAATTGGCGTCCGCTGGTTTGGATGTTTGGGAACAGGAACCGCCACCCAAGGATCACCCGCTGCTGTGGCACCCGGCGGTGATCTGCACGCAGCATACGGCGGGTGTGACTCATGAAAGCCGTTCCATGATCACGCGCATCGCGGCAGAGGCTTTTTCCGCCTGTGCCGCCGGCAAGATGCCGCCGCGCATCATCAACCCGGAAGTGAAGGGCCGTTTCGCGGAACGCTATGCCGCTTCGCGTGGCCGCGCGATTACGGATTGAAGCCGCAGCCGGGTTTCCTTTCGTGAGTAGCTCTACTTCCAAGGCGAGGGTGGTGACGGTGCTTGGCACCACCCAAACCCTGGCCTGGGGGTCTTCCTATTATCTGCCGGCGATTCTGGCCGCACCAATCGCCGAGGATTTGGGCCTGTCGCGTGCCCTGGTCTTTGGCGTGTTTTCCGGCTCTCTGCTGCTGACCGCGCTGCTGGGGCCGGCGGCTGGCCGCGCGATTGATCAGCGCGGTGGGCGTGATGTGCTGGCGCTTTCAAATGTTATTTTCGCCCTGGGCCTGCTGATCATGGCCTTTGCCAATGGCTTGCCCTTGCTGATCTTGAGTTGGTTCATCATCGGCATTGCCATGGCGATGGGGCTTTATGATGCGGCTTTTGCTGCCCTGGCCGGGCTTTACGGCAAGGATGCGCGCAGCAGTATTATTGGCATTACGCTCTTTGCCGGCTTTGCCAGTACCGTCGGTTGGCCGCTTTCAGCGCTGATGGAAGCGGAATGGGGCTGGCGCGGCGCCTGCTTGGGCTGGGCGGCCTTGCATTTCTTTTTTTGCCTGCCGCTTAATCGCCTGCTGATTCCTCAAGCGCCGCCACCACCCCCCAAGGAGGCCGCGCCGCCGCTTTCGGCGGAGGAATCGCGCGAACGCAAGCGCGATATGATCCTGCTGGCTTTTGTTTTGGCGACAGCAAGCTTCAGTTCCACCGCGCTTGGCGCACATTTGCCGGGCTTGTTGCAATCCGCCGGAACATCGCTTGCCGCCGCGATTGCCGCTGGCGCTTTGATGGGCCCGGCGCAGGTTGCGGCGCGCGTGGTGGAATTCACCCTTATGCGCAAGATGAATCCGCTTTTCTCGGCGCGCATCGCCGCCGGGGCGCATCCGGTAGCGGTGGTGGTGCTGATAATTTTCGGCGCGCCCTTCGCTGCGCTTTTCGTGATTATCCATGGCGCGGGGAATGGCTTGCTTACCATCACGCGCGGCACGCTGCCGCTCGCACTCTTCGGGCCGGTTGGCTATGGGCAGCGCCAGGGTTTCATTACCGCGCCGGCACGCGCTTCGCAGGCTTTTGCACCGTTATTGTTCGGACTGCTGCTGGATGATTACGGCGCGGCCTCCCTTTGGCTGACTGCCTTGCTTGGTGTGGCGGCCGTCGCGGCGCTTTTCATGATGCGTGTTCGGCAGTGAAGGAAATACCCATGCAGAATAATTGGCGTTCGCGCACCAGCACCAGCTTTGAGTGCGAAAAGCGCCCCGCCCTTGGCACGCGCGGCATGGTGGTGACGAATCATCCGCTGGCCTCCGCTGCCGGGGCAGAAATGATCGCTGCCGGCGGAAATGCGGTGGATGGCGCCATCGCCGCGCTATTCGCGCTGACCGTGGTGGAGCCCATGATGGTGGGCATTCTGGGCGGTGGCATGGCGCATCTGCGCCTGCCCGATGGTCGCCATACGGTGATTGATGGGCTTTCCACCGCCCCCGCCGCCGCGCGCGCTGATATGTTCTCGCCTGCCGAGCCCAGCAATGCGATGAATTTCGAAGCAACGGGCCGCGCCAATGTGGTTGGGCCACTTTCGGTGGCGGTACCGGGCAATTTGCGCGCCTGGTGCGAAACGCTGGCGCGCTTCGGCAGCCTGCCGCTTTCTGATGTGATGGCGCCGGCGATTCGGCACGCTTCGCACGGCTTTAATGTGACGCCCTATCTGGCGGAATGCATCGGCGAAGCGGCGCATGATTTGGCGCGCGATCCCGCGATTGCGGCGTTGTTGCTGCCGGATGGCGCGCCGATCAAGCCAGGCGCGCGACTGATCCAGGCGGAATATGCTGAGACGTTGGCGCTGATCGCGCGTGAAGGGCCAGGCGTATTGAATGGCGCGCTGGGCAAGGCCGTGGCGGATGGCATTGCCAAAGCGGGCGGCATTGTCTCGGCGGCTGATATCGCCGATTTCGCCACGATAGAACGGGCACCCCTCAGCGGTCCCTATCGCGGCTATGAGGTATTCTTGCCGCCCCCGCCCGCATCTTCCGGCGTGCATGTGCTGCAAATGCTGAACATCCTGGAAGGCTTCGATCTGCGCGGCATGGGTTTTGGGAGCGCGGATACGCTGCATCTGCTGGCGGAAGCCTTGAAGATTGCCTTCGCCGATCGCGCCGCCGCCACCGCTGATCCTGCCTTTGTGGATGTGCCGGTGGCGCGGTTGATTTCGCGCGCTTATGGCGATGAACGCCGCGCAGCTTTGGACATGGCGCGCGCACAAGCCTGGGGGCCGGGTGTCAGCCCGGGTGAGAGCGCCAATACCACCCATGTCACCGTGGCGGATGAAAACGGCAATATCGTCTGTTCCACCCAGACCATCAATTCGCTTTTCGGCGCACGCTTCCTGGTGCCGGGCACAGGCTTGATCCCGAATAACTATATGGCGCTGTTTGATCCGCGCCCGGGCAAGGCGCTATCTGTCGCGCCCGGCAAGCGCATCACAACTTCGCAGGCGCCGTTGATTGCGCTGCGAGATGGCAAACCGGCCTATGCGTTGGGGATGCCCGGTGGTTTGCGGATTTTTGGTTCAGTCATGCAGGGTTTCCTCAATCTGGTGGATCACGGCATGACCTTGCAAGAAGCGGTGGAAGCGCCCAGGCTTTGGACGCAAGGTGCGGCGGTGGAGGTGGAGCCAGCCTTTGATAAAACGGTTTTGG
>JBIKXA010000174.1:0-7689 GCA_044356015.1 Roseomonas sp.
GGAAGTTGTCCCCCTGAGCCGCGTCCGTGAACTGGAAGGCCGTGTCCGCGAACTCGAACGCCTGCTCGGGCGCAAGACAATGGAAACCGAAATCCTGCGCGCGGCCCTTATCGGCGTGCCGAGGATGAGGCGGTACCGGCCGAGATACGCGCCATCACCGATGCCCGGCCCACCTATGGGTATTGCCGCCGCGGCTTTGCTGAACCGAGCCAGGCGCAAGACTGGTACGCTGCAGGATTTCGTCCGCCACATCGCTGCCAATCCGGGCCGGGTGAATCTCGCGGGTGTTGGCGTCGGCAGTTCCTATCATTTGCTGATCGAACAGATCATCGCCTATGGCAAGCTCAACATGACCCATGTGCCCTATCGCGGTGGCGCTGCGGCCACGACGGATTTCCTGGCGGGCCGCGTGGATGCCACATTAGCGAAGCTGCTATTCGCGCGCCCCTATTTGCGAGATAATCGTGCCCTGGGTGTTGCGGTGGGCAATGCGGAAACGCTCCCCCGTGCTGCCCAATGTGCCCGCGATGCAGGAAGCAATTCCCGGCGCAAAACTTACCGATGGGCTTGCCGTGCTCGCCCCCGCGGCCACCCCGGCCCCGATCATCGCACGGGCCAATCGCTCGTTGCAGGAAGTGATCAACCAGCCCGCCATGCGCGAATGGCTGACCAATGAAGGCGTACCGCCGCGTCCCGGCCCGCCGGAAGCCTTCATGGCGGAAATGACGCCGGCCACCAAGGATCTTCGCAAGCTGCTGCGGGAAGCAAATATCAAGGTTGAATGACCGCGCCATAATGCTTTCCGCCAGGCGGGCTTGTGCGCTATCCAGGGGGCATGTCGCCCCCTGATCCCGATGCTGCGCTCCGGCAGAATCTGAAACGCCATCGTGCCTTTGCCACCGGCCTGCTGGTGGCGATGGCGGGGCTGATTCTGTTCAGCTATCGCCTGCCGCCGGGCTATTGGACTGAATTATTGCAGGCTTCCGCCAAGGCCGGTTTGGTCGGCGGGCTTGCGGATTGGTTTGCGGTCACGGCGCTGTTTCGCCGCCCGCTTGGCCTGCCCATTCCGCATACCGCCATCATCCCCAATCAGAAGGATCGGCTGGGTCGTGGCCTGGGGCGCTTTGTCGCGGGCCATGTCTTTACCGAAAGCGAAGTGCGGCGCGTGCTGGCAAAGCTTGATCTGGCGCGCATCCTGGAAGGGTTTTTGCGCGACCCTGAAGCTTCACGCCGCGCTGCCATGGCGCTTTCGGCAAGCCTGCCCCGCATTCTGGCGAGCCTTGAAGATGGCCGGGCGCGGCGGCTGCTGGCGCGGTTGCTGCCACGGATTGTCTCGGGCCCCGCCGGCGCACGGTTGCTCGCACGTATCCTGCGGGCGGCGGTGGCTTCCGGCCAGCATCAGGAAGTCTTCAGCCTGGCGATCGGGCAATTGAAGGTGCTGTTGGCGGCGCGGGAGGAGAACCTGCGCGGCGCCATTGAAGCACGCGTGCGCGCCGAAGGTGGCGCCTTGGTCGGTTGGCTTGCCGGCGCGAGCATTGCGCGGCGCATTCTCAACGCCATCAATTCCGAATTGGAAAAGATCGGCCCCGATGATTCCGATTTACGCGCGGCCTTCGCTGAGTGGCTGGCGCGCGAGATAGAAAAACTGGAAACCGATCCCGAACGCGCAGCCGCCATTGGCCGCCTGATGCGCGAAGCGCTTTCCCATCCTTCCGTCGCCGCCTGGCTCATGGATGTCTGGGACAGGCTGAAAATCGCCTTGGCCGCCGATGCCGCGCGGCCTGATGGGCGAAGTGTTGCCCTGCTATCCGGCATTTTCGCCAATGCCGGCGCCTTGCTCGCAGAAGATCAGGGCGCGCGTGAGCGGCTCAATCGCGCGGCTGAGGGCGTGCTGATGACGCTATTGCCCTCAGCCCAGGTGCAGCTTGCCGATTTCATCGCCGGCGTGGTGACCAATTGGGATGCCGCGACGGTGACCGAAAAGATCGAGCTTCGCGTTGGGCGCGACCTGCAATATGTGCGGATCAATGGCACGCTGGTGGGGTTTTTGGCGGGCGGGGTGCTGTTTGCGGTGTTGACTGCGCTGTTCGGGCGCGTTTCGCATTGATGTTTGGTCGCATGTTCCGAGCCGCCAAGCGATACCGCTTGGCTTGAAAATGCTCCGGGCTAATACGGCACCTTATCCGGCTTGGCCTGCCAAAGCTTGAAGGCGGAAAGCGCTTCTTCCGCCAAAACGCGCCGCAAGGGCAGGCGGCGCGCTTCCGGCGGGGCCGCGACCTCGGCATAGATATCCGCATCATCAAAGCCAATCGCCGCCGCATCCGCGCGGTCATTGCCATAAACCACCAGGCCAATGCGCGACCACCAAATGGCGCCCAGGCACATCGGGCAGGGCTCACAGGATGAGACAATCACCGCGCCCGCCAGATCATGCGTGCCAAGCGCGGCGCAGGCGGCGCGAATCGCCACGATCTCGGCATGGGCAGTGGGGTCGGCATGGGGCACCACGCGGTTCATCCCCTCACCGATAATCTGCCCATCCTTCACCACCACGGCGCCAAAGGGGCCGCCGCCCATCTCAACCCCCTGACAGGACAGGGCGATCGCGCGGCGCATGAAACCTTCATACATCGGCTTTTGTCCTTGGCGCGGTTTGCGCTAATCTTGTTCCCATGTCCGGCTTCATCCTTTCCGTCCTTGATCAATCCTCGGTCGCCTCAGGCCGCAGCCCGGCGGCGGCGGTGCAGGAAACCCTGGCTCTCGCCCGCCATGTGGAGGCTTTGGGCTTCAACCGCTACTGGTGCGCCGAACATCACAATAGCGCATCGCATGCCTGCAGCGCGCCGGAAATACTGCTGGCCGCCATTGGTGCCACCACCAGCCGGATTCGCATCGGGTCTGCCGGGATCATGCTGCCGCATTACAGCGCGTTGAAGGTGGCCGAGCAATTCCGCATGCTGGAAGCGATTGCGCCGGGGCGCGTTGATTTGGGCGTGGGCCGCGCGCCGGGGTCTGATGGCCGCACCGCCTTTGCGCTCAACCCCGATGCGGCGCGGGCGGCGGAACGCTTCCCCAATCAGATCATGGAAATCCTGGGCTGGCATGGTGATGGCCTGCCGGAAGGCCACCCCTTCGCCAGCATCATCGCCCAGCCCGTGACCACCACGCGCCCGCAAATGTGGGTGCTGGGAAGTTCCGATTACGGCGCGCAGGTCGCGGGCTATTTCGGCCTGCCCTATTGCTTCGCGCATTTCTTTTCCGATGGCGGCGGCAGCGAACAGGTGATCGAAATCTACCGCCAAAGCTTCCAGCCCAAGCCCGATCTGCCCGCGCGCCTGACCGCGCCCTATCCTGCGCTTGGTGTGTTTTGTCTGGTGGCCGATACGGAAGCCGAGGCGCGGCGCCTGTTCCGGTCGCGCGAGTTATGGCGGCTCAAGCGCGACCGCGGCATGTTCCTGCCTTTGCCGAGTGTCGAGGAAGCCGAGGCCTATCCCTATTCCGATCTGGAATTGGCGCGGCTTGAGCACATCCGCGCCCAGGCCATGGTGGGCACGCCGGAACAGGTGCGCGCGAAGCTGGAAGCGCTTTCGGCGGCGCATGGGGGCATTTCAGAATTTGCCGTGATCACCCATTGCCATGACGCGCAAGCACGCCAGCGTTCCTATACGCTGCTGGCGGAGGTTTTCGGCATGAAGGGCGTGGTTGCGCCAGCACTCGCGGCGGAATAGGGGTCAGGACACTTTTGGCTGTATGTCGCCTCAATCCCTGAAGTCTTGAAATGAAGGGCGCTCTCTCGGCGAGGATAGGCCGGGCGCACATATTTTTATGCGCTTATGCAACGAATTGATATCGGGGCCATCCAATCGTGATTCGATCTCCTCGGAACCGGAGTGCGGAAGCGGTATCTCGCTTTATCCACTTGGACACGCGCCGATCTTTGCACCCAATAAGATCTGGGCGATGGATATCACCTCCATTCCCATGGCACGCGCCGTTAGGCTGATACAGTGACGTTGCTACGGCACCCCTCGGCTCCATTTCGGGCCTGGACCGGCAGGTCGCAGCTAGGCAAAGATAGCCATAAAGGCGGAAAACATGATGGTGGCTACAAGCAAATCTCGTTCAGATGGAATCATCCGAACGGGATCCACTTTAGTCACTCGCCAAGGCCAACTCGTTATTCGTTGCCAGCATGGCAATCAGCGTATCAAGATGTCTCTGACGATGACGAAAAGCCGAAAGTTCAGACCCAGCCAAGCGCACTGACGGTTGGACATGCGATGCTGGATTCACGGCACGACCACTGACAATAACCTCGTAGTGCAGATGCGGTCCGGTGGACATGCCTGTTGACCCGACATGGCCGATTACCGAACCCTGAGCCACACGTCTTCCCGGAGAGATATTGTGCCCAAAGCGGGAGAGGTGCGCATAACGCGTTTCAACACCATTCGCGTGGCGAATACGAACAATCAGCCCGTATCCCCCCTCATTTCTTGCCGAAATCACCACCCCATCGGCAGCGGCAAATACTGGTGTTCCAGTTGGGGCCGCGAAATCAATGCCGGTATGCATACGATTATAGCCAAGAATAGGGTGTCTGCGTGAACCGAAACCGGATGAGACTCGCGCTCCATCCAGCGGCGTGCGCAAGAATGAACGACGTAGGCTGCGGCCCTGATCATCGTACCAATCAGTTTCACCAAGGCGATTTGTATGGCTCCAGATGTCCAATTTTCGACCAGAAAGCTTCAGGGTCACGCGCAAGGTCTGGCCATGTCCAAGAATTTCACCATCATCCGCGCGCACACGTTCATAAAAAATAGTGAAGCGATCCCCGGGCCTCAAATCTCGTTGCAAGTCCAATTGATGGCCCAGAATACGGATAATGGACATCGCGATGCCCGGCGGCACATCAGAGCGAATCATCGCGGGAAAAATTCCGCCATCGACATCGCCCTCGGCTCTTACAAGGTAGCGGTCACGCGGAACAAGTTTTTCATCGGCAGTCCAATCGCCGCTTTCTTTGCGAAAGGCGCGAATAAGGCGACCTGGTTCGGGTTCTATTTCGACTTCAAGAAGCACGGTTGGCTGGCCGGTCGTGAAACGAATGGCAATTTCGGTTCCGGGCCTTAGCTGAACGAGTCGAACGTAGCGCCCCAATTGTTCAACCGCGGCGAATGCATCCGGTGTTTCAATGTCAGCATCATCAAGCAGACCAGCCAAAGTGTCCCCACGCCGCATCACAAGCACACGTTCGGCCGTGATCTGGTTGGGAAGGTCATCAGCCTCGGAGGGGATTTCTTCATCGGCCGATACGGGCGCCGATGCTACCGGCACATCTCCTGCCGGCACATCTCCTGAATGTGCCATTTCATCCATGACTGCCGCCCCCGGTGGAAGCCCTATTATTGCAGCAGCTTCCATTTCATTTTCGCGGGGCGGTGACGGCGTGTTCAAGCGTGGCCACGGCAACAAGATAAGTGCTGCCAAAACCAGGATGGACACACGCGAAGACATGATCAGAAATCACCCCCAGTTATGCGGTAACACAGGAGAAATAATCCAAGAAGTCGAGCGTAATCACAAGCCGCTAAACCGAAGCAGCAATTCGTTTTACGCCATCGGTACACCATAACTCAAGGCGATGCCTCAAGCGAGCAAGGAAGATGATGCAGCGGGGCGGAAAGATTCCCCCTCACTCCCACTCAATCGTCCCCGGCGGCTTGCTCGTGATGTCATAGGTCACGCGATTGATCCCGCGCACCTCATTCACAATCCGCGCCGCGACGCGATTGAGGAAGCCCATGTCAAAAGGATAAACATCCGCCGTCATGCCATCCGTGCTGGTCACGGCGCGCAAGGCGCAGGCCTGATCATAGCTCCGCCCATCGCCCATCACGCCAACCGTGCGCACGGGCAGCAGCACGGCGAAGGCCTGCCAAATTGCATCATAAAGCCCGGCACCCCGGATTTCTTCCAGGAACACGCTATCCACGCGGCGCAGCAGATCGGCCTTTTCGCGTGTCACCTCTCCGGGGATGCGAATGGCAAGGCCAGGTCCTGGGAAGGGGTGGCGGCCCACAATCTCTTCCGGAATGCCAAGCTCGCGGCCCAAAGCGCGCACCTCATCCTTGAACAGATCGCGCAGGGGTTCCACCAGCTTCATGCGCATATGCGCGGGCAGGCCGCCGACATTGTGGTGGGATTTGATGGTGACGGATGGCCCGCCGGTGGCTGAGACACTTTCAATCACATCCGGGTAAAGCGTGCCTTGCGCGAGGAAATCCGCGCCGCCCAGCTTGTTCTGTTCTTCTTCAAACACGTCAATGAACAAGCGCCCGATGGTCTTGCGCTTCACCTCCGGGTCCGTCACGCCGGAAAGCTGGCCCAGAAACAAATCCGAAGCATCGCGATGGATCAGCTTGATGTTGAAGCGATCACGGAAGGTGCTGACCACCTGTTCGCTTTCATTCGCGCGCATCAGCCCGTGATCCACATAGATGCAGGTCAGTTGATCGCCAATCGCCTCATGAATCAGCACCGCGGCGACCGAACTGTCCACGCCGCCGGAAAGCCCACACACCACGCGCCCTTGCCCCACCTGGGCACGAATGCGCGCCACCGCTTCCTGGCGGAAACCGGCCATGGTCCAATCGCCGGCGCAGCCGCAAACGCCATGGGTGAAGTTTTTCAGCAGCGCCGCGCCATGGGGTGTGTGCACCACTTCCGGGTGAAACATGGTGCCGTAAAACTGCCGCGCATCATCGGCAATCACGGCGAAGGGCGCGCCCTCACTGCTCGCGACGCTGCGAAAGCCGGGCGGCAGGGCCGTGATGCGATCACCATGGCTCATCCACACTTGCTCGCGCGCACCCTTGGCCCAGATGCCGCGGGTGATGGCGCATTCGCCCGTCACATCAACAAAGGCACGACCGAATTCGCGGTGATCGGAAGGCTCCACCACACCGCCCAACTGCGCCGCTAATGTTTGCTGGCCATAACAGATGCCCATCACCGGCACGCCCAGCGTGAACACCGCTTCCGGCGCGCGGGGGCTTTCGCCCTCGGTCACACTCGCCGGCCCGCCGGACAGGATAATGCCGCGCGGCGCAAAGGCGCGGATGCGTTCTTCGGGCGCGTGGTGAAAGGGCCAAACCTCGCAATAGACGCCGGATTCCCGCACGCGGCGCGCAATAAGCTGCGTCACCTGGCTACCGAAATCGAGGATCAGCACATGATCGTGCCGGGGGGCGGAGTCGAGCGTTTCACGGGCCATGCGGGCTTGCACCACAAGCCGCGCCAGCCCGCAAGTTATGCCTCCGGCGCCGCCGCAGTGGCTGCCAGCAGCGTGTCAATCGGCTCCCACAGCAGCGCCATCTGCTCCACCGGCTGGCCGCCCACGCGGGTCTGGCCGCGCGCCACCACCCGCCCGCCCAAATGGCGGTAGAACCACTGGGTCGGGTTATCCTTCAGCACCCACACCATGGCCGAACGGCACCCCACCACCCGCAAATGCGCCGCCGCCGCGCGCATCAGGCGCCGCCCCGTGCCACGGTCCCGGTAATCCTCATTCAGATAGAGCGTATTGATCTCCCCATCCGCCAGCCCCTCGCGGCGGGACCGCCCGCCAGAGGCAAAGCCGATGATCGTCGCCTCATCCGGCGCGCTGCCTTCCGGCGCGTCATC
>JBIKXA010000032.1:0-24222 GCA_044356015.1 Roseomonas sp.
AGCGGCGGCGTTCATCAATCAGGCTATAGGCATTCATCAATTCGGCGCGCTGCGCGCCAAGTTGGCTGGTCATGCGGTTGAAGGACCGTGCGAGCCGCGCGATTTCGTCATCCGCCTCCCCTTCTTCCACCTTGGTCGCCAGATCGCCGCCGCGCACGCGTTCTGCCGCCAGGATCAGGCGCGAAATGGGCCGCGCGATGCGATTGGCCATGAGCAAGCCAATCAGCACCGCAGCCAGCAGCACAAGCAAGGTCGCAATGGCGAAAATCAGGAAAAAGGTGATTTGCAGGCTTCCCCGATTGCGGTCGAGCTGATTGTATTCATTGAAGGAAATCTCGGTCCGCCGCATGTGACCCAGCACTGAAGGATCAAGCGGGCGGGCGATCAACAGCACCAGACCCGGCGGGATATTCAACTGCACCATGGCGCGCACGCGCCCTTCCTCAGCCTCACTCGGCAGCACCACCACCTCGCCGCTACGCACGGCCTCCAGCGCCCAGGCCGGCGGCAAATCCACAAGGTTCGATATGCCAAGCCCCGCATTCGCCACCACCTGGCCAAGCACGGGTTCGAAAATGATGGAACTCGTCAGGCCGCGTAAAGCGGTATGCGTTGCAAGCAAGCGCGCAAAGGCCACGCCATTATCCGGCAGCAGCACCTGGGCCGCGCGATTGAGGTCATTCGCCATGAACAGGATATCGGCGCGGATGGTATTGCGATGCTCATCCAGATAGCCGCGTGAGGCCACCAGCGATGCTTCCAGCGTGTCGCGCACGCGGTCGCTGAACCAGGCCTGGATACCAAGATTGAAGAATAGCGCGGCGAAGCCCGCCACCAGCAGCGCCGGCACCGCCGCCACCACACCGAAAAGCAGCACAAGCCGCACATGCAGCCGCGATCCTGCCGCGCCGCGCCGGCGTTCCAGCCACATGCGGGTCAGACGCGCGGCGAGCGAGGCGACCAGCAGCAACAAAAAGGCGATATTGGCGAGGATCACCCCGGCCAATTGCCCCGCACCCGTGGGGCCAATCGGCGTGCCGCCGGAAAGCGCGGCAAAGGTCGCAAGCCCAACCACCAGGGCCAGAAATGCCAGTGCGAGGGTAAAGACCTTGCCGGTGACAATATCCGCAAGCCGGGTAAAGAACCCGTGCGGCCGCGGTGGTTCCGCCAGCGCCTCGGCGGGCATGGTCAGATCATGCGGCGATGCCGGATCATCACGCGCCGCGCACCACGGGAAGTTCCAATTCCCGCAGCTTCTTCCGCAACGTATTCCGATTGAGCCCGAGCATGGCCGCCGCCTTGATCTGATTGCCCCTTGTCGCGCTCAATGCCATGCGGAGCAAGGGGCGTTCAACCTCAGCCAGCACCCGGTCGTATAATTCCTTGACCGGCATGCCATCCTTATGGGCCGCCATGAAGCTGGCCAAATGGCGTTCCACCGCCTGTTCGAGCGTCATGGGCGCGGCTTGGCCATCGGGGCCGGCGACGGGCGCAGCTTCGGCCAGTTCCGCCGCCACGGCATCGGCGCCGATCACTTCCTGCGGATAAAGTGCCGCCATGCGGCGCATCAGGTTTTCCAATTCGCGCGCATTGCCGGGCCAGGCATGGCCCTTGAGTGCTTCAATCGCCTCGGGTGCCAATTGCTTGGCAGGGAGGCCGGAAGCCCGCGCGCGATCCAGAAAATGCCGCGCGAGCAAGGGGATATCTTCCAGCCTTTCGCGCAAGGGCGGCAGGCGGATCGGCACCACATTCAGACGATAGAATAGGTCTTCGCGAAACAGCCCCTGGCGGATCTGGTGGCGCAAATCGCGATGCGTCGCGGCCACAATGCGCACATTGGCCTTGATGGGCTGGCGCCCACCCACGGTGGTGAACTCGCCTTCCTGCAAAACGCGGAGTAAGCGCGTCTGCGCCTCGGGCGGCATATCGCCGATTTCATCCAGGAACAGCGTGCCGCCAGCGGCCTGTTCAAAGCGGCCAATGCCGCGATTGAGCGCGCCGGTGAAGGCGCCGCGTTCATGGCCGAACAGCTCGGCTTCGATCAATTCGCGCGGAATCGCCGCCATATTGATGGCAACGAAAGGACCGGCACGGCGCTTGCCGTAATCATGCAAGGCGCGGGCGATCAATTCCTTGCCGGTGCCGCTTTCCCCGGTGACCATGACGGTCAGGTCGGTGGTAGTAAGGCGCGCAACGGTACGATAAATCTCCTGCATCGCCGCCGATCGGCCAATCAGGGGCAGCTTTTCGCCTTCGGCCTCCTCGGGCGGGGGCGCATCGGGGGGCGCGGCCAAGGCGCGTTCCACCGTGCCCAGAACTTCCTTCAAATCGAAGGGCTTGGGAAGATATTCGAAAGCACCGCGTTGGGTTGCCTTCACGGCGGTGGCGAAGGTGGATTGTGCGCTCATGACAATCACGCGCATCTCAGGCCGCACACGACGAATACGCGGCACCAGATCAAGCCCGTTTTCATCTGGCATGATCACATCGGTGATCACCAAATCCCCTTCCCCATCCTCGACCCAGCGCCAGAGCGTGGCGGCCGAGGATGTCGCGCGCACCTGATACCCGGCGCGGCCCAAAGCCTGGCTCAGCACAGTGCGAATGGCGCGATCATCATCGGCGATCAGGACGGTGCGGGATTCATTCATCAGGCGCTCTCCTGCCAACCCGCCGGGGGCGCCGGCATGGAAAGTTTGAATAATGTGCGGCCTGGGCGGCTATCGCATTCGATCAGCCCGCCAAGGTCCGTCACCAGCTTCGCCACCAGCGCAAGGCCAAGCCCCTGCCCGCCCCTTTTGGTGGACACAAAGGGTTCAAACAGCGTCGCTTGAATATCTTCGGGGATGCCCGGCCCATTGTCGCGCACCGTCACCAATAGGGGCAGATGCACCCTTTCGGCAGAATTCGGCACGGCAATGCGCACGCCATGCTGATAGGCGGTGGAGAGCACAATCTCACCATGGATCGGGTCCACCGCCTCGGCGGCATTTTTCACCAAATTCAAGATGATCTGCACCAGGATATCGCGATTGCCCCAAACCGGCGGCAGGGATGGATCATATTCTTCCGAAACCCTCAGATGCGCGGCAAAGCCCGTCTGCGCGATGCGCCGCACATGATCCAGCACCTGATGGATATTGACCGGCCCCAATTCCACCGGGCGTTCCGAGAAAATGTCGAAGCGATCCACCAGGCCCTTGATCCGGTCCACCTCATCCTGGATCAGCAGGCAGAGTTCCCGATCCGCCTCTGGCGCATTCTGCTCCAGCAATTGCGCAGCGCCGCGAATACCGGAAAGCGGGTTTTTGACCTCATGCGCCAGCATCGCGGCCATGGCTGAAGCACCGCGCGCCGCGCCCCGGAAGCTCAGTTGCCGGTCGAGCATTTGCGCGGTTGACCCATCCTGCAAGGTCAGCACCACAGCGCCTTCAATTTCCGGCAAAGGTGCCCCATGGACGGAAACGCCGCGGCGATTGATGCGCGGGCTTTCGAGGAGCAGATCGTAATCCGAAACGGGTGAATCGAAACGGCGGATTTGCGCCAATACGGCAAAAACGCGGTTATCCGGCGGCAGGATATCACTCAGCTTCAACTGACACAGCGCCCCGGCGGAAAGCTTGAAGAATTGTTCGGCGGCGCCATTGGCAAAGGTGAAGCGGTCTTCCGCATTCAGCACTACCGCCGGCACGGGCAGGGCAGCCAATACCATGGCGCTATCAAGCCGGGGCGTACTGCGATTGGTGGCGGTGAGGCTAGCGCGCGCATTCATGCGGCGATCCGCCCTTCCCCGGCTTCGCGGAAGGAATCCCGCACGGCAGTGACCCCTTGTTCGATCAAGGGGTCGAAGAAGCGATCAATCAATTCGTGCACCGCAGCTTCGGTTGTCGCGTGATTGACCGCAACGCGAAACTCAGCCGAACCCGGTAAGCCCTTGGAATACCAAGCGACATGCTTGCGCGCGATACGGATGCCGGGCTCCTGCCCGTGATGGTCCAGCATTAGCGCGTAATGCTCCAGAAGTACGCGCTTTTGCTCGGCAAGGCTCGGGTCCGGGATGCGATTGCCATGCATCAGGAAAGCCGCGACTTGGCCGAGCAGCCAAGGCCGGCCATAGGCACCGCGCCCGATCATCACACCATCGGCGCCGGATTGGCGGAGCGCTTCCTCGGCATCCTCAATGGACAGGATATCACCATTCGCAATAACAGGGATTTGCACAGCTTCCTTCACGCGACTTATGAAGGCCCAATCGGCCTGGCCAGTGTAGAATTGCTGACGCGTGCGGCCATGGATGGTCACCATGCGAATGCCGCAGGCCTCAGCGATGCGGGCCAGATTGGGGGCATTCAGGCTGTTATGATCCCAGCCCATGCGCATCTTGAGCGTGACGGGCACCGGCACGGCCTTGACGGTCGCTTCCAGAATGCGCGCGGCGGCGATTTCATCGCGCATCAGCGCGCTGCCGGCGCTTTGGCCGAGCGCCACCTTCTTCACCGGGCAGCCGAAATTGATATCCACCACCGCGGCGCCACGATCCACGACCAGCTTGGCGGCTTCCGCCATGGTTGTAGGGTCGCAGCCGGCCAATTGAACCGAGGCCGGGCCGCCAAAGCCATCCAGTTCGGCCATTTTCAGCGTCTGGCGATTCTCGCGCACCATGGCCTGAGAGGCGATCATTTCCGACACCACCATGGGCGTGCCAAGCGAACGCGCAAGCCGCCGGAAGGGCTGATCCGTCACGCCGGACATGGGGGCCAGGATGACAGGCGCCGAAATGGCCAAGCCCCCAAGGTCAATCGGCTTCAGAAGAGGCAGATACATGCCATAGACACCATTTTTGCATTGAATTTGTGCAAAATACCCGAAATCCTCTGCCAAGACAACTTGCTTCTGCCTGCTTCGCAGGATTCATGCCGCGTCACTGGGCAGGGTGACGGGCCCAGCCATTCCATCTTATGCTTGCAGCATGAAAACCGTGGCACTGCTCCTCTCGGCCGGGCATGGCAGCCGCTTTGGCGCGGCGCGGCCCAAGCAATTCCTACCCTTGCTAGGCCGGCCCGTGCTGCGCCATGCCGCAGAGGCACTTTTGGCTGAGGGCCTGGTCACCTCCCTGCAACCCGTTGCGCCCGCCGGCGAGGAAGCCCTGGTTGCCAGCCTATTACAGGGCCTGCCCTGCCTGCCCGTCGTGGCCGGTGGCGCCACGCGGGAAGACAGCGTGCGCGCGGGGCTTGAGGCGATTGCCGCCGAAGCGCCGGATGTTGTGCTGGTGCATGATGCCGCCCGCCCTGTGATCCCGCGCGGCACCATCCCTGCCCTGCTCGCCGCCCTGGAGCATCACCATGGCGCCATCCCAGCCCAGCCGGTCGCCGATACGTTGAAACGCGTGGCGGGTGGTTTGATCGAGGCGACCGTCCCGCGAGAGGCGCTGTTTCGCGCCCAAACCCCGCAAGCCTTTCGGTTTGAAGCATTGCGCGCGTCCCATGCGGCCCGCGCCGGGGCGGTGACGGATGACGCTTCGCTGCTTGAGGCGCTCGGCCAACAGGTTGCCATTGTGCCGGGCAGTGAGCGTAATGTGAAAATCACCTGGCCTGAGGATCTTGCGCGCGTGGAAGCAGAAATGATGGCCCGCATGTTGCCGCGCACCGGCACGGGGTTTGATGTACATCGCCTGGTGGCGGGGCGCCCCTTGATCCTGTGTGGCATCAATGTCCCGCATGAGCTTGGCCTTGATGGACATTCGGATGCGGATGTCGGGCTGCATGCGCTCTGTGATGCGATTTATGGCGCCCTGGCGGAAGGCGATATCGGGCGCTGGTTTCCGCCATCCCAGGCGGATTGGAAGGACGCCGATAGCGCGGCCTTCCTGCGCCACGCTGCGGGCCGGGTTGCGGCGCGTGGCGGCGTTTTGGTGCATGTGGATGTGACGCTGATCTGCGAAAGGCCGAAAATCGCCCCGCATGCGGATGCCATGCGCGCGCGCATCGCTGAACTGGCCGGGCTGGATGTGGCGGCGGTATCCGTCAAGGCCACCACCACCGAACGGCTTGGCTTTACCGGCCGTGGCGAGGGCATCGCCGCCCAGGCAGCGGCCACCATCCTGCTGCCGGCTTAAAGTGGATCAGCCCAGGCCGAGCCCTTCCGCCGGCGGGTTGCTGATCAAGGCCGCGTAAGCCACAGGCTCTTTCGGTTTGCCAATCAGATAGCCCTGGGCGCTATTGCAGCCTTCCAGGATTAACAGCCGCATCTGTTCCGGGGTTTCCACCCCCTCGGCCGTCACTGCAATGCCAAGGCTCCGCCCGAGGCCGACCACCGAGCGCAGAATGGCCAGGCTTTGCGCGCTTTCCGGCAAATCCCGAATGAAGGACCGGTCCACTTTAAGCCGATCAAAGGGGAAGGAACGCAATTGGGTCAGCGATGAATAGCCTGTGCCAAAATCATCCATGGCGATATGGCAACCAAGCGCGCGAATGGCGGCCAATTGTGCCGGCGCATCACCGCTGGCGGGCAGCAGCACGGTTTCGGTCACCTCCAATTCCAGGCGATCAGGGGCCAGGCCGCTTTCCTTGAGCGCTGCGCGCAAAGTTTCCAAAAGCCGCCCATCCCTGAATTGCGCCGGGGCAATGTTCACCGAAACGGAAAGGTCCTTTGGCCAGCCCGCGGCGGTGCGGCAGGCTTCCCGGATAACCCAATCGCCAATCCGCCCCATCAGGCCAAGTTTTTCTGCCAAGGGCAGGAAATCGCCCGGCGGCACCAGCCCGGTTTCCGGATGACGCCAGCGGATCAGCGCCTCAAATCCTGTCAGCCGACCTGCAGGAAGCGCTATAATGGGTTGATAATGCAGTTCAAATTGCTGGGCACACACGGCATTGCGCAGCGCCGCTTCGGCATGGCGCTGCGCCTTGGCGCGGGCATCCATATCGCTGCTGAAGCGGCACCAGCGCGGCGTCTCCGCATTCTCCGCTTCAAGGCTTGACCGGGCGAGGCCAGCGCAGCGCAGCAGCAGGGAAGCTTCATTGCCATCTTCTGGCGCCAGCACAAAGCCAAGCCGTGGAATGATGGAGATTGTCTCACCAAGAATGAGATAGGGGTGCGCCAGCAGGTGGATCAGGCGCTTGGCCATGGCCTCTGCCTGTGAGGCCGCGGTAACGCCGATTTGCATAATGGCGAATTCATCGCCAGCGAGCCGCGCAACAAGGTCCGTGCCACGAATTGCCGCCGCCAGGCGTCGTGCTGCGGCGCGCAGTAATTCCTCCTGCGCGGCATGGCCAAGGTTGGTCGTCACATGCCGTAATCCATCAAGATCAAGCATATGCACGGCGATACTGGCGGGGCGGCGAGCGGGCCGGGCCAGTGCCGCGCTGACCCGCGCGGAGAACATCGCAAAATCGGCGAGCCCAGTGACGGGATCCAGCCCGCCACCGCCCGGCAAGTTGCTCCTGCCCTGGATGGCCAAGGCCCAGGTGCCGCTACCGGCATGGCGAATGGTAAAACCAAGGCCAGGCGCGCCATCCAGCACGATTTCCTGCTCATCCTCACCTGGGTTCCAGGTAGCAGCAGCGCAGGCCTGCACCAGGGCTGCACCGGCTTTCGGTTCCAGGCGAGGGCTATTATCCAGCAAATCGGAAAGGCTCGTGAACCGCGTCGCAGAATCGCGCCCCAAGCCAAGCAGACCAATCGCGCCTTGGCCAAGCGCGCCAATCTGCAGGCTTGTGTCAAAGGTCAGACGATTATCCATGAGGCTCAGCCACCCCAGGGTCTGACGCTTGGGCCGCGCCGGGAGGCGCCTTTGCCCCATGGGTTCGGACGGCCAGTCAAGCACAGTCTCATACACTTCACTCCAAAACGGCTCCGGCTCAGGGAAGGCCAGCAATGCCAAGACGGCATCGTCCGCTATAAGCGACGGAAGTGAAGGAAGGGTGGAGAGTGTTATCTGCTGCACGAATACACGTATAGGTTGATATTCTTGTTTTGTCTATAGTGGCGTTAAAATGCCTCGCAAAATGCGAGAGAAAATTGGCAAAAAAAGAGGGCCACCCCATTGGGATGGCCCTTAGGCAAGGTTGAGGAAGGCTAAGCTGCCAGGAGCGGGCTATCCCGCTACCAGACAGGACTAGCCTTGCATCAAACGTGCCAGGAACTTAACCACTATAAGTCCCCCGAATCAGCCCGCGCGCTCCAAAATTGAGACATAATTCGCCACTGCCGCGCCGCCCATATTGAAGACGCCCGCCAAATCCGCACGCGGCAGTTGCATCGCCCCCGCCTGGCCGCAAAGCTGCATCGCCGCCAGCACATGCATGGAAACGCCCGTGGCGCCAATTGGATGCCCCTTGGCCTTCAACCCGCCAGAGCGGTTCACCGGCAGCTTGCCGCCCGCCGCCGTCCAGCCTTCCAAGGCCGCACGGCCGCCCTGCCCTTCGGGGGCAAGCCCCATCGCCTCATATTCAATGAGTTCGGCAATGGTGAAGCAATCATGGGTCTCCACAAAGGATAGGTCGCCCACGCCCACGCCTGCCTGTTCATAGGCGCGCTGCCAGGCGGTGCGCGCGCCGTCAAAGCGGATGATGTCGCGCGCGGCGATGGGCAAGTATTCATTCACCTGGACCGCGGCGCGGAAGCGGACGGCCTTGCCCATGCTTTTGGCCGTCTCGGCATCGGCCAGCACCAGCGCGGCCGCGCCATCGGACACCAGGGAACAATCGGTGCGCTTCAAAGGCCGCGCAACATAGGGGTTCTTCTCACTCTCATTGCGGCAGAAATCGAAGCCGAAATCCTTGCGCATCTGCGCCCAAGGATTGTCCACGCCGTTCTTGTGGTTTTTGGCGGCGATCATCGCCAGCGCATCGGATTGGTCGCCATGGCGCTGAAAATAGGCCTCCGCAATACGCCCGAACACGCCGGCAAAGCCGCCTTCAATGTCCGATTCCGTCTTGCGATAGGAAGCGGTCAGCAGAATTTCGCCAATCTTGGGGCCGGGGGTTGCCGTCATTTTCTCCGCACCCACCACGAGCGCGAAGCGGCCACGCCCGGCGGCGATGAAATCCCGCGCGCCATGGATGGCAGCACTGCCGGTGGCGCAGGCATTTTCATAGCGGGTGATGGGGCGGAAGCGCATTTCCGGCACGCTTTGCAGCAAAAGCGAGGCCGGGAAGCCCTGCGGCGTAAAGCCTTCCCCAAAAATGCCGACAAAGCCGGCATCAATCTCGGCCGGGGAAATCCCGGCATCCTCGATCGCGGCGCGCGCCACGCGGGCGATCAGGCTTTCCAGATCGGGTTCGCCTTCAAGCTTGCCAAAGGGGCTATGCGCCCAGCCGATGATTGCAGCTTCGGTCATGATGGGGTCTCCGTTTTGCCCTCCTTATGCCAGGGAAGGCCCGCCTTGTAACCATAAACGCGACCTGCCCTGAAACCTGAATGAAGATAGGCGATGAAACGCGCCTATTCCGGGTCAATGCCGGCGGCGCGCAGGATGCTGGGGGCCAGACCTGCCGATAAGGCAAGGCCAAAGGCTGCTCTGCGGTGTTACGAGGTGTGCTTTCTTAATTATATCAGTTCTGCAAACGTGGCTTCAGGGACAAAAGGTGATCTGCGGCGGGCCTTGGGGCCATGATCGCCAGCGGTTCCGTCGGCGGAGATGCTGCGGCGTTTGCCTCCGCCTCCAGCGTGATCTCGGCGCCCATCAGGACGATGTGAGCTGTGATGTCGCCATCCAGGGGCACGCGTTGCAACGGCCCGCGAGCCAAGGGCTGTGCCAGGCCCATCTCAAGCGTCGCGCCCTGCACCAAAATGCCGGCATGGCCTTCCAGCAAAATATCAATAGCGGTGAAATTCGCCGGCGCTTCCTCCTGCCGGATGGCGATACCGTCAACCAGATCACCAACGCGATAGGCGCGGCCCTGAAACACCACCCCCTGATCGGGCAGCATGAGCAAATCCTCGCGCGGCGCCATATTGCCCAGCACCCCAGGCAGCACGCGGATGAGTGGCCCGCGATAGGGGATGTGGCGAATACCAAGCACGCGCTGAAAGGGGGCCAGCCCAGGGGTCACGGCAAGCAGCATCATGCCTGGGCCAAGCCTTTCCGCGAGCCGATCCCCGCGCGAGGTCATGACCCGCGCATCAGCGGCTATGCCCTTCATGCCTGTGCTCACTGATATTCCCGATGCCTCCGTTGGAAGCCTGATTTTCTGAGACCCATTATGCGGTTCACGCTGCGGCGGGGCAAGGCGCGGCACGCGGCATGCTGAGACAGGGCGTCAGACCGCTTTTTCCATGGACCCCCGCACCCCATGCCGCTTGATCTCGCCACCCTGCCAGCCCCTTCGGAAACCCGCCCAACCCGCGCGGAGGGGATCGCCGCGGCGCTCGCCGAGGCTATCACGCGGGGTGAAATCCCGCCCGGCACCACGCTTGAGGAAGAGCGCTTGGCGCTCGCCCATGGCGCATCTCGCACCCCGGTGCGCGAAGCGCTCCGCCTATTGGTCGCAACGGGTCTGGTGGAACAGCGCCCGCGTCGCGGTGCGGTAGTGGCGCGGCCCGAACCGCGCCGCGTCGCCGAGATGTTCGCGGTGATGGCGGAGCTTGAGGCGATCTGCGCCAGGCTTTGCGCGGAAGCCTTGCCACGCAAGGAAAAAACCAAATTGAAGGCGCGGCATGAGGCGATGGCGCGGCTGGTTTTGGCGCAGGATGTGGCGGGGTATCGCGCTGCCAATGTGGCGTTCCATGAGGCGCTGTATCAGGGTGCGGGCAATGCCTATTTGGCGGAGCTGGCCGAGGTGACGCGCCGACGACTGGCCCCCTTCCGCGCCGCGCAGCTTGGCGGCAAGGATCGGCTGGCGGCTTCCCATGCGGAACACGGCGCCATCATGGCGGCGATTTGCGCAGGCGATGGCGCGGCGGCGGCGGCGGCGGTGCGTGCCCATTTGACGGCAACCGAGGGCAGCCTGGGCGTCATGGCCGGGCAGGAGGCGCGGTTTTGAAACCCGCCGCGCGCTTGGGCAAATGCATGGTGGGTCGCTCAATTTGTATGCAAAACTGTATACAATTGGCGCCCCCAGCCCGCTTTTCGGGCGGCACGCGGTTTGCGGAAGGGTGGTCATGGATTTGACCAGTCTTTCCTTCCAAAGGACGGCGCTACATGGCGCCTATCGTGCAGGGGCAACCCCGGAAGCCGTCATGGCTGAGGCCTTGCGTCGGCTGGAAGCCGCCAATGATCCGGGGATTTTCCTTGATGTGACGCCGCCTGAGGTCATGGCGGCTTCGATCAGCGCCCTCCCCAGCTTTGACCCGGCGGCCTATCCGCTTTGGGGTCTGCCGGTGGCGGTGAAGGATAACATTGCTGTTGCGGGTCGGCCCATGACCGCCGCCTGTCCGGCTTTCAGCCATATCCCGACCGAAGATGCCGAAGCGGTGCGTCGGCTCCGCGCGGCGGGTGCGATTATTCTTGGCAAGACCAATCTGGATCAATTCGCGACCGGGTTGGTCGGTGTGCGCACGCCCTATCCCGTACCGCGCAATGCCGTATCGGCTGAGCATGTGCCGGGCGGATCATCTTCCGGTTCGGCGGTTGCCGTGGCGCGCGGGATGGTGACGCTGTCACTCGGGACCGATACGGCGGGTTCGGGGCGTGTGCCGGCGGCGCTGAATGGGATTTTCGGGCTGAAGCCAAGCCTGGGCGCGATTTCGACGCGCGGCGTGGTGCCCGCCTGCCGGAGCCTTGATTGCGTTTCCGTCTTCGCAACCTGCCTTGATGATGCCTGGGCTGGCTTTGCCGCCTTGGTGGGCGAGGATCGCGCCGATCCTTTCAGCCGTGCCATCGCCTGGCAGGAACCAGGCGCGGTGCCGTCGCGCATCGCAGTGCCGCGCGCTGAGGATACGCATTTGGATGATGCCGCCGGGCGCGCAGCCTGGGCTGCGGCGCTGGCATTGCTGCCTTCATCGCAGGAAGCCGCGATCACCGACATGCTTGATGCGGCCAAGCTACTTTACGAAGGCCCCTGGGTTGCCGAACGCGCGGCGGCCTTTGGTGATTTCGCGCGCACGCATCCCGGCGCTTTGCATCCGGTGACGCAAAAGATCATTGATGGCGCCGGCGCTTTCAGCGCCGTGGATGCGTTCCGCGGCATGTATAGGCTCGCGGAATATCGCCGTGTTGCCCAGGATTTCTTCGCCGCGCATGATGTGCTGGTGGTGCCTTCTGTCCCGTGTTTCCCGACCTTGGCAGCGCTGGAAGCTGATCCCTTCGCGCCCAATGCGCGGCTTGGGGTTTATACCAACTTCGTCAATCTGCTTGACCTAGCCGCATTGGCGGTGCCGGGGCCGCCGCGCCCGGATGGGCTGCCCGCCGGCATCACCCTGATCGCCCCGCGCGGGCATGACGCGGCGCTGATGGCGCTCGCCCAGGAATTCACGCGCCGTCAGGCAGCAGCAGTAAAGGCAGTCGCCGCATGATCGAAATTGTCGTTGTTGGCGCGCATCTTTCGGGCCTGCCGCTCAATCATGAATTGGTTGCCGAAGGGGGTGTGCTGCGTCGCGCCGTGCTGACCGAGCCCTGCTATCGGCTTTACGCGCTGGCCGGTGGCCCGCCGCGTCGGCCTGGCTTGCTGCGCGTTGGCGCCGGTGCCGGTGCTGCGATGGCAACCGAGGTTTGGGCTTTGCCCGATGATGGCTTTGGCCGCTTTGTCTCCCGCATTCCCGCCCCGCTTGGCATCGGCACGCTGCTTTTGGCCGATGGCAGCCGACCCAAGGGTTTTCTGGTGGAACCGGAAGGCTTGCAGGGCGCGGAAGACATTACCCGTTTTGGTGGCTGGCGCGCCTTTCTGGCCAGCATCGCAACCCCCGCTTGAGGCTTCAACAACAGGAGAATTCATCATGCAACGTCGTCATCTTTTGGGGGCCATCGCCCTCGCCCCCCTCGCCGCCCCTTCCATTGCACGCGCACAAGCGGCGCGCACGGTGAAGATGGGATCGCTCCGGCTCATTCATTCCATGACGCCGCATTTCTATCAGCGCTTCGCGCCGGCGGGGCTGACGATTGAAATCATCACCTTTGACAGCCCGACCGATGGCAAGAATGCGGTGGTGACACGTTCTGTTGACTTCGGCGGTTTCGGCATCGCGGCTGCAACGCTGGGTGCTGCGGCGGGTGAACCCGTTGTGGTGGTGGGTGCCTTCTGCAATCGCGGCATGGGCGTGATTGCCAAGGCAGGTTCTGGCATCAGCAATATTGCCGGGCTGCGCGGCAAGCGCGTGGGCATTTGGCCGGGTTCTACGCAGGAAGTGTTCATCCTGGAGCGCCTGCGCCAGAACGGCATGACGGTGCGCGATATCACTAGCGTGCGCGTGCCCTTTGGTGAAATGCACGCCATGCTCTCCCGCGGGGATATTGATGCCTATGTGGGCGCGGAACCGGGGCCGGGGCTGTCGCTTTCCTCGGGTGTTGGTCAACTCGTGGAATACCCCTATGGCACCGCCATGGGTGGCCTGAACATGATCTTCGCCACATCCGAGGCCGTGATCGCGCAAGACCCTGCCCTGGTGCGAACAATGCTGGGCATTCATCGCCGCGCAAGCGAACACATGATGGCAAACAAGGCAGAGGTGGCGGAAGCGACGGTGCGCATTCTGGGTGCGCCACGCGCTGCCGTGGACCGTGCGCTCGCCGAAAACAATGTCGAATATACCTGGAAGCTTGACGATACGGTGATGACGCAATCCCGCGCCTATGCCCAGCAGATGCTGGAAATGCGCCAGATCCGCGCTTTGCCGAATTTCGACAAATTCCTGAACCCGCGCTTTTCCAACGAAGTCGCGACTTCCTGAGGGTTTGATTGATGAGCGCGAGTGTAGCCGCCGAAACCACGGCGGAGGCGAAGAAACCTCGACCCAGTGGCAGGCTTTGGCCAAGGCTGAAGGGGGTTATGCTCGCGCTGGTGGTGCCGCTGGCCCTGCTGCTGGGTTGGCATTTGGCGGTCAAGGCGGGGATGACGCGGCTTATCCCCTCCCCCGCCGATGTCGCCGAATATATGGTGGATTTCGCGGTTGGCGGCATTTGGGATGATGCGTTTTCCGCGACTCTGCATATCCATTTGTTTGCGTCCATGCAGCGGGTTTATGGGGGTTTCGCCCTGGCCGCGCTGGTCGCGGTGCCGCTTGGGCTGCTGATTGGGCGCAATGACAAGGTGCGCGCGCTGCTTGATCCCTTTCTGCAATTGATGCGCCCCATTCCCGTGACAGCCTGGCTGCCGCTTTCCATGATCCTGTTCGGGCTTGGGCCGCGTTCCGCCTTCTTTCTTGTGTTTCTGGGTGCCTTTTATCCCATTTTGCTGAATACGGTGTTCGGGGTACGGAGTGTCGAAAAGCGCCTGTT
The DNA here is from genome assembly GCA_044356015.1 of Roseomonas sp. Classification (GTDB taxonomy): domain Bacteria; phylum Pseudomonadota; class Alphaproteobacteria; order Acetobacterales; family Acetobacteraceae; genus Neoroseomonas. Next base: position 14,372 of record JBIKXA010000032.1, read on the forward strand.
TGAAGCGGCTTCCATGCTGGGCTGTTCCGGTACGGCGCAATTCTTCCGCGTGGTGCTGCCGGCATCGCTGCCCTCCATCTTCACGGGGCTGAGGCTTGGTTTGGGCCTTGCCTGGTTCGTGATTGTGGTGGGCGAAATGACCGGCGTACCGCAAGGGCTTGGCGCCGTAATCATGGATGGCCGCACCCTGTCACGAACCGAATTGGTGATTTGTGGCATGATCGTGATCGGCATTGCCGGCTTCATTTCCGACCGCGTTATTGTTGCCATCATGAACCGTCTGCTGCGCTGGAGCCCTTCGCACCATGCCTGAGCTTCCCATTCTTGATCTCCGCCATATCAGCAAGGTCTATGAGCTGAACGACCAGCGCATTGAAGCGCTGCGCGATGCTAATCTGGTTGTCGAAAAGGGCGAATTCGTCTGCCTGATCGGCGCTTCGGGCTGCGGCAAATCCACCTTGCTCCGCATTGTGGCGGGGTTCGAGCCTCCAAGCGCTGGTGAGGCCCTGATGTGGGACAAGCCCATCGCCGGTCCTGCGCCGGATCGGGGCATGGTGTTTCAGGATTACGGGCTGTTTCCCTGGCTTTCCGTGCGGCAGAATATCGGCTTTGGCCCGGCTTCGCGCGGTTTGCCGAAAGCGGAATTACGCACGCTGGTAGATCGCTTTGTGGATATGGTGGGGCTTTCGCGTTTCGCCGATGCCTATCCGCATCAGCTCTCGGGCGGGATGAAGCAGCGCGTCGCGATTGCGCGTGTGCTGGCCAATGATGCCGAGATGGTGCTGATGGATGAACCCTTCGGTGCGCTGGATGCCATGACGCGGGAACGCTTGCAGGATGAATTGCTGGATATCTGGCAACGCACCAAGCTTACCGTGCTGTTCGTCACGCATTCGATTGAGGAGGCGATTTTCCTCGCGGATCGTGTCGTGGTGATGGAACCAGGACCGGGGCGTATTGCCAGTGAACATCGCATTGAATTGCCGCGTCCGCGCGATGTCTCCTCCCCCGAATTCAATGCGGTGCGGCGTGATCTCTCAGCGCGGCTGCATAGCCATCATGGGAAGAAAGCGGCGTGACCACCCCTGTTGAGCGGCTGCGCTATACCGCGCCTGCCGATCGGCTGCAGCACAGCCTGCCGGGCGGGCAGAAGCTGATCCTGTGGCCCGTGGTGAATATCGAGAATTGGCTGATCGAAAACCCCATGCCACGCCAGGTGCTGGTCGCACCCACCGCAGCCGTGCTGCAACCTGATCTGCCGAATTGGGCCTGGCATGAATATGGGATGCGTGTGGGCTTTTGGCGCTTTCTGGAAATGTTTGAAAAACACGCCATGCGCCCAACACTTTCAATCAATGGCAGCGTGATTGGCGCCTATCCGCGCGTGGCGGCGGCGGCGCGCGGTGCCGGTTGGGAATTCATGGGCCATGGTTGGGTGCAGGTGCCAACCCATAAAATGCCCGATCAGCGGGAAGCGATCACCCGCACAGTGAAAACCATCACCGATTTCACGGGCCGCGCCTGCCATGGCTGGCTTGGGCCGGGGCTCACGGAAACGCTTGAAACGCCTGATCTGTTGGCAGAAGCGGGCATAGAATGGCTTGGCGATTTCGTGGTGGATGATCTTCCGGCGCGGGTGGCGACGGCGCATGGCGACCTGCTCGCCCTGCCCTATTCGGTCGAGTTGAACGACATTCCCGTGGTGATGATCCAGCACCATGATGAGGAAGAATTGCCGCGCCGCGCCCGGCTGCACGCCAAGCGCCTGATCGCCGAGGCCGAGGCTTCAGCGGGGGTCAAGATCATGTGCATCGCGATCCACCCCTATATCTCGGCCGTGCCGCATCGGATTGAGGCGCTGGCCGCGCTTTTCGCTGAATTGGCGGCTGATCCGCGCGTCATTGCCATGCAAGGGGATGAGATCGCCGCCTGGTATCGCGCGAGTGGGGATTGGGCGTGAGAGGCTGAAGCACCTCTCGGCAAATATGTCTTTTCATTCATGGCCGGTTCAGGTTAGCCTTCCCGCAACGGGCGCTGAAGCGCCTCTGGCCGGTGAGAATGGGGGCACTTATCCCCCCGGCTGAAGGTTGCAAGCCCGGCCCAGGGGCAACAAAACCGGAGGCAGCAGTGGCGAAACTCAATGTAAATGGCAGCGTCATGGATATCCAGGTGGAAGCGGATACGCCGCTGCTTTGGGTATTGCGTGAACAGCTTGGCCTGACGGGCACGAAATATGGCTGCGGGGTCGCGCAATGCGGGTCCTGCACCGTGCATGTGGATGGTGCGGCGGTGCGCGCCTGTTCCATGCCGGTTTCCGCCTTCAACGAAAACCAGAAGATCGTCACCATTGAAGGGCTTTCGCCCGATAGCAGCCATCCCATCCAGCAGGCCTGGCTTGCCTTGGACGTGCCGCAATGCGGCTTCTGCCAGCCAGGCATGATCATGGCAGCCAGCGCCTTGCTCGCGGCCAATCCCAAGCCGACCGAGGCGCAAATCCGCGAGGAAATGACGAATATATGCCGTTGCGGCACCTATAATCGCGTCCTTGCCGGCATCCAGCGCGCCGCTGGCATCGGCACCAGCGGCTGAGGGGAATAAGCATCATGAATGCCATCACACATCCCTCCCGCCGTGGCTTGCTGGCGACGGTTTCTTCGGCCCTTGGTGCCTTCACCTTCGGCTTTCATGCACCTTTGGTGAAATCCGCTGCCGCGCAAGGCAGTGCTGGCGTGCCTGAGATCAATGTCTGGGTCGTGGTGCGGCCCGATGACACGGTGGTTATCCGCATTGCGCGTTCGGAAATGGGGCAAGGTACGCTGACCGGCCTCGCGCAATTGGTGGCCGAAGAATTGGAATGCAATTGGTCAAAAGTCACCACGGAATATCCAACGCCGGGCCAGAACCTCGCGCGCAATCGCGCCTGGGGGAATATGTCCACGGGTGGCAGTCGCGGTATTCGTGACAGTCATGATTATGTGCGCAAGGGCGGTGCGGCAGCGCGGATGATGCTGGTGCAGGCGGCGGCCAATGGTTGGGGCGTGCCGGTTGGTGAATGCAGCGCGGCCAATAGCATGATTACGCATGGCCCGAGTGGGCGCAGCACCAGCTTCGGCGCTGTGGCGGCGGCGGCGGCGCGGCTGACCCCGCCCACCGATATTCCGCTGAAGGACCCAAGGAATTGGAAGATTGCCGGCAAATCCATTGCGCGGTTGGATACGGCGGAAAAGCTGAATGGCAGCCAGGTCTATGGCATGGATTTGCGACTGCCCGGCATGCTGAATGCGGCGATCCATGCCTGCCCGGTATTTGGCGGCAAGATCGGCGCGATTGACAGCAAGGCGGCGGAAGCCATGCCTGGCGTCAAGCATGTGCTGCGCGTTGGCGACAATGCCGTGGCGGTGGTGGCCGATACCTGGTGGCGCGCCAAGAAAGCGCTGGATGCCGTTAAGATCACCTGGGATGAGGGGCAGCATGCCAAGGCATCCTCAGCTGCATTCGCCGAAGTCATGAAGGCTGGGCTGGATGCGCCGGAAGCCGCGGTCGGCAATCGCAACGGCGATGCGCGCGCGGCGCTGGCGGGGGCGGCCAAGCGGATTGAAGCGGTTTATGGCTATCCGCATCAGAACCATGCCTGCATGGAGACGATGAACGCGACAGCGCTTTGGACGCCGGAGCGCTGCGAAGTCTGGACGCCCACACAAAATGGCGAAGCGGCCTTGGCCGCCACGGCCGAGGCTGCCGGCCTGCCGCCGGCGCGGTGTGAGGTGCATAAGATCCATTTAGGTGGTGGCTTTGGGCGCCGTGGCGCGGTGCATGATTGGGTGCGCCAGGCGGTTGCGATTGCCAAGCAAGTCCCGGGCACGCCGATCAAAATGATCTGGTCGCGTGAGGAGGATATGCTGCAAGGCCGCTTCCATCCCGTGACCATGTGCAAGCTGCAGGGCGGCTTGGATGCCCAAGGTAATCTGGTTGGCCTGCATATGCGCCTTTCCGGCCAATCCATCGTCGCCGGTATTTTTCCGCAGAATATCCGTGACGGGCGTGACCCGGTGGCCTTCCAGGGGCTCAATGCGCGCGGTGGGGAAGCGGATATTGGCTATACTATCCCGAACCTGCTGATTGATCACGCCATGCGCAACCCGCATGTGCCGCCTGGCTTCTGGCGCGGGGTGAACCTCAATCAGAACGCGATTTATCTGGAATGCTTCATGGATGAATTGGCCCATGCGGCAGGCAAGGACCCCTTGGCGTTTCGTCGCGCGCTGATGGCAAATCATCCGCGCCATCTGGCGGTGCTGAATGCGGTCGCGGAACGCGTGGGCTGGGGCCGCGCAGCGGCGCCGGTGAATGGGCAGGCGGTGTTTCGTGGCCTCGCGCAGACGCATGGCTTTGGCAGCTATGTCGCGGCCTGCGCGGAAGTGTCGGTCAGTGACAGGGGTGAGCTCAAGATTCATCGCATCGTGGCCGCGACAGATTGCGGCCATGCCGTCAATCCGCAGCAGATTGAAATGCAGGTGGAAGGGTCCTTTGTCTATGGGCTATCGGCGGCGCTGCACAGCGAATGCACGGTGAAAAATGGCAGGATCGAGCAGGAGAATTTCGATACCTACCAGGTGCTGCGCATGAACGAGATGCCGAAGGTCGAGACCATTATCCTGCAATCGGGCGACTTCTGGGGTGGTGTTGGTGAACCCACCATTGCGGTGGCCGCGCCTGCGGTGCTGAATGCGATCTTTGCTGCCACTCGCAAGCGCATAAGGGAATTGCCGCTCAAGCATGCTGACCTCAGGCGGGCGTGACGGCAGCGCGGTTTCTGGCAAGCCTGTTGCTGGCTATGGCGGTTCCAACCATGGCCAGCGCGCAGGTAGCAATGGTGACGGGTGATGCGGTGGTGCAATCGCTCACGGGCAGCGCGGGTGATCCAGCACGTGGGCGTGCGATTATCGCTGATCGGCAAAAGGGGTTTTGTTTGCTCTGCCATAGCGGGCCATTCCCTGAGGAGCCGCTGCAAGGCAATCTGGCGCCGAGGCTGGAAGGTGCCGGCAGCCGCTGGAATGAAGGCCAATTGCGGCTGCGTTTGATGGATAATAAGCGCGTCAATCCGGAGAGCATCATGCCTGCCTATCATCGGATCGAAGGCCTCAATCGCGTAGGCGCCACTTGGCGTGACCGGCCGATATTGAACGCGGCGGAGATTGAGGATGTGCTGGCCTTCCTGATGGGGCTGAAGGCGGAGACGGCGCCATGAAGATTACGCGGCGCGTTTTGCTGGCGGCACCCGGCGCGCTGTTATTGCCGGCACCAACGCGCGCGGATCGGCAAAGCCTCGCCGCGGCCTTGCAAGAATTCACGCGCGGTCAGCCGATGCGCGAAGGGCGTGTGCGGCTTGATGTCTCGCCACTGGTCGAAAACGGCAATGCGGTGCCGATTTCGGTAGCGGTGGAAACGCCGATGACCGCCGCTGATCATGTGCGCCGCATTGGTGTTTTCAATGAACGCAATCCGCAGCCCAATGTCATCTCCGCGCAATTCGGGCCGCGTTCCGGGCGCGCTTATCTGGCGACCCATATCCGATTGGCGACATCTCAGGCCTTGGTGGCGGTGGCGGAAATGAGTGATGGCAGTTTCTGGGGGCAGCGTGTTGAGGTGGTGGTCACCTTGGCCGCCTGCGTTGAGGGGTAAGCCATGGCGCGTGTGCTGCTGCGTGTGCCGACGACGGTGGAGAGAGGCACGGTGATTGAAATACGCGCCCTGATCCAGCATGTGATGGAAACCGGCTATCGCCCGAATGCCGAAGGCGTGCTGCAACCGCGCGACATTATCTGGACCTTCACCTGCCGCTATGATGGGGAGGTTGTTTTCAACGCGACCCTGTCGCCGGCCATCGCGGCCAATCCCTTCATCGCCTTCACCACCATCGCGACGCAATCCGGCCCGATCAGCTTTACCTGGGAAGGCGATAATGGCTTTGCGCAGACTGAGACGCGCCATATCACCGTGACATGAAGCGCATCGCCTTCGCGCTGTTGGCCTGGTGTTCGATCGCGGGTGCCGAGGAAAGGCGATCCGGCCTTTTGGATATGCGCCCGGAAGCCCAGGCGATGCAGCGCGATGACAGCATGAACCCCGGCATGTTGTGGGTGCTGGAGGGGGAAGTGTTATGGGGCCGCAAGCCTTCCCCTGCCGCACAATCCTGCGCCGATTGCCATGGGGATGCCGCGGCCAGCATGCGCGGTGTGGCGGCGCGGTATCCAGCTTTTGATGCAGCGCGTGGCGCGGCGATTGATCTGGCCGGGCGCATCATCCAATGCCGCGAAGCGCGGCAAGGCAGCGCGCCCTTGGCGCGTGAAGGCCAGGAGTTGCTGGCGCTCACCAGTTTTGTCGCGCATCAATCACGCGGCCTGCCGATTGCGCCGCCGGATGATGCCGGCATGCGCGCCGCCCGCGCCCAGGGACAGAACATCTATATGACGCGGCTTGGGCAGCTCGATCTGTCTTGTGCGCAATGCCATGATGATCATGCGGGGCGCAGGCTGGCCGGCAGCGTCATTCCGCAAGGCCATCCGACGGGTTATCCGATCTATCGCCTGGAATGGCAGGGTATCGGTTCGCTGCAACGGCGCCTGCGCGGCTGCATGGTGGGTGTGCGCGCAGAGCCCTTCGCCTATGGATCGGCGGAATTCATCGCCATTGAAGCCTATTTGATGGAAAGGGCGCGCGGGATGGCGGTTGAAACACCCGCGATCAGGCCGTGATGCGCTTTCTCTCAGTCTTTTACAGCAGAAATCCGCGCACCAAGCCAAACATCCCGGTGCAAAACAGAATGGTCAAAGCCACCTGGCGGTAGAGCTGTTCATTGCCAATGCCCTGAAAGGCGCGCCCACCCACCCAGGCGCCCAGCACCATCACAGGCAGCAAAATCGCCGCCCGAATCAGCGCAGTCACGCCCGCAACGCCTGAGGCCATGACAATCGCAATCAGCAGGAATTGCGTCAGGAAATAATAGGTAACGATATTGGCGCGGTTCACCTGCGGCGGGTCATTGCCAGAGAGCAGATAAAGCAGCACCGGCGGACCGCCGACGCTGGTGGTCGCCATCATCGCACCTGAAACGGCACCAACCAGAATGGTCGCGGGCTGGCTTCGCCGGCCCTTATAGCGCCAACCGCTCCATATGATCACCACGAAGAATACGATCACCGCGGAGACCGCCGTGATGATCGCATTCTTGTCCACATTCGCGAGCAGCCAGACCCCAAGCGGCATGGCGGCACAGGCCGCGATGCTCATGGGCGTCAGCAATTTCCAATCGGCCTGATGGCGCACTTGCGGAAATAATTGGAAGGAGACGATGAGTTCAATGGCAACGACGGTTACAACCATATCGGCAGAACCGAACAACATGGCAAAGATCGGCGCCATCAGCATCGCTGAACCAAAACCGGCAAAACCGCGCATGAGGCCTGCGAGGAAGGTGACCCCAAGCGCGGCCCAGATATTGATGCCGTCAAAAATCAGCGTGAGATGGGCGGCGAAATTCTCCACAATGCAAGCTTAGATCATTGCGGCTGGATGCCGATGCGCTTGGCCAGCGCGCCATACATCTCTCTCTCGCGGCGCACGCGTTCGGCAAAAACGCTGCCGCCTTCAAAGGCGGGCACAATGCCGGCTGGCGCCATGGCACGCGCAACTTCTGGCATGGCGGTGGCTTGCTGCAGCGCCTCGGTCAGGCGCGCCACGGCGGCAGGGGGCATGGAAGCGGGTGCGGCGACGCCATACCAGGGAATGGCAAGCGCGCGTTCCAGCCCGATCTCGGCCAATGTCGGCACATTGGGCAGCGATGGGTTTCGGTTCTCGCCAATGGTCGCAATGCCGATCAGCTTGCCATCATTCACCGCCGGCACGGCAACCGAATCAAACAATAGCTGCACGCGCCCGGCCAAAGCATCGGTGAGGGATGGCGCGGAACCGCGATAGGGCACATGTTCTAGCCTGATGCCGGTGACATCGCCGAAAAGCTCTCCGGTCAATTGCGTGATGGTGCCGGGGCCGGCGGAACCGAAGCGCAATTGCCCTGGATTGGCCTTGCCATAAGCGATCAGCCCAGCCGCATCGCGGAAGGGCAAGGAAGGATGGGACGCCACCACACTATAGCCAAGCGTGATGCGCGCCACGGGGATGAAGGCGGTGGCGGGATCATAGGGCAATTGCGCCATGACATGCGGGCTGATGGTCAGCACCGCGGTTGGAAAAATCATCACCGTATGGCCATCGCGCGATTGCGCGACGGCCTGCGCGCCAATACTGCCCCCTGCCCCGGCGCGGTTTTCGATCACCACCGGCTGACCGAGCAGGCGTGAAAGCGGTTCCACCAGCGGCCGCGCCGAAACATCCGAAGGCCCGCCGGGTGGATAGGGCACAAGCAAGGTCACTGGCCGCGTCGGCCAATCCGCCGCATGCGCCAGATAAGGCAGGCTTAGCGCGGCGGCAGCCACGCCCCCAAAGCCGCGTCTTGTGATTTTGTCCATATGAACGCTTCTCCCCGTTGCTTTTGATTGTCGAGAAGGGGAGCCTAGCAAAAGTGAGCGAAAACCCAAGGGCGGCTGAGCGCTTCCGAGGAGCGAGGATGGCGCGCCCTGGTGGATTCGAACCACCGACCCACAGCTTAGAAGGCTGTTGCTCTATCCAACTGAGCTAAGGGCGCCCATGAAGCCTGGCCTTAATGGGACCAGTTTTCCCGCCGGCCAAATTTGAAATTATCCGCATAGACTTTCGGCTTGATGGCGCCCGCGGCCTTGGCCGGAGCCTCGGCCTCATAACGCAGCCCTTGGGCCTCGGCATAGGCAATCGCCTGGTCGCGGTTATCAAAATGTAGCGTCACCTGCTTCGCGGTATCGGCAGAGCCATACCAGCCCACCAATTGATCGGCGCGCTGGGCTTCGCTGGGCACGAAGCTCAGCGCCCAGCCCGCCTTGCCGGCGCGGCCGGATTGCATGGCGGATTTCGCAAGCTGGTAAATGCGCGCAAAGCCTTTGGTGTCTGCCATTGGGGTTACCTCTTCCTCAGCGGCTTTTGTCCAACATTCGGCGGGAAATCTCAAGGGAAAGCGGCGGCTTCCCCCGAGGGGCGAAGTAACCCTAAGCTGCCCATGGCCCTTCAAGGAACCCCGCCATGCTGCACAGCCAACGCGATGCCTTCGATATCCCGCGGGAGGTCTGCTACCTCAACGCTGCCTCCTGGAGCCCCCTGCCGCGCAAGGTGCAGGAAGCCGGGCACCACGGGGTGGACCGCAAGGCCAGGCCCTGGGAAGTGGACCCTGGCCTTGCCCGCGCCCAGCATGAACGCACGCGCAAGGCAGCGGCGGCACTGATTGGCGCGGATGCTGATGATGTGGCGCTGATCCCCTCGGTTTCCTATGGCGTAGCGGTCGCGGGCAAGATTTTCGCGCCGCCCGCCGGCACGCGGGTTCTGCTGGTGGAAGATGACCATTCCTCGCCCGTGTTGGAATGGATGACGCGCGCCGCCGCCCAGGGTTTTGTGGTGGAAGTGGTGCGCCGCCCGGTCAATGGCGATTGGACCTCTGCCATGCTGGAAGCGATTGCGCGGCCTGGGGCGCCGGTCTCGCTCGCTACCATATCTTCCGTGCATTGGGCGGATGGCGGCGCGATTGATATCGCTGCCATTGCGCCGGCGCTGCGCGCCAAGGGCGCGGCGCTGCTGGTGGATGCGACTCATGGCGCGGGCGTTGCGCCGATTGATGTCGCAACGCTTGATCCCGATTTCCTGATCTTCCCAACGTACAAATGGGTGCTTGGGCCTTATGGCCGCGCCTTCATGTATATCGCCAAGCG
>JBIKXA010000033.1:0-23758 GCA_044356015.1 Roseomonas sp.
GGGCCATACCCAAAGCCATAAAACGCGCGCCGGATGCATTCAGCATCTTGTCGGCAGTCGCAAAATAAAGGAATGAACGGGCCTTGTTCGCCCTTGGGGCCGCGCATGTTCTTGTTGCATGGCAGGCTCCGCAACGATCAATTCGGGCGAAAGCCTGCGCAGCAAAAGGAGAAACGGCAGATGCGCGTTTACTATGACCGCGATGCGGATGTGAATCTGATCAAGGCCCGCAAGGTTGCGGTCATTGGCTTTGGCAGCCAGGGCCATGCCCATGCCATGAATATGCGTGATTCCGGCGTGAAGGATGTGGCGATTGGGCTGCGCCCCGGTGGGTCCGCGCAAAAGGCGGAAGCGGCTGGCTTCAAGGTGATGTCGCCGGCAGATGCGGCGAAATGGGCCGATGTGGTCATGGTGCTGACGCCCGATGAAGGCCAGGGCGATCTCTATCGCGAAAGCCTGCACGCCAATATGAAGCCGGGTGCCGCTTTGGCCTTCGCGCATGGCTTGAATGTGCATTTCAACCTGCTCGATCCCCGCGCGGATATTGATGTGTTCATGATCGCACCGAAGGGCCCCGGCCATACGGTGCGCAGCGAATACCAGAAGGGCGGCGGCGTGCCCTGCCTGGTGGCTGTCAATCAGAACCCTTCGGGCAATGCGCTGGAAATCGCGCTGTCTTACGCGTCTGCCATTGGTGGCGGGCGTTCGGGCGTGATCGAGACCACCTTCAAGGAAGAATGCGAAACCGATCTGTTCGGCGAACAGACTGTGCTCTGCGGTGGCCTGGTGGAATTGATCAAGGCTGGCTTCGAAACCCTGGTTGAAGCCGGCTACGCGCCGGAAATGGCCTATTTCGAATGCCTGCATGAAGTGAAGCTGATTGTGGATCTGATTTATGAAGGCGGCATCGCCAACATGAATTATTCCATCAGCAACACGGCGGAATATGGCGAATACGTCACGGGTCCGCGCATCATCACCGCGGAAACCAAGGCGGAAATGAAGCGCGTGCTGGAAGATATCCAGTCCGGCCGTTTCGCGCGCGATTGGATGCTGGAAAACAAGGTGAACCAGGCGAGCTTCAAGGCAACCCGCCGTCGCCTGGCTGAACACCCGATTGAAGAAGTGGGTGAAAAGCTCCGTGCCATGATGCCCTGGATCAAGAAGGGCGCACTGGTGGACAAGGCCAGGAACTGACGCCATGGCGGCCTTTCTTGTCAGGGTGGCGAGCGAGGCCGACCATGAAGCCTTGCTGGCAACTACCTTTGCGCTGAACCGGTTCGAGCATGAGATCACCGGGGACCGCGTAATTGATGTTGCCAGCGCAAAGGCTGTGCTTGAGTATTTCATCCGCCGCGTCGGCAGTACGGGACTTATGCTGGTGACCGAGGTAGAGGGGCGCGTCATTGGCCACCTATTCCTCGCATTGGATGAAGCGCCGCCTTACCTCGCCCCGGAATATCGTCGTGAAGCCTGGATTTGCGACGCCTTCATCGAAGAGGCTTGGCGTGGCCAGGGCGCCTTCCGCGCCATGCTTGCGCTGGCTGAGGCGCATGCCAGGGCAGCCGGTTGTAGGCGACTGCACATTGGTGTCCTGGCCGGCAATGATGACGCTGAACGCATTTATCGCAAGGCCGGCTTCCGGACCTATGCGATTGAGATGGTGCGGGAACTTGATCCGCCGTGAGGATACGCGCCAACGATACCGATTACCCGCGTGATTTCCGGGACTATGATGCCAATCTGCCCGAGCCGAAATGGCCGATTTCTAAGAAGCTAGCGCTTTCCGGTTGGGCGCCGTTTCCAAATTTTTTAAATATCACATTCCTGTCTGTTTATTGAACTATATGATCGGGTATTCTACCCATGGTTGGGGAAAGGCGCGGTTGTCTGTTCCCTTACAGAAAAATGGAGAAGGAACGGATCACATGAGCATTCTTGGACGCATTATCGGCAGCATCTTTGGCCGTGCGGAAGCCGCGACTGCGGCTGTTGAGGGCGGGATGAAGGACGCCGCTGCGACTGCTACTACTGCGGTTGCCGCCGTTGCGTCTGCCGCCGCTGAGCCGGTGAAGGCGCTGAGCGCGGTGGACCTTGTGGCGCTGATGGAAAGCAAGGCGGCTGCGGCGGGTCAACCCCTCAATTGGCGCACTTCCATCGTGGATTTGATGAAGCTGCTGAACCTGGACAGCAGCCTCGGCGCGCGCAAGGAGCTGGCGACAGAGCTTGGCTATACCGGCGATATGAATGACTCTGCCACGATGAATATCTGGCTGCACAAGCAGGTGATGAAAAAGGTTGCCGAAAACGGTGGTACGGTGCCGGCGGATCTGTTGAGCTGAGGCATTTGCCCACCGTCACTGAAGGGGCCAGCCAAGCGCTGGCCCTTTTTTATGCCGTTTGCGATTTTCAGCGTGAAGGATAGCGCATGGGCTGGTGGTATTTGCTGTTGGCGGGGCTTTGCGAAATTGGCTGGCCGATTGGCCTCAAGCTCGGTTGGGGCGCGGGCGGCTTGCGTTATGGCTGGCTGGCCTTCGCCATCACCTGCATTGTCGCGAGTGGCGGCCTGCTGCTGCTGGCGCTGCGCGAAATCCCAGTGGGTACGGCCTATGCCGTTTGGACCGGCATCGGCGCTGTTGGCGCCTTTCTGGTGGGCATTACGCTATTCGGTGATGCGAATACCGCGCTACGCTGGGCTTCCGTAGCGCTGATTACCGCTGGCATTATCGGGTTGAAATTGGCGTGAGGAGAGCATGGGCATGACAGACACTTCCCATATGATGGCGGCGGAGACGGATTACCCGCGCGATTTCCTGGGCTATGGCGCCAGCCCGCCCGATCCGAAATGGCCGAATGGTGCGAAGCTCGCGCTTTCCTTCGTGCTGAACTACGAAGAGGGCGGCGAGAATACCGTGCTGAATGGCGATGCCGGCAGCGAATTATATTTGCATGAAGTGCCGGGCGGTTCGCCAATCATCGGTGAACGCAATCGCACGGTGGAAAGCCAATTCGATTACGGTGCGCGCGCCGGCGTGTGGCGTATTCTGCGCGCCTTCGCTGCGCGCAAGCTGCCGCTTACCGTTTATGGTGTGGGCCGTGCGTTGGAATTGAACCCAACCGTGGCGCGCGCCTTCGCCGATGCGGGGCATGAGGTTGCTTCCCATGCCTGGCGTTGGATTGATTATCACAGCGTGGATGAGGCGACGGAGCGTGCGGAGATTGCGCGCTGTGTTGAGGTTATCGAACGCCTGACGGGCACACGCCCCGTTGGCTGGTATACGGGCCGCATCAGCCCCAATACGCGCCGCCTGGTCGCGGAACATGGCGGGTTTCTGTATGATTCCGACTCATACGCGGATGATCTGCCGTTTTACGTGACGGCGGCAGGAAAACCGATGCTGATCATCCCCTATACGCTCGACAATAATGACATGAAATATGCGGTGCCCCCCGGCTTCACCGCGCCGGATGGGTGGGAGCAATATGTCACGGATTCCTTCGAAACCTTGCTCGCGGAAGGCCGGGCAGGGGCGCCGAAAATGATGTCGGTTGGTTTGCATTGTCGGCTGATCGGGCGGCCTGGGCGGGCCGCGGCGCTGGCGCGGTTTCTGGATAAGGTGGCGGCAACACCGGATGTTTGGGTGTGTCGCCGCGCCGATATCGCGCGCCATTGGTGGGCGCAGTATCCACCGAAAGCGTAAAGGGGAACGCCATGTCCTATCCTTTGGAAAAGCGCGAATTGATCGCGGAAGCGCCGGGCCTTCGCATGCAAATCCTGACACTTGCCGCCGGTCAGGAAGTGCCCTGGCATTGGCATAGTGAGGTGACGGACACCTTCTGGTGCATGGATGGCCCGATGGTAATTGAAATGCGCGCGCCACGTGAAAGCGTGGAATTGGCGCCGGGCCAAATGCATGCGGTGCCGGCCAAACGCGCGCATCGCGTGACGGGCAAGGATGGTGGGCGCTGCCGCTTTGCCATTTTGCAAGGGGTTGGCACTTATGATTTCCAGCCAGTAGGTGGTGCGTGAATTTCAAGCTTAGAAGAAGGAGAAGCCCCATGCTGCAACGTCGTGCCCTATTCGCGCTTGCCGGAAGTGCGCTCGCCGCCCCTGCTTTGGCGCAGGGCCGCTACCCATCCCGGCCCATTCGCGTGGTTGTGCCCTTCGCCGCCGGCGGCGTTATTGATGTGGTGGCGCGCATTGTCACAGAACCCTTGCCGCGTATGCTCGGGCAGCCCGTGGTGGTGGAAAATCAACCAGGGGCCGGCAGCACCATCGGCGCGCGGACCGTGGCACGCGCCACGCCGGATGGGCATACGCTTTTGCTGAATGGCGCTGCGCATAGCGTGATCCCGGCGCTTTATCCTGAAGCCGGGTTTGATTCGATCACTGATTTCATCCCGATTTCGACACTGGGCGATCAAAGCTTCCTGCTGGCGGTACATCCATCGCTGCCGGTGCGGGACGTGCCGCAATTGCTGGCCTGGCTGCGCGATAAGCGCGGGGAAGCAACCTTCGCCACCACGGGGATTGGTGCCGCTTCGCATCTTTCGGGCGAATTGCTGAAAAAGCTTGCGGGCGTGGATTTCACCATTGTGCAATATCGCGGCACGCCAGCGGCGGTGACGGATTTTGTCGCCGGGCGCGTGGATTTCGTGATTGACAGCCAAACCCTGCTGGCGCCCTTGGTGCGAGACGGCAGGGCGCGCGGCCTGGCCGTGACCACAATGCGGCGCTCACAATTGCTGCCGGATTTGCCAACGCTTCAGGAAGCCGGTGTGCCGGGCTATGCCTCTTCATCCTGGCAGGCGCTTTACGCGCCGACAGGCACGCAAGCCGAGATCATCACCACGCTTTCAACGGCGGTGACGGCAGTGCTGAATGATCCCGCCATTCGTCAGCGCTTTGCCGATGCCGGCATTGACCCCATGCCGAATGATCCCGCCGCATCCGCGCGCTTCATCCGCGCCGAGACCGACAAATGGGTGCCGATCCTGCGCGCCACTGGGGCGAAGCCAGCCTGAACCTATTCAGCTTCCGCGGCGGCGAATTGAATCAGGATTTGCCCTTCGCGCACTGTCTCACCAACACGGCAGGAAATGGTTTCAATCCTGCCGGCGCGCGGTGCTGTCAGGCGAAACACGGTCTTCATCGCCTCCAGCACCACCAGCACATCGCCGCGCGCGACTTCCTGGCCCTCACTGGCCAATAGCTGCGTCACTTGACCCGGTAGCGGTGCCAGCAGCCGGTCATCGCCGCCTTCTTCCTCACCAGCACGCGCGATGGGATCAGGCAGGCGGAAGCGCCAGCTTTGGCCGGCATGGCGCAAACTTATCGCCTCACCCGCGCGATGGATGGAAGCGGAAAGGCGCATGCCATCCAGCAGCGCGTGAATGCGGCCATCTTCAAGTTTGGCATGCCGCGCGGTGATTTCCGTATCACCCGCCGTGACGCGCCAGCCATCCGCGGCAGGTGAAAGCGTGATGGCATGCACATCATCTTCAAGGTGAAAATCAAACACGCGGGATGGTTGCGTATTCACCCACCAATGATCCGTCGCATGCCAGGGTGAATGCGGATCGGCGCTGGCCGCCGCTTGCGTCTGCGCGGTTTCCTCTTCCAGGGCGAGCACACCAAGCGCGGCAAGGGCCAGCGTTTGCGCGGAGGGTTGCAGCTTCGGCGTCAGCAGTGTTTCGGCGTTGCGCCCAATAAAACCGGTATCAATGCCTCCCGCAGCGAAATCAGGATGCGCCAGAATGCGGTCCAGCATGTCCAGATTATTCGCAAGACCGATGATATTCGAATGCGCGAGCCCCGCGCGCAGCCGCGCAATCGCCTCTGCCCGGCTTGGCGCATGAGCGATCATTTTCGCGACCATGGCATCGTAATGGATGCTGATGCGATCACCGGCGATAAAGCCGCTATCAATGCGCAAGCCCTGATCGGCAAGTCGGAAAACCTGAAGCGCGCCAATGGAAGGCGCGAAATCCCGCGCCGGGTCTTCGGCGTAAAGGCGGAGTTCCATCGCATGGCCTTGGGCCCGGATATCGCTTTGCTCCACCGGTAGTTTCTCACCAGCCGCCACACGCAATTGCCATTCCACCAGATCAAAGCCGGTGATGGCTTCCGTCACCGGATGTTCCACCTGCAGGCGTGTATTCATCTCGAGAAAATAAAAACCGCCATCCTGCGCGATGAATTCCACCGTGCCCGCGCCCTGATATTGCACGGCCTTGGCAGCGGCGACGGCGGCCGCGCCCATGGCGTCCCGCATTTGATCGCTGATGCCAGGCGCGGGCGCTTCTTCAATCACCTTCTGGTGGCGGCGCTGGGCGGAGCAATCGCGTTCAAACAAATGCACGGCATTGCCGTGGCTATCGCCAAAAACCTGCACTTCAATATGGCGCGGGCGTTCCAGATAGCGTTCGATCAAGACGCGATCATCACCAAAGGCCGAGGCGCCTTCCTGCCGCGCGGCACGCAGCGCATCCGCGAAATCACCTGCGGCGCGCACCACGCGCATGCCACGCCCGCCACCGCCGGCAACAGCCTTGATCACCAGCGGAAAGCCGATGCGCTCAGCTTCACCTGCCAGAAACGCCGCATCCTGCTCCGCGCCGTGATAGCCAGGCAGCAGCGGCACACCCGCCTTTTCCATCAACGCCTTGGCCGAACCCTTGGAACCCATGGCGCGCATGGCAGAAGCCGTTGGGCCAACAAAGATGATCCCAGCCTCCGCACAGGCTTCCGCAAAAGCAGGGTTTTCAGACAGAAACCCATAACCAGGATGGATCGCATCCGCCCCCGTGCGCTTCGCAGCGGCGATGATGGCGGGGATGTTCAAATAGCTTTCACGCGCAGGCGCGGCGCCGATATGGATCGCCTCATCGGCCATTTGCACATGCTGCGCGGTTTCATCGGCATCAGAAAAAACCGCAATACTGCCCAGCCCCATGCGGCGCGCGGTGCGGATGATGCGGCAGGCGATTTCGCCGCGATTGGCGATCAGCAGATTTTGGAACATGGCCGCCCCCTACATCCGGAACACGCCGAAGCGTGTCTGTTCAATGGGTGCATTGCACGCAACCGCGAGTGACAAACCCAAAATACGTCGCGTATCAGCAGGGTTGATGATGCCATCATCCCAAAGCCGCGCGCTGGCATAATAGGGGTGGCCTTCGGTTTCGTATTTGGCACGGATCGGGGATTTGAAGGCTTCTTCCTCCTCAGCCGGCCATGGCTTGCCTTGTGCTTCCATATTGTCGCGCCGGAGTTGCGCCAGCACGCTTGCCGCCTGTTCGCCGCCCATGACGGAAATGCGCGCATTGGGCCACATGAACATGAAACGGGGATCATACGCACGCCCACACATGCCGTAATTGCCGGCGCCGTAACTGCCGCCGATCACGACGGTGAATTTCGGCACACCTGCGGTCGCGACTGCGGTGACCAGCTTCGCGCCATCCCGCGCAATGCCGCCCGCTTCATATTTCCGCCCTACCATGAAGCCTGATATATTCTGCAAAAACAGCAAGGGAATGCCGCGCTGACAGCAAAGTTCAATGAAATGCGCGCCCTTCAACGCGGATTCCGAAAACAGGATGCCATTATTGGCAAGTATGCCGATGGGATAACCATGGAGATGCGCAAAACCGCAAACCAGCGTGGTGCCGTAAAGCCGCTTGAATTCATCAAACTCACTGCCATCCACCAGGCGCGCAATCACTTCGCGCACATCATAAGGTGCACGGATATCGGCAGGCACCACACCAAGCAATTCCCGCGTGTCATAAAGCGGCGCGCATGGCGCCCGTAGCGCCACTTGCGGCGCGATACGCGGCCCGAGTCCAGCCACGATGCGTCGGCAAATAGCAAGCGCATGCCGATCATCCTGCGCGTAATGATCCACCACGCCGGATTGGCGCGCATGCACATCGGCGCCGCCCAGTTCTTCGGCGGTGACAACCTCACCGGTTGCGGCGCGCACCAAGGGGGGGCCACCCAAAAAGATGGTGCCTTGCTGGCGCACGATGATGCTTTCATCGGACATGGCGGGCACATAGGCGCCGCCCGCCGTGCAGCTTCCCATCACCACCGCGATTTGCGGAATGCCTTCCGCCGACATATTGGCCTGGTTGAAGAAGATACGCCCGAAATGCTCCCGGTCCGGGAAGATTTCATCCTGTTGCGGCAGAAAGGCACCGCCGGAATCCACCAGATAAATGCAGGGCAGGCGATTGGCACGCGCGATTTCCTGCGCCCGCACATGCTTCTTCACCGTCATGGGGAAATAAGTGCCACCCTTTACCGTGGCATCATTCGCGATGATCACACATTCGCGCCCTGATACGCGCCCAATGCCCGAAATGATGCCGGCACAGGGGACTTCCCCGCCATAAAGACCATGCGCGGCAAGCTGCGAGAGCTCCAGAAAAGGTGAGCCTGGATCAATAAGCGCGCGCACCCTTTCGCGCGGCAGCAGCTTATTGCGCGCGAGGTGCTTGTCCCGCGCAGCCTTGCCGCCGCCCTGTTCGGCAGCAGCGACGGTTTTTTCCAAATCCGCAACCAGCGCCGCCATCGCGGCGGCATTGGCGGAGAAACTCTCGCTGCCTGTATCCAGCGTGCTGCGCAAAATGCTCATGCGGTTTCGCGGAACAATTCCCGCCCGATCAGCATGCGCCGAATCTCCGATGTGCCAGCGCCGATCTCATAAAGCTTGGCATCACGCAGCAGCCGGCCCGTCGCGTAATCATTGATATAGCCATTGCCGCCGAGGCATTGAATGGCCTCCAGCGTCATCCAGGTGGCTTTTTCGGCGGCATATAGAATGGCGCCGGCAGCATCCTTGCGCGTGGTCTGGCCGCGATCGCAGGCCTTGGCGACTGTATAGATATAGGATTTGGCCGCGTTCATCGTGGTATACATATCCGCGATCTTTGCTTGCATAATCTGGAATTCGCCGATGGCTTGGCCGAATTGCTTGCGTTCATGCACATAGGGCAGCACGATATCCATGCAGGCCTGCATGATGCCAAGCGGTCCGGCAGCCAGCACGGCGCGTTCGTAATCAAGCCCGCTCATCAATACGCGCACACCGCCATTGACCTCGCCGAGCACATTCTCCGCCGGCACTTCACAATCCTGGAACACTAATTCGCCGGTATTTGATCCGCGCATGCCAAGCTTATCCAGCTTTTGCGCGCAGGAAAAACCGGGGAAATTCTTTTCCACCAGAAAGGCCGTAATCCCTTTCGGGCCGGCGGAAGGATCGGTTTTCGCGTAGATCACCAGCACATCCGCATCCGGACCATTGGTGATCCACATCTTCGTGCCGTTCAGCACATAGCGATCACCGCGCTTTTCGGCGCGGAGCCGCATGGAAACCACATCGGAACCGGCACCTGGTTCGCTCATTGCCAGCGCGCCCACATGCTCTCCCGAAATCAGCTTGGGCAGATAGCGGCGCTTCTGATCCTCATTGCCATTACGGGAGATTTGATTGACGCAGAGATTGGAATGTGCGCCATAGGAAAGCCCAACTGAGGCTGATGCGCGCGAGATTTCTTCCATTGCCACAACATGTTCCAGATAGCCCATGCCGGCGCCACCATGGTCTTCGTCAACGGTAATGCCAAGCACGCCAAGATCACCGAATTTCCGCCAGAGATCGGCGGGGAAATCATTGGTCTTGTCAATCTCTGCGGCACGCGGCGCAACTTCGGCGGCGGAAAAGCTTGCCACCTGATCGCGCAACATATCGGCGGTCTCGCCGAGATCGAAATCAAGCCCCGGAAGGCGGTTTGGAATATTGGCCATGCTCAACCTGTCGCGTTTCACAAATTTATTGCCTCCAGGATAGGCGTAGCCGCCGCCGAGGCCAAGCAAATATTGCAAACTTGCCCCCACCCCGCCAAGAATGGGCCAATGCCCAGGGAGAACAGGAATGACCAGCCCCGCCCTTAGCTATGTAACCGGCCAAAGCACCCAAGCCTTGATCGGTGAGACCATTGGTTTGAATTTTGACCGGACCGTTGCCCAATGGGGTGATCGGCCAGGGCTGATCGTGCGCCAGCAGGGCATTCGCTGGACCTATGCGGAACTGGGCGCGAAGGTGGATGCTTTCGCCGCCGGGCTTCTGGCGCTTGGGCTGCAACCGGGCGACCGCGTTGGCATCTGGTCGCCCAATAACGCCGAATGGGTGATCACGCAGTTCGCCACTGCCAAGGCCGGGTTGGTGCTGGTGAATATCAACCCCGCCTATCGGCTTTCCGAATTGGAATATGCGCTGAACAAGGTGGGCTGCCGCGCGCTGATTATCGCGACACTTTTCAAGACATCCGATTACGTCGGCATGGTGAATACGCTGGCGCCGGAATTGGCGCGCGCCTTGCCGGGCAGGCTGACGGCGGAAAAGTTGCCGAAGCTGGAGATAGTGGTTGAAATCAACGCAAACCCATCTCCAGGCATGATTCCGTTCCACAGCATCCTGGAAATGGGTGCGGCGGCGCATCATGAACGCTTGCGGGAATTGGCCGGCAAGCTGCAATTTGATGATCCCATCAATATCCAATTCACGTCGGGTACGACGGGCGCACCGAAGGGGGCGACACTCACGCATCATAATATCCTGAATAACGGCTACTTTATCGGGGAAGCGATGAAGCTGACGTCGCAGGATAAGCTGTGCATTCCTGTGCCGCTTTATCATTGCTTTGGCATGGTGCTGGGCAATCTGGCCTGCACCACGCATGGCACCGCCATGGTCTATCCCGGTGAGGGCTTTGATCCGCTGGCGACGCTTCAAACCGTGGCGGAGGAACGCTGCACCGGCCTGCATGGCGTGCCCACCATGTTCATCGCGCAAATGGAACACCCGCAATTCGCGATCTTTGATCTTTCATCGCTCCGCACAGGCATCATGGCTGGCGCGCCCTGCCCGATTGAGGTCATGCGCCGCGCGGTGGATAGCATGAATCTGCGCGAAATCACCATCGCTTACGGCATGACAGAAACCAGCCCCGTCAGCTTCCAGACCAGCGTGGATGATCCGCTGGATCGCCGCGTTTCCACCGTGGGTCGCGTGCAGCCGCATCTGGAAGTGAAGATCATTGACAGCGAAGGCCGCATCGTCCCGCGCGGCGTCGCCGGTGAGCTTTGCACGCGCGGCTATGCGGTAATGCTCGGTTATTGGGAAGATCCCGAACGCACCGCGCAGGCCATTGATGCGGCGCGTTGGATGCATACCGGTGATTTGGCGACGATTGACGAAGAAGGCTTCTGCAATATCGTTGGCCGCATCAAGGATATGGTGATCCGTGGTGGTGAGAACATCTACCCGCGCGAGGTTGAGGAATTCCTCTATCGCCACCCAAAGATCGAGGATGTGCAGGTTTTCGGCGTGCCGGATCAGCGCTTTGGCGAGGAACTCTGCGCCTGGATCAAGCTGCGTGCGCATGAACATCTGACAGCGGATGATGTGCGCGCCTTCTGTGCCGGGCAGATCGCGCATTACAAGGTGCCGCGGCATATCAAATTCGTTGAAAGCTTCCCCATGACTGTGACGGGCAAGATGCAGAAATTCATCATGCGCGATGAAATGACGCGTGAATTGGGATTGCAGGAAACGAAGACTGCATAAATCCATGAACAGCACGCTCTTCGCCTCAGGATTCAAGACGAGCCCTTGGTGGTGGGAGGCGGCGGATCCGCCGGAACGGAAGACGCCCTTGCCCGACCACACCCCGGTCGCGGTGATTGGTGGCGGCTATGCTGGGCTTTCCGCAGCACTCAGCCTGGCGCGGCTTGGCCATAAGGTAACGGTGCTTGATGCAGAACGCATCGGCTGGGGTGCATCCTCGCGTAATGGCGGCATGGTTTCTGGCGGGTTGAAGGTGGCACGCACGGCGCTTGCCGAAAAACTTGGCGCTGAACAGGCGCGCAATATCGCCATGGCAGCGGCGGCTTCCTTCCCCTTCATTGAAGAAACCATCGCGCGTGAGGGGATTGAATGCGATTACACGCGCTGCGGGCGTTTTGTCGCGGCCTGGACGCCCAAGCATTATGACGCGCTGGCGCGACAGGCGGATTATATTGCGGAAATCACCGGCCTGCCCACGGAAATGCTGCCGACATCACGCCAGCATGAGGCGCTAGGGTCAGGTCATTATCGCGGCGGCATGAAGGCCGCTGCGACGGGCAGTATCCATCCCGGCAAATACGCGCGCGGGCTTGCGGCAGCGGCGGAACGCGCTGGCGCGACGCTGGTGGATTACACGCGCGTTACCGGCATTCGCGCCGATGGTTCTGGCTTTCGCATTGCGACCAAGCGCGGAGAACTGCGCGCCGATGCCGTGCTGGTTGCCACCAATGGTTATTCACGCGGTGCTGATGGGAAAAGCGCCATGCCCTGGCTCGCACGGCGCATGATCCCTGTTGCTTCCTACATTATCGCAACCGAGGAATTGCCGGCAGAGACCATGGATCAGCTATTCCCTGGCCGTCGCATGATCAGCGATACGAAGCGCGTGTTGAATTATTTTCGGCCTGCGCCCTATGGCAACCGGATACTTTGGGGCGGGCGCGCGCGCTTTGGCCCCAATGCGCCGGAAGCCGCCGCGCCGCGGTTGCATTCCTTCATGACGGCAGTATTTCCTGAACTGAGCAAGGTGAAGATCACCCATGCCTGGACCGGCAATGTGGCTTTCACCTTTGATTTCCTGCCGCATATTGGCGTGCAGGATGGCATTCATTACGCAGCGGGCTGCCAGGGTTCGGGTGTGGCGATGGCAACCTGGCTTGGCCATAATGCCGCGCTGAAGATCGCTGGCGCGGCCAATCAACCCTTTGCCTTGGATGGGCTGGAATTTCCAACGGTTGCTTTATACAACGGCAATCCCAGTTGGTTCCTGCCCATTATCGGCGGCTGGTATCGCCTGCGTGATCGCATTGACCGGATCGCTGCATGACAAACCGCGTCACGCAAACTGCGCCAATACCGGCAGAAGATAGGGCCGCAGCGCGGCGTAATCCTCGCTCATCGGGAAATGGCCGAGGCCCTTCATGATCTGCATCTTGGCGCCGGGGATGGCAGCGGCGGTGGCTTCCGTATCCTCGGGCTTGCAGGAATAATCATAATTGCCGGTCAGCATATGTACGGGGCAGCGCTTGGTATCAATGCGCGCAAGCTTGGGGCGTAAATCACCCTCGCCCTTGTAGAAATGGAGATCACCGCGAAACACGCCCGGGCCGCCCTGCATGTAATGCCACAGCGTTTCCCAGCGCGAAGCCTCCGGCGCATGCGGGCCAATCAGGCCGGAAACAATACCACCGCAAACCTCCCCACCATGCACATGCGGGTGATGCAGCCAGGAGGTATCGTAATAGGGCGAGAGAAACGCAGCCGATTGCAGGCCAATCACGCCACGCAAATCATCCGCATGTTCAGCGGCCAAATCAAGAACGATACGCCCACCAATCGAACACCCCATTACCACGGGCCGATCAAGGCCAAGCGCGCGCGCCACGGCCATGATCATGCCCGTGTAGCGCGCGGTGGTGAGTTGATAGGTTTCCTTCTCCCATCCCTCGGGCGGGCTGGATTTGCCATGCCAGGGCATGTCGAAGGTCACGCAACGAAAACGCGCTGTCACTTCCGCATCATTCAACAAGCCGCGCCACTGCCGGCCATCACTGCCCGCCGTATGCAGCAGCAATAGCGGGATGCCCTGACCCGCTTCCTCGAAATACAACCGATGCGCGCGGCCTTCGAGTTCCAAGTGCATGTAGCGCCCGATAACGGCTTCGATCATGCGCGGGGCTCCCTCAGCAGGGCGAGCACGCCCTTGAACCAGAAAATATGCGCCATAAAGAGCGCGACATTGCCTTCCACCTTGAAGGTGCCAAGCCGCACCAGGCCCATAATGTCATGCCAGCCAGGCGGCGGCGGGTCTTGCAGAAAGCGCGCGAAATCCTCGGCACCCGCATGGATGGCAAGGTCGTAACTCGGCATCAGGGCGGGGGCAGGGTTGGCGGAAATCAGCACGCCCTTATGGATGGAAAGAATCCAGGCGGCATCACCCACGCTGAAGAATACATCCGCCGTCAGGTCGCGCCCCCAGCGCGCCAGGCCCGGCGCGGCGGCGGCGCGGGCGGGCAAAGCCGCGATATTCATGCCAAAACCCCTGCCATGGCTTCCTCTCCAAAATGCGGGGTCAGGTTAGGAAAGGTCAGGCCTGCGCGCAAACCCCCCTGACCAAGCGCGCGGGTTGCGCTAAGATGCGCCGCAAAAGCAAGAGGGTTTCCGCCGTGGTTCAGATTACCTCGCCGCAATTCAAGGAAAACGCTGCCCGCGCCATTGGCGATGCCGGGCTGCAAAAGGCTTTGGGCAAGGCCAAGGGCGCCTTCCTGCAACGCCGCGGAGATGCTGTTGCGCGCCTGCCGGAATTCGAACAGCTGCGCGACATCGGGCGCGAAATCAAGAATCATACGCTGGCCAATCTGGATTTCTATCTGGAAACCTATGCCGCGAATGTAGAGGCCGCCGGCGGCAAGGTGCATTGGTGCTCCACTGCGGAGGAAGCCCGCGCGGCGGTGCTGGAGATTTGCCGCAATGCCGGGGCGAAAACCGTCACCAAGGGCAAATCCATGATTTCCGAGGAACTCGGGATCAATGATCATTTGGAAGCGCATGGCATTGAGCCAGTTGAAACCGATCTTGGCGAATACATCATCCAGCTTCGCCGCGAACATCCTTCCCATATCATCGCGCCAGCCTTTCACCTGAACAGGGAAGATTGGGAGAAATCCTTCCGAGAAATGCACACGGATTTGCCCAAGGATCGCGTGTTCAGTGAAAGGCGCGATATTCTGACGGAAGCGCGGACGAAACTGCGTGATCGCTTCCTGGCCGCTGATGTTGGCATCACGGGTGCGAATTTCCTGATTGCGGAATCAGGCAGCAGTGTGATTGTCACGAATGAAGGCAATGGGGACCTCACGCAAACCTTGCCGCGCGTGCATATCGCCCTGGCCAGCATCGAAAAAATGGTGCCGACTCTGAATGATGCCTGCGCGCTGCTGCGGCTATTGGCGCGTTCCGCCACTGGGCAGGATTTTTCGGTGTATACTACCTTCTCCACGGGTGGCCGGCGGCCTGGCGATTTGGATGGGCCGGAAGAATATCATGTGGTGCTGATTGATAATGGCCGATCCAATATGTTCGGCACGGAATTTCAGGAAATGCTGCGCTGTATCCGTTGTGCTGCCTGTATGAATCACTGCCCGGTTTATGGCGTGACGGGCGGGCATGCCTATGGCTGGGTCTATCCCGGCCCCATGGGCAGTGTGCTGACGCCAACCCTGATTGGTGTGGATAAGGCCGGGCATTTGCCCAATGCCTCGACCTTTTGTGGGCGCTGCGAATCCGTCTGCCCGGTGAAGATTCCACTGCCAAAAATGATGCGCCATTGGCGCGAACGCGAATTCGAACGGCATTTGTCGCCGGCGGCGGTGCGGCGCAATCTTGGGCTTTGGGCCTATGTCGCGCAGCGCCCGGCGCTGTATCGTATGGCGACAAAGCTTGCCGTTGGCGCACTTGGCCTGTTGGCGCAGGGCAAGGGCGCGTTCCGATCCTTGCCGCTGGCTGGTGGTTGGACTCAGGGGCGCGATTTGCCGGTGCCGGAAGGTGGTACCTTCATGGATCGCTACGCGAAGCAAAAAAGGAGTATATGATATGAAATATTGGACCGAAGGCTCTCCTCTGCGGCGCGACGACAACTCCCACAACGCGATACCACTGCCGGCGTTTCGGCCCCAGCGATCTGTGGAAGCACCCGGCGTAACAGAAAATCCTAGTGACATAGTTTTATGCGCTGGTTCGGTAGAAGTGCCACGCAACACTTCTGGACATTGGGGGCAAGCAAAACTTTTCATGAGTCGAGATGAATTGTCGCAATTTTTAGATTTCCTGGTACAGGATAACGATATTTTTCGCGAGCTATTCGATAAGGTCATGCAGCAGGCTAAACTGAATATGGATGCCAAACGTGACGCGTGAAGCCATCCTGAACGCCATTCGTCGTGGCCTGAAGCGCGGGCCGCTGCCGGCAGATCAGCGCGCGATGCTGGAAGCGCGGATGATCGCGCGGCCCAGGCATTTGATCCCCGCGCGGTCGCGCGTGCCGCGCCCTGATCAGATCAAGCTTTTCATCGCCAATGTGGAGAAGGAATTCGGTAGCGTCACGCGCGTGGCTGACGTGAAGGAAGTGCCGGGCGCGGTTGCGGATTATCTTGCGCAGCAAAATCTGGCACCGCGCTTTGTCATGGCGCCGCATCCGGAATTGCAGGCGCTGCCCTGGTCTGACCGCGCGATGCTTGAATTTGAAACCCGCCGCGCCGAAGCAAGCGATCTGGTCTCCGTCCAGCATGGCTATGCCGGCATTGCGGAAACCGGCACGCTGATGCTGCCATCCGATCCCACGCGCCCCACCACGCTCAATCTGTTGGCGGAGACTGAGATTGTTGTGCTCCGCGCATCGCGCATCACCGGGCCATATGAGGATGCCTGGGATATGCTGCGCGCCGAACGGCAGGACGCGGTGACGGGCGGGTTCATGCCGCGCAATGTGATGTTGGTGACAGGCCCGTCGCGCAGCGCAGATATTGAACAAACCTTGGAACTCGGCGCGCATGGGCCGCGGCGGCTACATGTGATTGTGGTGGATGATGATCCCGCAGCGCTGCCGGGATGAGCCTTTCGCGTCGCCGTGCCCGTGCGCTGAGCGCCGCGGATCGCGCCCTGTGGCAGGCCTATGTGGCGCGTGTGGACCCTCTTCCCGGGCGCGCGCTGCCGCCGGCTGAACTGGCTGAGGCGCCGCCCGCTGTCATCGCGCCGCAGGTGGCGCCAGCGTTCCAGCCCAGTTTACCGGTGGCCTGGCAGCCGCCACCCATTCAGGTGAATGTCACGCCGGCGGGTTTGGATGACAAGCGCTGGCGCGCCTTGCGCCGGGGCCGCATGAAGCCGGAACGCACGCTCGATCTGCATGGTCGTCGTGCGCAGGAAGCGCATGATGCGGTGCGCGGTTTTTTGGTAGATGCATTCAACAATGGGCTGCGCTGTGTTGCGGTGATCACGGGCCGTGGTTCATCGCCGGAAGGTGGCGTGCTGCGGCGTGAATTGCCGCATTGGCTGAATGCGCCCGATATGCGGCGCCTGTTGCTGGCGGCGGCACATCCGCATGCGGCGAATACCGGCGCGGTGCATTTGATGCTGCGGCGACGCAAATGACCCCCTTCGGCGCGCGGCTGCGCACATTGCGCGCCGAACGCGGCGTGGCGCTCAAGGATCTGGCGGCGGCCTTGCAGGTTTCCGCTGCCTATCTTTCTGCGCTGGAACATGGGCGGCGCGGCCAACCCTCCGCCGGGCTTGTGCATCAGGTCAATGAATTCTTCGGCCTGATCTGGGATGAGGCGGAGGAATTGGCGCGGCTCGCACGGCAATCTCATCCGCGTGTGGTGCTTGAAACCGGCGGGCTTTCACCGGAAGCAACAGCGCTTGCCAATCGGCTCGCGCGCGATTTTCGCCGTCTGACGCCGGAAGCAATTAGAAACATTGAAGCCGCCTTGGACAAGCTACCGAAGGAAAGACGTTGATGCCGATGCAAGCCATCTCGGCGGGATTATTGGCGGGGGTTGTGGGCTTTGCCTCATCTTTTGCTGTGGTGCTGCAAGGTTTTGTGGCGATGGGTGCCAGCCCTTCGCAGGCCGCATCGGGGCTGATGGCGGTTTCCATCGCCATGGGGCTTTGCGGGATATTGCTGTCGCTTTGGAAGCGCATGCCGATCAGCTGCGCCTGGTCCACACCTGGTGCGGCGCTGATGGCCGCTTCCATCATGCCGGCGGGTGGTTTTGCCGAAGCGGTTGGCGCTTTCATCATTTGCGCATTGCTGCTGATACTGGCGGGTTTGTGGAAACCACTCGGGCGCGCAGTGGCGGCGATCCCGGCCTCACTCGCCAATGCCATGCTGGCCGGGATATTGTTTGGCTTGTGTTTGGCGCCGGTGCGCGCGGTGGCGGAAGCGCCGATCGCCGCCCTTGCCATCATCGCCGCATGGATCATCGCCGGGCGATGGCACAAGCTGGCGGCGGTGCCGGTAGCGGTGATTGTCGCCGGCGTGATCATCGCCTTTCAGGCGCCGATGCCAGAAGGCAATTGGGCGCCAAGCCCGGAATGGGTGACGCCGGCTTTTTCCCTGACGGCCATCACCGGTCTGGCGCTGCCGCTTTTTATCGTGACCATGGCATCGCAGAATATTCCCGGCATTGCTGTGCTGAGCGCGAATAATTATCGCCCCGATCCGGGCCCGCTTTTTTCCACCACCGGATTCTTCAGTCTTTTGGCGGCACCTTTCGGTGGCCATCCGGTGAACCTTGCTGCCATTACGGCTGCGATGTGTGCCGGCGATGGCGCCGGGCCTGATCCCGCGCGGCGTTGGCCCGCCGCTGTTATGGCGGGCCTGGTCTACACGGCCTGCGGTTTGGCCGCCGGTATGGCGAGCGGGCTTGTTGCTGTCGCGCCGCCGATCTTGATTGAAGCTGTCGCGGGGCTTGCTTTGCTTGGGTCCTTTGCGGGTGCATTGATGGGCGCGGTGCGCGAAGACAAGGATCGCGAAGCCGCCGTAATCTGCTTTTTGATTGCAGCTTCCGGTGTGGCTTTTCTGGGTATTGGTGGCGCCTTCTGGGGTTTGCTTGCCGGGGCTGGCATGCTCGGGCTGTCGCGCTGGAGGCTCTAACGCGCGGGCATCACGCGCGCGAGGAATTCCGGCACACGGCGTAGAGAATCTTCTCGTGCCGCAGGGTGCGTACCGATGGTCGCCGTGCCGCTCGCGGTGCCGCCAATGCCACGCAAGACCCGTTGCAGTGTATCGGGTGCATCGAAATCATGATGCGCGCCGGGATAGGCATGCGCTTGCAACCGCCCGCCACTGCGCGCCGCCAGCGCCAGGCAGGGTGGTGCGGGGGTCCAATCATCCGCCTCACCCACCAGCAACAGTACGGGCGCCACAGGTTGCCAGGGCTCCCGCTGTTCTGAAAGCGTCCGGCAACCTGGGTAGAATGCAATGCCCGCAGCGAAATCATGCTTGAGGCCCGCGGGGCGCGCGCGGCTTTCGCGTGACAGAGCCCACAACACTGTGCCGCCGCCATTGGACCAGCCCATCAGCGCAATGCGATCAGCGCGCACATCCGGGCGCGCTTGCAGGAAGAGCAGCCCTGCATAGGCATCACGCGCACGTTCGACACTCATGCGAATACGGCGATCATTGCCCTGACCGCAAAGGCTGCCTTCATTGCGCGGCGTCAAGCTATCCACCTGCAAGATAAGATAGCCGAGTGCCGATAAGCGCCGCGCCCAATCCGTATCACGCGGGAAGGGCTGGCCTGCGCGCGTATTCATGCCTGCGCAGCCATGCAGCAGGATTATCGCAGCATGTGGCCCGCGCCCTGTTGGTTGCCAGAACACTGCATTTAGCGTGGCTGGCCCATTGGCCGCCTGTTCGCCCGGATGCGCGGGGATGGCAATGGCTTGGGGCTGCGCCATGGCAGGCGCCGCGATAAGCGACAGGAGCATGAACACAAGGCGCAGCATGACGCCATGGAAAAGCATTCGCGCAAGCCCCGTCAACATAAAGTTTTGACGCAGAACAACACAAGGTGAGAGGATGGCGCCCGAACCAGCCTATCGCTGCGATTTCATCAGGAACACCAACCATGAAGCTCCGCGTTTTTCTATCGCATACGCCTGAAATGTTCGAAGGCTATTATGGACCGCGCGCCCTTGCGGCTTTGGCGGAACATGCTGAGGTTGTGCGCAACCCCGGTGATAGTGCGTTGTCTGGTGCGGCCTTGGCCGAAGCGGCGCGCGGATGCCATGCAATTGTCGCAGATCGTGCAACGCCAGGGCTTCCCGAAACCTTCGCGGCCATGCCAGAGCTTTTGGCCTTTCTGCGTGTGGCGGTGGATATCTCTACCATCAATCTACCTGCTGCCAGTGCTGCGGGTGTATTGGTGACGCGCGCGACACCTGGCTTTGTGGATGCGGTGGTGGAATTGGCGCTGGGCTTTATGGTGGATCTGGCGCGCGATGTCAGTGTGATGGTCGGCGCTTATCGTGCTGGCGGCTTGCCGCAAGGGCGCATGGGCTTGCAGCTATCGGCAGCACGGCTTGGCATTATTGGCTATGGGCGCATCGGCCAGCGCCTGGCCGAAGTGGCGCTGGCGCTGGGCATGCAAGTAGCGGTGGCGGACCCTGTCGCCAAGGTGACTGATCCGCGCATTACGCAAGCGCCGTTCACGGAAGTGCTGGCAGGATCGGATATTGTTGTGTGCCTCGCGATTTCTGATGCCTCTACCAGGCATTTGTTCAATGCCACTGCGTTTTCAGCCATGAAGCCTGGCGCGCGCTTCATCAATCTTTCGCGCGGGGAATTGGTGGATGAAGCGGCGCTGATGGCTGCACTTCAGTCGCGACATCTGGCCGGCGCCGCCATGGATGTCGGCAGCGCACCCGATCAAAGACCAAACCCAGCACTGGCTGCCCGCGCCGATGTGGTGGCAACCCCGCATATCGGTGGCATGACGCCGGAGGCGATGGAACACCAAGCCATGGATACGGTGCGCCAGATCGCGGCCCTCGCGCGCGGGGAAATGCCAGAAGGTGCGGTAAATGCTGACGCTGCCTTCAGGCTAAAGGCGTTTCTTGCGCGCAACTGATAACCTTTGGGGCATCACCCCTGCAACCGCATCTCAAAATCCGCCTTGGTCGCGGCGCAATCGGGGCAAGTCCAATTATCCGGCACATCCGCCCAGCGCGTACCGGGCGGGATGCCTTCATCCGGTGCGCCCTTGGCTTCATCATAAATGAAGCCGCACAGCGCGCATTCCCACACTTGAAATGCGGTCTCGGTCATCGGGCGCTCAATCCAGCTTCACATTATTCTCGCGCACCGCATTGCCCCATTTGACAAATTCGCTGCGCATGAAGGCCAGGAAATCATCCGGCGTGCTGGTCATGACTTGCGCGCCAAGGCCTGAAAGCCTCTCCCGCGTTGCGGGTTCTGCCAGGATACGGTGCAATTCGCGATTGAGCCGATCAACAATAGGGCGTGGCGTGCCGGCAGGCGCCACCAGCCCAAGCCAGGCCGCAGCGTCAAATCCAGCCAGCCCTGATTCGGCAAGGCTTGGCAAATTCGGCTGTAATGCGGTGCGCTGCGCTGTTGTCACCGCAAGCGCGCGCACACGGCCTTCACGGATATGCGGCAGGGCGAAGACCTCGGTGTCAATCATCATGTCAATGCGCCCGGCCAGCAGATCGGTGAGCGCCGGTGCGCCGCCGCGATAGGGCACATGGGTCAGTTCGAGCCCACCCGCCGCACGCGCGAACATCATGGTGATCAGATGGGATGTGGTGCCATTGCCTGAGGTCGCATAGGTCAATTGCCCCGGGCGCGCTTTGGCGAGTGCAATGAGCTCCGCCACATTGCGCGCCGGAAGGTTGGGATTGACGAAAACGACGAAGGGAAGATTGGCCACCAGACTGATCGGCGCAAAATCCCGTCGCGGATCATACCCGACATTGGCGTAAAGATTGGGGTTGGTCGCAAGCGGCGCGGTGGCGCTCAGCAACAGCGTATGGCCATCGGGCGGGGATTGCGCGGCCTGCGCAGCGGCAAGGCTGCCACCCTGGCCTGGGCGATTATCAATCAGCATTTGCCAGCCGGGATTTTCCGTGAGGCGTTCGGCCAGCAGCCGTGCAATGACATCGGTCGCCTGGCCTGGCGGGAAGCCCACCAGAATGCGGATGGGCCGATTGGGCCATTCCTGCGCTTGTGCCGCAGGCAGGATCGGGGCGCCCAAACCCAGCACTAAGCCGCATAACGCGATAAAGGATCGGCGATAGCCGCGCAAAGCCCGCATTTTCTTTCTCCCCCATTTTGGCGCCTTGCTTTGTGGCGCCTTTCAGATGTTAGACTATGCGGGCTTTACCCCGTCTGGGCAACAGGCCGGATAGGGCTCGCAAAAAACGGGAGTAGTGGCGGATGATTTACGCAAATGCCTTGAGCTTGGCGGCCCCAACACGTTTCGCGCGCAATGCGCCGGGCGGTGGGCGCATTTGGCGGACGGATTATTTCGGCCCACCGCCTTCGCCGAAATCCTCCAATTCCGTCGATCCCAACGCCATGAATGCCGAGGTCTTCATCCCGCCGACGCCAGGCGAAGTCAGGCCGCCGCAAGCCTTCCTTGTGGAACAGGAACCGAATGCCATTGTGCATCCGCATTTTCATTTCGTGGATCAGTTCCAGGTGGTGGTGGATGGCGGCGGGCGGATTGGCCGACATGATGTCGGTCCAATCATGGCGCATTTTGCCGGCGCCTGCACGGGCTACGGCCCGATCACGCCGGGCGATGGCGGGCTGAAATACTTCACGCTGCGCGCCAGCGCCGATAGCACTGGCGCGCATTTCCTGCCGGCAGCGCGCGAGCGCATGGTGAAGGGCCCGAAGCGCTATGTGCTGGCCGATCCCATTTTGCCGAGCAGCGCCGAAGCGCTTGCGGCGCGGCAAGAAGCGGTGTGTGAAACGGTGCTGGCTGAACCGGATGGGCTCGGCATTTTCATGCTCCGCATTCCACCCAATGGGCGCATCACGGCGCCTGATCCGGCCATGGGCGCCGGGCAATCCATGATTGTCGCCGCCGGTAGCATTCTGCATGAGGGCAAAACGCTGGACCGCTTGGCCGCGCTGTTCGTGAGCGCCGATGAAGCCGCCTTGGGCGTTACAGCGGGTGCCGAAGGGGGTGAAGTGTTGGTGCTGCAATATCCGCAGCCTGCGCATTAACGCCGCAGAAAATCCTTAAGCCAGGCCAGCACTTCTTCGGGCGCTTCCTCCGCCAGGTAATGGCCTGACGCAACCGCGCCGCCTGTCACCGGCCCGGTGGCGTAATCGCACCAGATCGAGAGCGCATCATACCATTTCGAGATCTTGCCCTTGGCACCCCAGAGCGCCAGCAAGGGGCAGGAAATCTTTCGGCCCGCCGCGCGGGATGCGCGGTCATGGTCAAGATCAATTGTTGTCGCGGCGCGGTAATCCTCACAAATCGCGGCGACCGTGCCGGGAAGATGGAGCGCTGCCAGATAATCCGCGCGGGCTTCCGGATGGAAGAAGGATTTGTCCTTGGGTTCGCGCGATGTGTGGAGGTCAAACCAATCTTCAATATCGCGCAGGATCATGCGTTCGGGCCTGTCGTGTGGCTGGGCCAGCCAGAACCAGTGATAATAGCCAAGGCCAAAGGCCATATCGGCGCGTTCGAAATGCTCAAGCGTTGGGATGATGTCCAGCACACAAAGCCGTTCCACCGCTTCCGGCGTATCCAGCGCCAGGCGATGCGCCACCCGTGCGCCGCGATCATGCGCAACAATTTGGAACTGCGGAAAGCCCAACCCGCCCATCAGCGCCACCATATCGGCGGCCATTGCGCGTTTGGCATAAGGCGCGTGATCGGCGCTGACAGCGGGCTTGGATGAAAACCCATAGCCGCGCAGATCGGGCGCAATCACCGTGAAATCGCGTGCCAAAATTGGCGCCACGCGATGCCACATGGCGTGGGTTTGTGGATTGCCATGCAGCAGCAAAAGCGGCGGGCCGGAACCCGCGCGGCGGAGCCGAATGCGCTGCCCATTGGCTTCGCGTGTTTCCAGCGTGAAGC
>JBIKXA010000001.1:0-72805 GCA_044356015.1 Roseomonas sp.
AACACCAGAAATTATCTCAAGCCCCATCATCGCCCCCCGTACTTATGAGCGACCTTAAGATCGTCCATAAGAACAAGTGACAGAGGCTTCACCAGAAAGGGAAGGTGGCGCTCGGCGGATGCTTACGGCTGGACCTCCCAGTTCCGCGAATTGCTGATTGATGTTGACGGCATGCTGCATGATCTGCGCGGCGAACAAAGCAGCTTCTCAATATTCCTGTCACCCAGCGATTATACCAAGGCTCAAAATTTAGGGGCCGTGCTTCGAAACACGGGCACGGACGGGATTGCCTATCCGAGCGTCCGTGACCCTGGTGGCGAATGCGTCGCACTCTTCCATCCGAACATTGCTTCCAACGTCATCCAGGGACGGCATTTGGATTATCATTGGAACGGAGAAAGGGTGGATCTAGTGCGGGAGGTTTCGACTACGACGCGTATTTTTCGCGTGAAGTGATTGATGCCCAATTGAAGTGAGGGGCGTTCTTACAAGGACTTTGTAAAAAGTCGCCAAACGCTACAATCTGGCACTCCCCACCGGAATCTGGATTGGCTATACAATCTCAATCCGTCGAATTGCGCGTAGCCGGCCACGGTTGTTCAAAGTCGATCTTTCTTCTTCAATTGAGTGCAGCGAGCGCGATTTCAGGCACCTTGTCCAAAATCCTCAGTAACGCCTTGGCAGGCCCTTCGGGCAAACGCTTCCCTTGTTCCCAATGGCGCACAGTATCCACCGAAACATTGATCCGTGCCGCGAAATCTCTCTGCGTCATACTCATGCGTTTACGGATACGCCGTACGTAAGCCGCCACGTCTTGCATCGCTGCGGCCTCGTCTTCAGCCACTTGGCGGCGAATAGCTTCCTCTGTTGTTGCATCTACCTTACTCGTATCAATACGTCCTGAAGCAGCCTTTCCGACCACATGTTTCACGAAACTGGTTGCCCCGCCTTTTATTGCCATGGCGGTACTGTGCTAAGCAACTTGCGTAGCTTGTCATTAGGGTTTGGAGGCGCATCAAGCGCCTCAACAAAGCGGAGGAACACTTTGGGCGTGAGGCGCAGCAACCTGCGATCCAGAATAACATCTGTCGCCGCATTCAAAGATGCTGCAAGAATGAATTCGGAACGAGACTTCCCGGTAAGCAAGGCAGCCTCATCAATCAGGGCGCGATCACCGGGTCGAACGCGAAATCGGATACCGCCAGCGGCTGTATCCTTTCCGCTTCGCGCGGCACAATGCCTTTTAAAACTTCTTCCTTTTGCTTTCTTTGACATGAATTCTCCAAAGGGAAGCTCTCGTGTGCTTCTTCACTGTGGAGCAAATCGCGGTGCATGCCAATGAACTCCCTTGATATAAAATACACCTTCGAGGCCTTCACGATGCCTTGTGAGAAGACGCACGCGCTTCTTCGCTTCCAATCTCATGGTTCCTTCCTGACGATTTTGTATGCGGGGGGCGGAAGCGCCCGACCCCTCTAGCGTCAGAATAAAAATATGGGTTGCAGTTTGCACCATAGCGACGTGAATTCAATGACTTAGGTGCAAACCTATCCCCTTTAGGTTTGCACCTCAGCAGGGATTGGTCGCCACGCGGTCAGTTGGGCCAATGGCCTCGAAGCGCCAAGGAACCTCAGGCCCATTGCCAACCTCAACAAGCACGGCCCGGACGTCTTGCGCACCGGGAACCATCAGCCGTGTCAGATTTGGAATGGCAGGGCCATGAGGCTCCCGAAGAAATACGTGGCTGTCGCCATGGATCAACAGAACGGGTTTGCCGAAGGCTAGCGCCTGCTCCTCCAAGGCCGCCCGCATCGCCACGAAGCCGGACCTTTGCCCCCGCCCACACCTTTCAGCATAATACATGTCAGCCTGCTGCATCAGCACAACTGCTCTCGCCGAAATCCTCTGCGCCTCGGCGAAGCTTGCACGCAGCCAGGCACGATTGGCAGCATCACGGGTCTGGAATTCTTCAAGGGCGCCGGGTGGCGGGTTTGATGCGGGCCTTTCTCCCGGCTCTGTCGGGCGATTATTGTTGCTGCCGGTCACATGCAGCGTGGCAAACAGGATATCGCCCCGCACCCAACGTGCATTTTCAACAAAAAGCCGAAACTCAGTATCAATATCGGCTTGTCGGGTGAGTTGCAGATTTTTACTACCAAGGCTGCGACGATCCGGAAAAAAACGTGCCCGAAGCAACGCAAGCCGTTCTAAAGGGTCGAAACGCCCAGCACGCGTCTGCCAGCAATCCGTCCACTCATTGTCGCCCGGCGTGTAGATCAAGGGATGGCGCGCCAGTGACATCCAGGAAAAGGCACGCAATACCCGTTCGTCAGTGCAGATTTCACTGCCTCCCTTGGTGTCGCCAACAAAAACGGAAAAAGCCGGCGTCGCTGCATTGATGTCGCGCATCAAGCGCGCCACACGCGCCTCTTCCTCAGCGCAAGCTTCGGGCCGACTTGGCGTGCAATAGGGCATGTCACCGAAGGCGACAAAACGAAATGCATCCTGCGCAAACCCTGAAACCGGTAGGGCCAAGATCAGGCATAGGAAAAGCGCAGGGTGCAGCATCGTTCTCTCTCCGCTTGGAATGGGACGTTTCTCAGACCGTAGGCCCTAAGGTCAATCACGGTTGCATGAATTTTGCGCCTCCTGGTTCATATCCTTCCCGCGTTATATCAATAGCTTAGTAAAAACTATGGCGCATAGCGCCGCGCATCCCCGCCCAACCCTTCCCGGATACCCCCCATGACGCTTCCCTGGATGGCCGAGCGGATCCAACTCCGCGCGATTGCATCGCTGCGCCCGCACGCCGGCAATGCGCGCGTGCATGACGCGGCGCAGCTCGCGCAGATCATGGCCAGCATGCAGGCCTTCGGCTTCACTAATCCACTGCTGGTGGACGAGGATGGTGTGCTGATCGCGGGCCATGGTCGCTTGGCGGCGGCGGAAGCGCTCGGCATCGCGAAGGTGCCGGTGATTGTGCTGAAGCACTTGGCGCCCGCGCAAAAGGAAGCGCTGCGGCTTGCCGATAATCGCATCGCAGAGAACGCCACCTGGGACCAAACGCTGCTGCGTGATGCGTTGGCGAACGTGCAGGCGGCGGAAATTGACCTGGCTGCGCTTGGTTTCTCGGCGGATGAACTTGCGGGCATCCTCGCGGCGGCTGGAGAGGCCGTGTCCGACGGCGATGCGCCCGAGGCCCTGCCCGCAGACACTGCCGAGAACCCTGCCGTGCCGGCAATTGCCGAAGATGCCGACGATCCGGCCGATGCTGAGCCTGAGGCACCACGCCAGGCGGTCTCTCGCCCAGGCGATTTGTGGCTACTGGGCGCGCATCGGTTGCTGTGTGGCGATAGCACCGACGCCGCAGCGGTGGCGCGCGTGATGGAAAGCGATCGTGCCGCGATGCTGTTCACGAGCCCGCCCTATGGCAACCAACGGGCCTACACGACTGGCGGTGTTTCCGATTGGGATGCCCTGATGCAGGGCGTGTTTCAACATCTGGACTTGGCACTGCGGCCGGATGGCCAGGCGCTGGTCAATCTCGGCCTGATCCACCGCGAAAATGAATGGCAGCCCTATTGGGAAGGGTGGCTTGAGTGGATGCGCGCGCGGGGCTGGCGCCGCTTTGGGCTCTACGCCTGGGACCAGGGGCCGGGCTTGCCAGGCGATTGGAACGGGCGTTTGGCCCCGGCCTTCGAGTTGGTGTTTCATTTCAACCGCACGGCGCGGCAGGCGAACAAGATCATCCCCTGCAAATGGGCAGGCACGCCGAACAAGGGCAGCGGGCTGCGCGCGGCCGATGGTGAAGTGAAAGCCTATACGCATATCGGCCAACCTGTGCAGGACATGCGCATTCCGGATGCGGTGCTGCGCATCACCCGCCATAAGGGACGCGGGATCGAGACCGAGCATCCAGCGGTGTTTCCGGTGGCGCTGCCTGATTTTCTGATGCGTGCCTACACTAATCCTGGCGAGGCGGTGTTTGAGCCCTTTGCGGGCAGCGGCACGACGCTCATTGCGGGCGAACGCACGGGCCGCATTGTACGCGGCATTGAATTGGCGCCCGCCTATGTAGATTTGGCGATTGCGCGCTGGCGGATGGTCTATCCGGATGAGCCGGTGACGCTGGCGGGCGATGGGCGCGATTACGATGCGGTCGCAGAAGCGCGGGCGGAGGTAGCAGATGCAGCCTGAGCCTGCCGCTCATGTGGCGCCACGCGGTGCTTGAACGGCGCGGCCGTCGGACCATTTGATGAAGTATCGGTCCGGGCCCCTCTGGCGATGCACAGCGCATCGCGATGTCGGACCTCCATCCGGCGCGTCATGCGTGCCGTGGCAGAGGAGGCGTTGCACTATGACCAAACCATCCCCTTCGCGCGTGCCGCTGGTGCTGCGCGGCTTCGGCGCCGTGCTGCTGCTGGTGGGCGCGGCAGGCTATCTGCTGCCGGCGCCGCCGGTGCACTGGACG
Organism: Roseomonas sp.; assembly: GCA_044356015.1. Lineage (GTDB taxonomy): Bacteria > Pseudomonadota > Alphaproteobacteria > Acetobacterales > Acetobacteraceae > Neoroseomonas. Next base: position 4,472 of record JBIKXA010000001.1, read on the forward strand.
GCACTGATCCCGGCCGGGCTTGGCGTGGTCGCGCTGCTGGTATCGCTGGCTGGTCGATGGCCTTTGGCGGCGGCGATCGGCGGCGCGCTGGTCGCCGTGGTGGCGCTTGCTGGCGGCGGGTCTGCGCTTGTGCAGTTGCCCGCGCTGTTGGCCGGGGAGGCTGGCGCGGCGGTCGCCTCGCGCTCTGCCACCGCGGTTGCGGCGATCCTGGCGCTGGGCGGTCTGATATGGGCGCTACGCGGCGGGCGGAGCGGGCCAGCATGATCGGCAACCTTATCGCCTTCCTGGTCGCGACCTTTCTGTTCGAGCCGTTGCAATCGAAGCTGGCCGAACAGCTCGCGGGCAGGCATGCGCCGGCAGCGGTGGTGCAGCAGGTCGAGGCCTGCGCAACCGCGGTACTGCCAGCGTTGGTGAAACGCGCCGCCAACGAGCCGTGGTGGGCCATTACCACAACCATCGGCGCATGGATTGGAACCACGTCACCGGTCGCAGTGCTGAACGGTGCCGAACCCTCCTGCGCGCCGGCGCTGGCAGCTGCGCGGCCGTTCCTCGCCGGGTCTTGAACCCGGCTTGGGAACGAACGCCAGTTTGAAGCGTCAGGGCAAGCCCCAAGCTCGGTCACTCCGCTTGGAGTAAGGTTCATGGTCGCTCTCGCCAATGAGCGTTCGCCGCCAGTCGTGCGCTGGAGACGGGTCTAGTGGTCGTGGATAAAGCCGGCAGGGATATGCGGCACCGCACCCATCAATTGGGCATTCGGTAAAAAACTTTGAGTCGTGGAGGTTGCCCATGCAGCCTGAGCTTGCCGTCATCACCCTCCCGGTTGCGGCGCTAGTGCCTTATGCCGAAAATGCGCGCACGCATTCGCCGGCGCAGGTAGCGCAGATTGCTTCCTCCATCGCCGAATTCGGCTTTGTGAATCCGGTCCTGGTGGATGGCGCGGGCGTACTGGTCGCCGGCCACGGCCGCGTCATGGCCGCAAAGCGGCTAGGCATGGCAACCGTCCCCGCCATTCGGCTCGCGCATCTCACCGAACCCCAGGCGCGCGCGCTGCGGCTTGCGGATAATCAGATCGCGCTCAATTCCGGCTGGGATGAAGCGCTGCTGGCGGCGGAGATCGCGCGCATCCGTGACGATGCCTCGGTGGATTTGGACGTGCTTGGCTTCTCCGGCATGGAATTGGACCGTTTGCTGGCCGCCGCCGATGCCGGACTTGATGGCGAGGACGCTGACGAAGCCCCGCCGCTGCCAGTCAATCCCGTCACGCGCGAAGGTGACCTCTGGCGTTGTGGTGACCATCGGCTGCTCTGCGGTGATGCGACCAAGCTTGCCGATGTGCAGCGCGCCCTTGGCGATGGGCACCTCGCGGATATGGCCTTTCTAGACCCACCCTATAATGTTGCTTACGAAGGCGGCACAGCGGCTAAGATGACCATCGCCAATGACGCGCTGGGCAAAGGCTTTCTGGATTTCCTGCAGCCTGCGCTGACGAACCTTCTCTCGGTCACCAAGGGCGCAAGCTATGTTTGCATGTCGTCTTCCGAATGGCCAACGCTGCATCGCGCCTGGCAGGAAGCGGGCGGTAAATGGTCCAGCACCATCATCTGGGCCAAGAACACCTTTGCGCTGGGCCGCGCAGACTACCATCAGCAATTCGAAGCGATGCTCTATGGCTGGAAGGCCGGCGCGCAGCATTACTGGTGCGGCGCGCGCGACCAGGGGAATGTCTGGCATTTCGACAAGCCGGCCAGGAATGACCTGCATCCGACGATGAAACCGGTGGCGCTGGTCGAGCGAGCCATCCGCAACAGCAGCAAGCCGCGCGATACGGTGCTGGATTACTTTGGCGGATCGGGGACGACGATGATCGCGGCGGAACGCACCGGGCGGCGGGCAGTGCTGCTCGAGATTGATCCAGCCTATTGCGATGTGATCATCCAGCGTTGGCAAAATGAAACGGGCGAGGCTGCCGTCTTGGATGGCGAGGACGGCAGCTTTACCGACATTGCGGCGCTACGCGGCCAGGCAGCCTTACAAGGAGGCTTTACCGCTTAGTTCAAATCTCTACTAGGCGTCCATGGCCGCCGCGGAGGTCATCTCGCAGAAAACAGGATGCGAGACTTGCCGAGCGATCTGGCAAGACCATAATCTTGCGACACCAACACGGGATACCCTCAAATCATGCCAGACAAGCAAGAAGAGAGCGTTGCGCGCCGCGACTTTCTGTCCGCATCAATTGCTGCGGCGAGCGCTTCGGCTGCAGTCACCATTGCTGCTGGTACCGCAAACGCTCAAGGCGCTCCGGCAATCGTCGGCGGACCAGCATCGGGAACAGTCTTCACCGGCGATACGATCCAGGGGAAAAGGGTCGTCAGCGCGCTCAATGTCAATGACTTGGAGCCAGGTCAGAAACACCGTTTTTATTTTCAGGGTGTGCAGATGCCCACAGGACAGCACTGGTATGTGTCTGTAACGGTCGCAAAGGGAGCGAGGCCGGGCAAGCGTGTCGTTCTGGTCAGCGGCGTACACGGTGACGAGATGAGTTCGATCCACACGGTCCAAACCGTAATGAATCAGCTCGATCCAACGGTGATGTCGGGGACCGTCATGGCCGTCACCGATGTAGCCCGCCCGGCTCTGGAGGGCATGCAGCGCCGATGGCCCAATGCGGGGAGAGGCGTTGATCTGATCGACATGAATCGGGAATGGCCAGGGAACAAGAGAGGCGCTACGGCGACCAGCCGGCATGCGGGCCTGCTATTCAACCGGCTGCTACGGCCAAACGCCGACGCCGCGATCGACTTCCACACTGGGACAACGGGATTCAGTGTCACCGCCTTCAATATCGCGCCCATGGACGAGCCCGAGATCAGAGCAATGGTGGAACTGTATCCTGTCGGCCAGGTCTTCAACAATCGCATCTATCCTGGCGTCTTGCCCAATGCGCTCATTGACGTGGGCATCCCAGCCTTCACGGCAGAAATTGGCGCAGCGCGCGTTCTGGATATTGAGATGATCTCGCTGTTCGTGGAGGGCACAATGAACGTCCTCAAGCATCACGGCATTCTGGCTGGGCCGCTGGGCCGCACAGGGAAGGACGTGAGTGTCTTCATCGGTAACAGCGCGCTGCCGATCCTTGCAACGCATGGAGGGCTCGTCGAACACCTGGTCAAGCTCAATGATAAAGTAGCAGCCGGACAAAAGGTGGCCGTCCAGCGCAACAGCTTTGGCGAAGTGGTTGCGGAATATTCGAGTAGTGTGGCGGGAGAGGTAGCGGGCCTGCGAAGCGATGCGATGTCGGAGCCTGGTAACCCACTGGCATTCATTCTGTTCAATAAGGCGACGCGAGACGACGGTGAGGCTTATTCCGAGTGATACAAAACTTGGTGTCGGTACCGGCGCTGTCGGTGGAGATATGTTGCTCGGATCGCCAGTGCAGGAGCGTCTTGTAAGCGCTGCGGTGCGAAGTTGGCGCGCGAAGTCAATGGAGCGCACCTTCGCTAAGGTTGTGGCGGCATGCGGAACCAATAGATCATGATTGAAACTCCCCAATGATAGCAATGAAGTAACGCTCATTCTTGCTTGGCTCGCCCCCCGCTACAGCGCGAATGGTCCCTCAGGCGCAGGGAATTACCCCGGCGCCACAGCAAGGAGACCAAGATGACCGACACCACCGAAACCGACCAGCTTTTCCTGGATATCGCCAAGCGGCACATGCCCTCGGTTGAAACGCTGGAAACCAGAAACCGCGACGCGCTCGATTTCCACGATGTCGCCGTCTGGTCCATCCGAAACTCGCTGGCGGAAGCCTACGCAGCCGGCCAAGCCGCCGCGAAGCGCAGCAAAAAGCGCCGCTAATCATGGCGAGTGGGGGCCAGATAGCAGCAGCTTCTGGCCCTCACATCATGATCAAAACGCCTGAATCATAGCAATGAAATGACGCTCTATTTCGCTTGGCTCAGCCCCCATCACAGCGCGAATGGTCTGTCACGCGCAGGGGATTTCCCCCGCCGATGACGGAGACAAACAGATGACCACAATCCTTCCCACCGAAAACCAAGACTGGGGTTTCTGGGGCACCATGCGCGAACACGCAGCAGATGCCTGGCCGATTGCATTCACTGCAATCCACAACGCGACCAGCACGGATCCCGCCTCGGTCCGCGCCTTCCTGGACAGCCGCTACGGGCGCCATTTCGCGGATGGGGTGAACAGCCAGATGCATTACGGCGCGAGCCTCGCGGACGCCATCGCCAAGACCACCGCGGAATGGATGGGCTGGCGCATCACGCAGCGCACCAGCCGCGAGACGGGCATCCCCACCGGCCTGCCCTACCTGACGGGCTTCGTTATCAACGAAGGCATCGCCGCCGAAGCGCAGGACTGAAGCGCAGCCCGCCGCGACGCGGCGCCGCATCGCCCCGCAGGGTCCGCCCGCGGGGCTCCCGGCAGTAGGGGCCTATGGTCGGCGCCCGCAACCGGAGACTGAGACGATGAAGCTTTCTGACACGCAGAGGATTGTATTGAGCCATGGCGCGCAGCACCCGCAATTGCTGGCGATTGCGCCGAAGCATTTGCCAGTCGCTGCCTGCCGCGCGGTGGTGAACAGCCTGATCAAAAGCCGCCTGCTGATTGAGGTCGCTGCACCGCGCGATCAATTGGCGATGGTATGGCGCAAGGATGCGGATGGCACGCCGATCCTGATCCAGGTGACGGATGAGGGGCTGCGCGCGATTGGCATTGACCCGAATGAGGGCCGCACCACGCCCGACACGGCGCCGCAGGGCGGGGAAGACAACGCGCCGCATGCAGAGGAGCAGCCTTCCGCCGAGGCCGCCCAGGCCGCGCCCGACGCGCCCAACATGGGAAGCGTGAACCTGCGCGAAGCCGCCGAACGCTTGCTCGCAGCCTGGGAAGAAACGCCACCGTTCAACGCGGATAAAGACCCGATCGCGCGCGCGATGGACATGCTGCGCAACGCGCTCTCACGGCGCGGCACACGCGCCACGGGCGCGCCACGCAAGCCGCGCGAGGGCACGAAGCAAGAAGTGGTGCTGGCGATGCTCCGCCGCCCTGAGGGCGCGACGGTGGCGCAAATCGCCGAGGCCACCGGCTGGGCACAGCATACGGTGCGCGGGTTTTTCGCGGGGCTGAAAAAGCGCCAGGGCATCACGGTGGAGATTGCCGAGCGCATCCGGCAAGTCGGCCCGAACAAGCAGGGCGCGAAAGGCTCCTACACCGTCTACCGCGTGGCGGAATGAAGCTGCGTAGCCACAGCGGCATGAATGATTGCCAAGCCCAGGGATCATCGCGATCCCTGGCGCTTTATTGCCTTGGCTCGCGCGAAACACAGCGCGATGCGTCCGTCACGCAAGACGGAGAATGACGATGCGCATAGAAACTGAAAGCCGATGGATGGTACTCGGGTCCGATGGGCGGCATGTTTCCCTCGGTCGCACTGCGTCGAGCGAGGCAGAGATAGCGACCGCCAGCGACGCCCTTGCCGCGCGGGGGCTTTCCGGATGGCTCGCGCGCATGCAGGGCGAATACTACAGCCGGGGGAAAGTGATGCTCGAGCCCCTCCAGAGCATCGGCGCCCCGCACGACGCCGACTAGCAAGCCGCCCTTGCCGCCTTCCACGCAGCGCAGCACCGCGCCCGTAACCCTAGAACTCCAACGCTTATCTGACATAGTTGGGGACGATCAATCAGGCAGCTGTGGCGCCATGGTTATACGGGCCGTCCAGGCGGCATATTCGGAAGCAAGAAGCGTTTCCCCTTCCAAGACTAAATCATCTTCCCTGACCAGGCCCTCCCCAAAACGAGCAAGTAAACTGGCAATTGCTTCGGCGTAGCCGCCATAGCTGCTCGCCAAGAACACATGGCGGTCTACAGAGGCGAACAATGCGACGGCTGTCGCGATGGTTGTCGTGGCCCCGATAAAGGGTGTGATAGACAGCCAACCCTGCGTAATACTTCCGAGAAAACCTAGCAGGGCAGCCAAGATCCCAAACATCAACCCTAATCTTTGTGCCAATCTTGCCTTGTTCCGGTGCTCTTCACTCCGCGAGAAATACCAATCCTTCTGCTGCGTCAGCCTATTCTGGACATACCACTCAGCAGACATATCCTCGGCTGGCGTCAAACGGGAGGAGGAGGGCGCTGCCTTCACAGGGGGCTCTATTCCTTTATCCCGCGCCGCTGCGACAAGTTCATTTGTTCGTGCATCGAAAGATTTAGCGGCTTCACTTTTGGAACCCGTATAAGCACCAATTCTTGCGGCAAATCTATAGCATTCTGACTGAAGGTTTTCCGCCGTGGCCCTTGCAACGATCCATTTTGCCTGGGACTGTTCATTCAATATGTGCCGGCCGAAAAAAGTGCTTATAGCTGCTGTAGTACCAGCCATCAGCGCGAAAAGACCCGACAAAGAAAAGGAGGAACCTTCCTTTTCGCCCACACCGATCGCTGTTGCTATTGCGCCCGAAACGGCAGCCGCTACAGCAAAGCCCAGCGCGAGTCTGGCCTGACGGACATGGCTCGCTTGCTGCTGCCTCGCCTCAGCGGCCCAGCGCCGCGCTATCTGCCATTTCGTTTCGAGTAAGGATGGCGTGGGCATCTGCGCGTTTTCCTCTAACGCTTGGTAATCCCGAGTGCCTGCCGGAGTTTCGCATCAATAAGGCCCTTAGGTAACCCGGTCTTCATGCGAAAGCTTGTGATTGCGGCTATGGTGCGGGGGCCTAAATCCCCATCAGCTGCACCAATCTGCGTGTAGCCTTTCAATTGCAAAGCACGTTGAATCGCTATCAGCTCTTCCGCTGGCGGCTGCTCATGCACGGGTGGGGGGTCTGCAAACACACGACGAACCTTGTCCAACCAGGCCTCGCGATCCGGTTGCCCATGCGTGCCGCCATTGATGGTTTTTGTCACCGCCAGATAATCACCTGTATCACAGACTTCATTTAGTTTCTTCCAATTCCAGAATCCGCAAGCGACATGGAAGGTATGCCCTGGATCCAGCGCCAATTCCGGTTGCGCTTCCAGATCCAAACCCGTGATGGCGCCAACTTGGCGATAGGCATCCCGTCCGGTCAATTGAATGTATCCGCGCCCCCTAAAGCGCCAGCCATCCCCGCTTTCCGGGGAACCATTGCCCATGCGATTGGCATAGACCAGATTGGCGATCCTTTCCGGCTTTCGTGCGTAGGGCGACGCATTTTCAATTGAGGCAAAGCGTTTAGGCCAGGTCTTCACGAGGCCCTCGGCACTGTAGTTCAGATTTTCCTCAAGCATGGAAAGACCGCCGGATTCATGACCGAGCTGCGCCAGGAAAAACTGCCAACGCAGGGGCTTACGTGAGATCCGAAAGGCATCCAGAAATTCATCAGCTAGATCTTCCACAGAAGCAATATGTTCCCCAGAAGCCCGTGGAAAAAGAAGCTTTAGCCGATCGAGCGAGAGCATGTCATTCTCCTGTTTGTTCTGACTTTGGGATGAATGCTAGCGCCGGAAAAGCACTTTTCGCAAGCTACTTTTACCAAGGGGGGACGCCAACAAGTGCAGTCAAGCCACATTTGGGTTTTGACGCATGCGTGGTCTGGGGCCGTCGGTCTTCAGAAGCGACAAGCGAGCAGCCCATGCGAAGCTATTTTGCGACTTTTCCAATGATCGCATTCCCTACAGTGCCTCCAATTCCCTGATGATGAAGGCTACGGCCTTGGCATCGCCTGAAGCGGCATCAATCAAGCGCAGCACGGGATCAGGGATCGCATGATTGGGTGAGGTAACCGCAAGGTGGGTCCATGCTTCCGTCATGACCTCCTGAAGAAAGGCTACATCGGTCTGGGCTGGACCTGGGCGTGAATCCACAAGCAGCAGAATCCGCGAGACAGAGACAAAATCGAGCAATGTTTGCAATTCAAAGACGCAGCCGCGGTTTTGCCGATTGAAGGATCGAAGATCCATGACCACACCATGACTATCTTTCATCAGCCGGCGTACAGTCTCGCGCCAGCTCCCGCCATTGCAGAACAGTAACTCGGTACGGAAGCTACCGTCGGGGTCACGCCTGTTGCTCAGTGATGCCATTCTACTCTCGAGATTGGCTTCAGTTTCGATGAAGAACCCCTTGAGGCGGCGCAGGAGAAAGGCGCGCAACATGACGGGCGTGATCACACGGCTGGCCAAATCCCTCGCCGCAATAAGCCTGAGCGAACCCCTGTAGCGCCAACGCGCGCGCAAAAGATCAGCCAAGCGTGATGCGCGGCGGGAATAACCGAAGACACGCAAGTAAAGCAGGGGCCTTCCTGGTATGGAGCGTAATTTTTGATGCAAGAAAAAATAACCCGTTTTGGTAATGCCGATATAAATCAGGAGAGGTAGGGAAGATACTGCCAGAATTTTGACAGTATCCAATAACGTCTTGGGACCGATACTTACGAACAACCATAGAAACAAATTGAGGCTAGCCGCGGCCCAGACCGCATTGTGCAAAAGGGCCTGATCACCAAGGCGTCCTTCCTGGTGCCAGACAGCAAGGCGTGCAATGACAAACCAGGAGAGTGCAATACCCATGAAAAACCCTGGTAGGTGCGCCAATACCAAAGCGGTTCGCCAGCCCAAGCCGATTGATATCGCTGCAGACAGATAAAGATGGTCCATCTGCTCCATTAAAGAGGACCTCAAAGCCAATTGCGCCAAAACACCAAGGGTACAAAGGAACACAAGAACGAGTAGAATTGGCCACAGAGCACGCAGGCTTCGATTAAAGAGGCCAAGAAGTGGCACAAAGGCTGAGCCACCGTAGAAGATAATGACATAAAATAAGATCTGCCAAACCACCAGCAGGCCATCATCTGGCTGCCGGAGCACCAGAGTAGCGCCAAAGACGATGAAAACAAAAAAACCTCCGATCAGGAGAAATGATTGCTTGCGCCGATCAGGGCCCATAACAAGCGCCATTACCACTAACACGGGCAGGATGAAGGTCAGCGTAAAAGCGGCAAGACGCAACGGAAGGATGGGGGTACCTGATGACCGCAACCAAAGCATAGCCGCGAGCGTGGCAAAACAAACCCCGGCGAAAAGCTCAATGGCCAGGACGGCGAACGGGATATCTGGCGTCGCAGACCGCGTTTGGCTTATGTGTGGAGACGCGATGGTGGTGAAGCGCAGCCTGTTCTGGCCGGGCCTTTCAGGTGGCAGGGATACCGCAATGCTATCCCCACCACGCATCAATGTCCTGATTCGGCGGCGATAAACGGCAAGTATCAAAGCCCCCAGCAACGCAATCAGAACCAGGTTTGCGAGTAGAATACTCAAGAAAGCGCCAGAGAAATTATCTGATGTCAGCATTCATGGCTTCTCCCGTGATTTTTTTTGCTTGGTCCCCAACAGCTGTTACATACTGCGATTGCCACAGCACAGTTACTAAATCCCAACGTAGCAGGTGCCGAACCGATGCGCAATGAACCACTCACCGCGAAACTTGCGAGCGCAGAGGCGTGACCCGTGACCACAGTAGGCATGGTGCTTGGCAACGGATCAATTCGCGTATTTATCTAGGCTGTGGCCCTCTATTTTTTTGAGGCCATTTTCAATCTGTTCTTTAATGGCTTTGCGTTGCGTCTCTTCGTCCTCAGAAGAAAGCTTTTCCTTGGCGACCAATTCCTTCAGGTCAGCCCAGGCCGGCTGATCCTTGGTTTGCTTCAGGACTTCACGCATTGCAGCCGTATCCTTTTTCATTTCTTTTTTGACGACTTCTATCACCGCGCTTCGTTGCGTTGCATAGTCATTCGGATGATCGTCTCTAGCCTTTACAATAGCATCTCTGGCGTCGGGTAAGACTTCTTGATTCTTACTCTTATTGCCATAAGTCCGGCCTGCCTTGTGGCGCGCCTCGTGCAGATTGATCGCAAGAGCTCCATCGGCGTGTCCCCTGCCTGTGGCCTCCCTTAGCGCGAGCGTCTCTTCCTTATCCCCTTTTTTCTTCCGTTTGAACGCATTCAGTTCGGCCGCATATTTTAGAACGGCGGCTTGTGGCTGATGATCGGGCGTCATTTTATCGCCCGTTTGAAAGCCTTTCATTGCCCCATATGTTGCAACCATACCCTCCAGATCATAGCGTTTATCAAACTCACTCATCGTCACTCCCTTCAAAAGTCCCTGAAGCAGTTTTGCTAAGTCTTCCTGATGTTTGGATATATCTTTTTGCAGAGCAGGTTTTTCTTCCTCTTTTGCCTCATTGCAGTTTTTTGCTTCCTTATTAATTTTTTCAACCAAAGCTGTGGCGTTCGTGTGCTTCGTCTTGCGATTTTCATCGTTCTTGACTTTATCAACCTTGCCTAATTCTACGAGGAATTTCACAACGCTTTGCTCGACGCTCCGAATCTTGAGCACCGGCTTATCGCCTTCCATCTTGAACAACAGCGTATGACTGCCGTCATCACTGTCGAATTTCTTTATAAGCCCTGCAAACCAATTGAAGACCGCGCTGCCAATGCGCATCAGAAATGTCTTGCTCCGTTCCAGCAGCTTATCCACGGCTTTGGCGATTTTCTCACGCAGTGCCTCAACCGTTTCTGCAATTCGCTTGCCAAGAGTGCCAAGCCCAACCTGATGGGCCAAGAAACCAACGGCTATCGGTACACTATGCGCCAAGGCACCTTCAACAAAGGCCGCGCCACCTTCCAGGGCACCCTTCGCAATCTGGCCTGTACCATCAACAACGCTATGCACAATCTCGAGCATCGGCTGCAGATATTCCACTGCAGCCTGGATCGCGTTGTAGAATGTAATCAGGCTGTTCACGACCGCGCCAATGCCGGTGGGGTCGAGCATAGCCAGTATGCGCGGGATCATTTTTTTCGTCACTTCAGTGCTGACCCAGCCCACCACGGCGCCAATGGCTGCTTCCCAAAGGTCAGAAAGTGAATCCTGCAAATGACGCAAGAGTGAAGCAGGCCCTTCCGTCATCAGGTCAGTCAGCCATTCCAGCCCTTCGCCAATGATTGCCGTGCCACTGCGCAATATTCCACCCGCGGCTGGATTAATATTTTCGACACGGGCTATGAAGAATTCAAGCCCAAGTCCCAGTACGTCCAGAATGAAGCGGAATACCTCGCCAAGGCTCAGTGCCGCGGGCGGCGTTAGTCCCGCCTTTCTCACTTCACTAAAGAGCCAACCTGAAATTCCGCCCAGCAAATGCGTCCCTATATTGTCGAAGAAAAGTCCAAAGCCGTTCTTTACCGCGCCCAGCAGATTCATCAAGAAGCCAATGGGATCCTTAAGGATATCGGAAAGTGCCGTTGCCGCCTTGGCAATGATGGAGGCGACCAATTGCGATGGTAGGCCGATCAGATCAAGCATGGCGCAGAAGAAGGTGAAGATGCCGCGCGCTATGTCACCATCCACAAAGATGGCGCGGATGATGCGCATCGCCGTGGCCTGACATTTTTCCCAAAAATTCGGGGCTTGCATCAGCGAAGAAAAGACTGGGATACGGCCAAGAATTTGCTTAGTGATGAAATCCACCACGGGGTCGCGGATGCAGGCCGGAATTGCGTTCCAGACTGGCCCAAGGATCAATCCGCCAAAGCGCCCCGGCAAATCCAGGATGGTATTTGCCACCTGGTTGAAGCCATTCAGCATACGCTGTATGAAGCCGCCAAAGGCGCCAAGGCCTTCATCCACAAGGCTGAAGGCTCCACCCACTGTAACTGTTGCGAAATTGGTCGCGCGCACCGCTGCGGCACGCAACCATGACAGGCCGCCGGCCAAGGCACCAAAAATCGGGTCTTCCGCCATGCTGCCCATGAAGGCTGCAACATGGCCGCCTATCGAACCGATGCCCTCGGCGGCCCAGCTTGCGGCACCGGTTACGCTCTCTCGCAGGCCAGCGATTGAGCCGTTCAGTGCCGGCAGTAAGATGCCACTCAGTGTCTTTTGCCCGTTCTCGCTGCCTGTCGTCTCGGGCGCGTGTAGCGCATTCATGCCAGCGGCAGCATGTTCAAGCCAGGCGGTTGCCTTGGTCTTGATGTTATTGACGGCATTGAGGGGCAGATAATCGGACACGCTCTTCGCGATTTCCCGCAGCGGGCGTAACACCGGTTCTGCGGCATCCTTCAGCGCGGTCCAAACCTCGTTGGCCTTCGTCTTCAGCCAGCCAAGGATGCCGCCGGATTCATTGCCGCCGGAATCCGTCTCTTCGCCGAGCCCGATCCAACGCTTGAGTTCATGCCAGGCCCAGCTGCCCAAGTCTCGCACGGGTTGGGTCAGGTCCCAAAGATCTCCCGCCAATTGCTGTATGCGCTCCCAGGCAGAGCCCGCAAGACCTTTCACTGTATCAAGGGCTGGGGCGAGGAAACGCGTATTGATGTCACCCAAGAAGTCGCCGACTGGTTTCAGGAAATCGGTAAGTTTGGTCCAAGCCGCACCCGCTGCGTCCTGTATGGTGGTCTTCAATTGTTCTATTGCGGCAAAAAGAGGTTCGCAGTCCCCCCCGGCCAAGGCGCCTAGGATCGCGGAGACGCGGGTTCCAATGCTTGAAATTGCGGCAATCGCTTCCGCGAGTGCAGGGCTTGAATCGCCAAGCGTCGTGAAAACAGAACGCACACCGTCACGGATTAAGCCGCCAAGCCAGGGCAATATGCCACCAGCGCGCTTGATCCCGCGCAGCGTGTCCGCAAAAATATTGGGCAATAGGCCAAGGGCCCGATCCACGACGTTATCGAAAACGTCGGTGCTGCCGGCTTCGTCGGGCGCACGGTGGATCATTTCGGCCGCTGGTGGCGCACGTGGTTGCGCTACCCGCGTCTCCAATGGTGGCGCGGCGCCGATTTGCGCTACGTGAGCAAGCTCATGCGCCAGAAGACTGGCGCCGATACCTGTTTCGGGCGCGTATTCCCCATGCGCGAAGACAATGGTGCTGCCGCGCGTATAGGCCCTGGCTCCTAATGCCGTCGCGGTATGCGCTGCCGCAGCGTCGTGGCGCAGCCGAACCGCGGATAAATCACGCCCTGTCGCCGCTTCAAATCGGTCACGGAGTGGCGCAGGCAAGGGGTGCCCGCCCTCACTCGCATTGCGTACGGCGGGCACCATCGAACTTGGTACACCAACGCCACCGGGGCGCGCTGGTTCGCGTCTGAGCAATGCAGTGCCGACAGGAATGGCTATAGCGGGTCCGCGGCGGGCCACGGTACCGCCGCTGGCAGCATTACTTGATAAGGCACGTACCGTTTGTGTGGCAAAACGGTCAGCTGACAGCTCAGCCGGATCATTGGGCGCACCGACAACAAGTTTGGCGCGTACGCGCAAGGCGGCTCCACCACTGGAGACCTGTGGGGTAGCGGCGCGCGTGGCCTGTACGGATGAGGGGACGACCTGACGAACCGGCTGGGCCGCTGGTCGCCGTTCTGCTGGACGCGCGACGATTGTGCGCTGCGCAGCCTTTTGCGGCAGGGTGTGCGCGGCGGATTTCACGTTCCGCGCCCTTCCTTGGCGTGCTCACGACGGATTGCCTCGAGCAGATGCGCTTGACTGATCGGGCGGCCACCATCTTTCAGCGCCTGCAGGGAGGCATGGCGGATGATATTCGTGATCGCACCACCAGTGAGGGGATACTCTCGCGCCAGAGCCTCAAAATCCGCATCCTTGGCCAGAACCGCCCGGGCGGGCATGGCACTACGCCAAAGCCGTAGCCGTTCTTCCGGTCTTGGCATGGGGAAATAGATGATGGAGTCAAAGCGGCGTGCAAAGGCTTCGTCTATATTTTCACGAAAATTGCTTGCCAGGATCGTCACGCCATCAAAGGTTTCAATCCGCTGCAGCAGGAAGGAAACTTCCTGATTGGCGTAGCGGTCATGCGCGTCGCGAGTTTCGCCGCGTTTGCCGAACAGCGCGTCGGCCTCGTCGAAGAACAGTATCCAGTCTTTATCCTGCGCTATATCAAAGAGTTTTGCCAGATTCTTTTCAGTTTCACCAATGAATTTCGAAACTACGGCGGCGAGATCAATGCGGTAGACTTCCCGACCCGTGACTCGGCCAATCAACCCGGCAGTCATTGTCTTGCCCGTGCCGGGGGGGCCGTGAAACAAAGCACGATAGCCGGGCCGCAGCAGACGTCCCATGCCCCACTCGCCCAATAACGTTGCGCCATGCGCGATCCAGGCTTCAATCTCGCCCACCTGTTCGCGTGTGGCCGGATGCAGGACCAGATCGTCCCAGCTAAGTTTGGTCGTGAGCCGTTGGGCCGGAAACTGCGCCCCCTGGACCGGTCGCGGCAATCCGCCGCGCGTCAGGCGGTGGAGCCATTCCTCACCGATACGAAGAACTGCGCGATGCAGGGGTTCGTCAGGCGTTGCGGGCAAAGGGCGCAGAAGCCCAAGCCGTATAAAAGCGTGGTCTTCCTCAATCAAACGCAGCAGCGGAAAACGTAGTGCCAGATCAGCGCCACCAACTAGAAAGGCAAGCGTATCCAAGGTGGGCCATAAGGTCTCGTCAGATCCTTGCCGAAGGACGGCGAATTCGGTGAAGCGCCGGTCAAGCGCCTGATTGCGCGTATGGAATGCGTCGAGTACCTGAGGGCGGATATGAGGTGCAAGGGCCAAGATCAAGGCGAGCCTTTCCACCGTATCGCAGCTCAGTTGGGCCAGTAATTCCGCGTAGGCGGAACCCGCCGTCAAATTGGGACCATCCCCCAAGACCATCGTTTCGTCAGTCCCGGGCGGAGCTTCGCCTGTATCGAAATAAATGTGGAAGCGACGTTCGATCACCTGGGTGAGCCAAGTAAGCTCGGCTTCAAGGTCAATGGCATTGGTTTGGGTGGCATTCCGCGCCGCATGGCGCGCGAAGCGGCCCGCCATATCCTCGGGCGGCGTCACCATTCCACCCTGAGCGATTCTACCATCCAAGGAAGTCGCACCCATTCACGTGGCCAGGGTAGGCGCTCCACCAAAAGATCATAACCACGGCGTTCAATGCGCAACAGTGGCAAGCCGTCACGCCTTTCAAGAAGGCCCGGACGCAAAAGCCAGCTGCCACGCAACCCTTCCAGTGTCAGGCGACCCAGCGGCGCAAAATGTTCAAGAATGGCTTCAAAGAAAGTGTCGCAAGCGGCGCGTTCCTCCGCATCCAGCGGTGCGCCTGCGTCCAGAACGGCTTGCGTCGGCAAGCCAACAAGCAGTTTGATCAGCGGCATATCCGCTTCTTCCGCAATCAGCCTACCGCGTGCTAAATGGTCTAGTAAAATCGCCGCACGATGGGGCGCTGCGGCATCACGCCAGCGCCGTTTCGGTGTCAGTAAATCCAGCGTCCCGAAGAAGCCTGACAGAAAGGGCCAGAGCAGCACCAGTCCGGCATCCTCAACGGTGACGGTGTCACCCGTTCTTTGTTCCATTCCGGGGCGCGGCGCAGAGGTCTTTGCAGTGTCAAATGTCGCGGCGTGGTATTTGGGCGTTGCCGCCTGAACAAATGCGGATGCTTCATCAATCACGTAAGGGGCAGCCACCGCTAGTCTGGGGCGCAGCGGAGCAAGAAGCGGCTCTAACGCCTCCGCTGTCGGCTGCCCGGCTATAATGAAGGGCGCTAGCAAGGCAGCCAAGCGCCCGGCATCGGGCAATGGCTCGGTCGTAGTACGCAATTGACGCAGTGCCACAAGGGCGGCACTAGCGTCTGGCAGAGTGAAAGCTCCCCCGACCAATAAGTGCAGGAGTAATGAAAGCTCAGGCATCGCTTCAGCCGCATCGCGCAAGGCGACCGCCAAAGCGGCACCTTGGCCCGGGTCTGTTTGGACCTGCGCTGACGTACGCAAGGCGGTAGCAACCTTGGCCGATATTGCTTCCCCAGACAGCCCCTCAGTCCAGCTCGCCAGCAGGATGGCTTGAATGGGCTTCGCGTATGCCGCAGGGAGGCGGTGCAGCAAGGACGAGGCAATACGTTTCTGAAGTATGGCAGCATCGACGATGGGACGGCTGGCAAGGGCGGTCAGTATCAGGTCCCGTGCACGCAGAGCGCGTGCCCGGGGTGAAAGCACAGCACCTTCCGGTAGGCCCAAGATCGCCGCCTCAATCGCAGCCACCGGCAATGTTGCGGTAGCTGGCGACAGAAGTGCGGCGGCCCGGGCAAAACCCTGTCCTTCCAGTGCCAAGGCAAGGCGGTGGCGTGCCACGGGTAGAGGCAATAATTCGTACAATGTTTCTGAAGCAAGTTTCGGCGAAGTTTCAATGAGCCATACCAGGACGCGCGCGAGCAGTGGCCCGACCGATGTCCCTAACCGGGCACCTGATACGGCTGGTGGATCGCGTTCGCGATCATACCACCAAGGGGCATGACCTTCGCGGGCAAGGTGACGCAGCAACGCTGCAGCCCTTTCGGACGCGCCCAAGGGGGGGGGCGTGGCCGTTTCAATGGTTCCCTCACCCACGGGCGTCATGGAGGGCAGGACTTTGGCCAGGGCGCTAGGTAAGGCTCGCGCAAGGGCAGCGGGTAGTTCGGTTTCCAATGCCTCGGCTGAAATCGGCCCCAATTCGATTTCCAATCGTTCAACCCTGGTCAGGGCTGCGCCCGGGTCCATTTCGTCCAGAGTCCGCTCCAACACTCGGCGTAATTGCCCAAGTGCGAGGGCTTCCACACGTGGTCCCAGCGCCCGAGCTGACTTACCGTCGCGTATCCGCAGTTCAAGGTATTGGCGCCGGATGACGTGGCGGGGCGGTTCCGGCAAGCTATCCATGTCAATTAGGTCCCGCAGCTTCTAAAACTATCTCCCACCCGATGGATGGCCCTGGTGCGATTTCCGTGATGCGAAGGATGATTGGTCCCTGCCCGTCCGGTACCTCCAAACTAAGGTCAGCTCCTGTCCCTTGGCTCGGCTTGGTGGCAATGCCGCCGCGCAGCAGAGTGTATAATTGGTTCACGCGGCTATCTGCCACGACCACGCGCGTTGCGCCTGTTTCCAACTTAACCTTCGGTGGCTCAATCAACTCCAAGAGCGCGGAAAATGTGGCCTCCAGCCCTGTACGGACACGCCGCGCCGTGACCAAAAAGCTTGTACCGAAGGGAAGTGCGGGTGCTTCAAGCCGCGGCGGGGCGGGGGGCCGAAAGGCAAAGTTCAAATCGCCGGGCTTGCCAAGCAGTTCGTCTGCCAAAATGAAATCCAAGCCCAGCCGCAGCCGCCCAAGCCCTTTATTTTCCTTTTCATCATCATCGCGGCGATGAATGTAGCCGGCCATCGCGAGGTCTGGCCCGTTTGGCGCGATCCTGATGGTATAGGAGACACCAGGCTCACCGCCCAGCAGGGTAATGGCGCCCGTGCTGCCTTTTGGTCCGGCGGCGCAAAGTAAGATCAAATCGGGTGCTGGATTTGGCCGCACCAAAATGATCGGCATTGCCGTGAGAGCAACGACGCTTTCCATCACGCGGCTAGCCATGGCTTCATCATGCCGCTTGGTAGCCGAAACAAAAGCCAGACTATCACTGGTCAGTGGCGCGAGCACCAAATCGAGCCCCGCACGACTGCGGCGCCCGTCCGTTTGCACCAGATTAAAGCCCGGCGGGTTCAACGAGGCCAATGGCAGAGTGGGTTTTTTCAGCGTGATATCTGGTAGCCCTGCTGCAACAGGGACTGTGACAAATTCTTCCACGCTATCCGGCTGCGTGAGATCCGGGTTGAATTCTGCATCGCGCAGTGAGCGCAGAAAAACGCGATACTGAACATCTTTTGATGCACCCCTGATGCGCAATGCCGGCGTGGCACCAAAAACCGGTCGATCAGCTGGCACCAGCGCGAGCGTGAGCGCTGGATCGGGGCGTACCAAAACGGGAAGTGGCGCCGTGAGCAACGTGGTTTCCGCCCCGCCCAAAGCCGCTGCCTTCTGCACCCTAACCCGCAAAAGCGTATCAGTGCTGAACGGCTTACTTGGCAAGCTGATGGTACCGCCATTACCGGAGACCCAGTCGCCAGATGAAAACACTTCGTCTTGTGCCAATGCACCAAGATCGTCCGGCTTAGGGGCATCCTTGGTCGGCCAAGCCACCAACCGATACTGACCCCCAGCCTGGCTCTCGAAAACATCAACTGTTACAGAACCAGCAAAATCAACGGTCATCAGCGCAGGCTCGGGGGAATTCTGAAACAACGCTGAAAGCTCGCTCGAAAGGCCGACATCAACCTCCGGCCGTGCATGCAATTCCGTTCTGCGGCCTTCCGTCTTATCGCCGCGCGACTCTTTCTTTTCCGCCCAAATGGTGAAGCTGGCCTTTTCCTGAATGGCATTTAGGCCGAAAGAAATCGTCCCTGAATTTCCGACAAGCCTCATCCCACCATTGATTCTTTTGCCATCCTTGTCGCGCAGCTCATAATCAACATCGGCCTGAGTTTCATCCACCAGCACAGCCGCATCGCCGCCAAAGGTTACCTTTGGTGGCTGCACCCGCACGGGCAGATCCGCAAGCGGTGCGGTGCTGCCCATGCCAAGCAAATCCACCAGCCGATCCCGGGTAGCGCGCGCCCTTCGGTCCAGCGTGGCGAATTCGCTCATGATCTTATTCCGTCATGCCAAAACGGGAGCGCCGGGCGCGCCGCGTAGCGACCAGCCATGAGCGATAGGCGTCGCGCGCATCCGCCATTCGCTCTGGCTCAAGCCAAACGACCCAGCAGACCAGATGCGCGGGCAACGCGTTGCGGATGGCTGCAGCTATACGCCTCTCCTCTGATTCGGTTGTTGCAGCAACATTTTGCGAACCGGCATTTCGCTGTAGGACGATAGTCACCTGAAGCGAAAACGGATCGGCACTTGCAACCAATTCCAGTAATGGAGCTGGCTGGCCAACATCGCCCGGCTGAGGTCGAAGCAGAATATGTTCCAGCAGTAGGGGTTTCGCATCTTCCGTAAGCCCAAGTTCCACCATAATGCGGCGTATCAGCGGCGGGTCAGTTGCTTCCTCGGGCGGCGCCAGAAGGTCAACGCCGCCGCCGCGGCTACCGCCGATGATGGGCAGCGCTTGGAGAAACTCCTGCTTACGCTTGATCAGATTGGGATTGAGGGGATCATTGGGCAAATCCTCACCAAAGCGTGCCAAGAGATGATTGAGCAGCGCATTGCGTCGCCGCAAGGCATCAGGCGCATCTTCCTGCTCGCCGGATTTCGCTAAGGTGTGGAGATCAGGCAGAATTTTCGGCGCATTCGCATGTGGCAGCGTTTCATGCACAGCACCCATGGGATAGGGCTTCGCCCCCCCACTGGCCCCGAACAGCGCCGGCAGCTCTGCAAGCTGCGCAAAATGCCCGGCCAAGATGATGTCGAAAATACCGAGGTAGCCGCGTAGCCGAGAGGCGGCGACACGGCGTTCCATGGGGGCGCTGGCCGTGAGCGTGCCTTCACCAACGCCGTAGGTTGGCGGCAGATCCGCGCCAACCGGACGATAGGCAGCAGGGTTGCGCCAGCGCCCGACCGCTGGGATCAGATCGCGTTCGGCTTCGCTCAATTCGGGGCGTATCTTCTTGCTGGTGGGTTCCTCCATCTTTATTATTTGCGCGTCGCCACGCGCTGAGACAACGGTAAAATGGCTCGCTTCGCGATTCAGGACAGGAAATCCATTATCCGGCACAGGCAGTGACCAGTGTTCCTTTCTTTCTTGGAAATTGATGTGACGCACAGCGGCAACGCCAGGTACCGCCATTGCCTCTCGTACCAGGTCTGAACGATAAATTGCCCGGTGTCGCCGCGCTGCTGCCAGGGCGGCGCGATCTGGCAAGCCGCGGCGCGGCAGGGGGCCTTCCACCAGGGCGGTGGGATCACCAAGCGCAAGCACCTCAGCGGCACTGCGCCGAGGAATGATGGGGGAAAAATAGGCATCGAAGCGGGCGCCGATGGCATTCAGTACCGCTTTACCTTGCGCATCCGGTGTCAGTTCGATAGCGAGATCAAGCTTCACGCCAAACGGCCCCAGAACCTGTATTTCCTCAAAATCCTCAGCCAGGGCGCGTTCACCATGCAGCCGTGCGGCGACATCGGCGCGGACTTGATTGGACGAGAGGGCTCCACCTTCCGGTTCCACCAGCACGCGCCAAAGCCCCTTCAGCGCTAGGCGCGTGCCGCCATCAGGGGTTGGCTGGTCTGCCGGCAGCAGTTTGAGCGTTTGCGTAGCTGGATCATACAGCGGAACATGCAGGGCCGGGGAAGCCGGTTCCACCCAGGCATTGCGCACCCCTGGCACATCAATGACTGCGGCGCGCAAATCTTCCGGGGTGACAGCGCGGGAAGAAAGGCTCGTGATGGGGCCGGCAAAGACGCTTGGCGGCGCGGCTTCACCTGGTGCGGGCGTGAGCAAATCCGGCAAGGGATGGAAAAGACGGTAACCAAAGTCGGTCAAGGCGTAGCAGAGTGCTTCAAGGATGGTGATGCCGGGATCATGCGCGTTGAAATCGGTCCAGCGCGTATCCGTTAGGCGTTCCAGTTCCTTGATGGCATCCGCGCGCAGCGCCGCGTAATCGAGCAGTATATGCTCGGCGGGCCCGCTGGGCAGGACCGGCTGGGTAATGGCTTCAGCCATCGCCTGCGGCATCCGGGGCTTCGGCGCCCAGCTCTTCTTCCAGCACCTGAATGGCGCCGGAGATGCGCAGCATGGTCTGGCGCAGCTGCGCCGCTTCCGCTTCCAATTGGGAGAGCTTTTCTTGCCCACGTGCGAACTCGGCACGGAGCTTTTCCAGGCGTTCAGTCATTTGAGTGCGGAGGCTGGGGGATGGGTCGGTCATGGGATGAGGGCATCCTTGGCTTTGAAGCGGCTAGCGAATGTCTTGGGGATTGAGGTTATCTTACTGGTCGTACAGGTCGTACAGGTACGCCAATGGTGGGATCTATGAGTCGGTCGATTACGGCGGAGACTTCGGCGGGTGGAGTTTCAGCTCTGAAGGTAATGCCATCGAGAGATACCCACCCATTACTACCGTTCACATGAATAACATTGCCGTCGACGGTCACGTCTATACGTCCACCAGACTCGCCGCTGTTGGAGATGCAATGTAGATACCTGAAACTCGGCGTATACCCGACGGGCAGTTTGAAGATGACTCCTGCACCATCCTTTACTAGGCCGCGTAAACGAACAAAGCCGAGACTGTCCTTCATATAACCGGCAGATGAATATTCTCCTCCATAGTTTTTCCAACCAGGCAAAAAATTCGGGGTTTTCCAATCTTCCTGGTCAAGTGCCACCAAGCGGGCGGTAACCGTTAGTGTGTTGCTATCAAGCACCAAGCGCTGTTGGTTGCGAATACGAATACTCACTACACTAGCGGCGTTTAGATGAGTATTTCCTTGTTCCGCATTGGTGCCAATCAATAAGCCATAATTCCCCGACTGCGCCTGATCCATTAGAGCGGAACCCAGGAAGACATAATTCCCAGAGTTTGCAGGCCATGGCCCCATGGCCAAATCGCCAACCCTCGCTACGCCAACCACTTCCAGTTTGGCCCGCGGCGTATGTGTGCCAATGCCAAAATTTCCGTCCGACGTAAGGCGCATTTGGTCGGCGTTGCGTATTCTGAAAACAATTTGAGTGCTGCCATTGAGAAATGTTGAGCCAACGTCATTACTCGTCCCAAAAAGCAACCCATAATTACTTGCGTCTCCTTGGTTCTGCGTTGCTGAGCCGAGAAAAACATAGCCCTGATTGCTCGGCCAAGGTCCCATTGCCAAGTCACCCACTCTGGCTGCGCCATTCACCTCCAGCTTCGCCCGAGGGGTCGGTGTTCCGATACCAACATTACCGGAGGGCATAAGCGATATGTGATCACCGGCGTCGTTCGAATTGCCAATTTCCAAGGTGGTATCTTCGTCGCTGCGCGTATACCATCTGATATAGGCTTGGTCCCCAGTCCTTCCGGGCGGAAAGGCGATACCCGCCGTTGTCGTGTTTCCTTCCGCGGGCATGATGGCGCCGCCAACCACTTCCAGCTTGGCCCGCGGTGTCTGCGTTCCGACACCGATGTTGCCGGAGATCACCGCAGAGCCATTTACCTCCAACTTTGCCTTGGGGTCTGCTGTGCCGATACCGATATTGCCGCTGGTGCGGTCAATCGAAAGCAGCGCCGCATTCGCCTCGCCCAGCACGGTCAGCGCCTGCCGCGTATTATTCGCACCCGGCCGGAGAGCTAGGGAAAAACTTGGCTGTGCATTACTCATGTTTTCATAAAAATCAAGCACCGGCCGCAAACCGGTAGCCGGCCCTGTTGCCTCAATGCTGAGCGGCCCCGCCGCAGGCTTCACCAGCCCGTCGCTGCGCTGGTTCAGCACGCTATCAATCAGCAGGGCGAATTGCGCCGCGGTCGGAATGGCATTGGGAACGAAATAACCCTTCAGCGCTTCGCGGGACTGCTTGTTCTGCTCAATATCCATGGCTCAGGGCTCCTTGCCGTCAGCGGTGACGTTCGTCTTACTCATGCAGCTCATGCGAGTGCCGTTTCACTAACGCGGAAATCCAGCTGAATACGCATGAACCCGATACCCCCAAGCTCTGCCGGCGTATCCAGGCTTATGCCTTCAACATCAATTTCATGGCGATCAGCGGCAATCAGGATCGCGTCTTCGTCGTCCTTTAATTCGGCCACATCATTCGCAGCTACGAAAGTATTTCCACCATTAGCGCTTGTGAAAAGCCGTACCGAAGCGACGTAATCCACATAATCCTGCGCATCAATGAAGGCCACGAGGCTATTCGCATGGACGCGCGCCCCGATGGTGATTTCGCTCTCTCCACCAAAGGCCCAAGGTGAAAGAAACCGGCTGATCGCAGCACTGAGCCGTTCAACATCAAACCGCGGATCACGATCCGACATGAAGCGCACCACGGTGCGCACCTTGACCTGCACGAAATCGGGGTTGCGCACCTCAAGCCTAGCTATGCCGGGCTGCAACGGCGCCAGATAATCGCGGATATCGGCCAGCAATTGCGGTGTGGCGCGGGGGCGACGCGGGTCTTCACCGCCGGCATCAAGCTTTGGAATGATAATTAGGCGCACAAGACCCGGCGGATCGGCGGTGCGCGCCGAAAGGCACTTCACCTTGTAAACCTCAGGGAAGCGCGCAAGCACCAGATGCTCATAATCCCAAGGGGTCAGAGCACGGCGACGATGCCGCAAGCGTTCCGCTGCTCGGCGCGCAAAGGCCTCCGGCGCTTCGGCTGCGCGACCGCCAAAGGAAGGATAGGGTTGTTCCACCCGGGCAAGGCCAGGCACGGTGGATGCAGAACGGGTGATGCTGCCTGCCGGCAGGGCCGCACCAAAATGATCGGCGGCTATGCCTTCCGGTTGCAGCCTGACGCGCACGGCCTGAGCATGCAGGGCCATGGCCTTGCCCAAAGCGGCGCCATTTTCCGCAACACTGGCGCGCAACCAGGTCAACCCTTGTGGCAAACGCGGGCTTGCGTTGGTCGCTGGCAGGGCAAAGCGCAGCAAGCCATTGCGACGCAAGCTGGCCGTTTCATCTTCAGGCGCGGCTTCGCCTGTCAACGGCTGCCAACCCTCTGGCCCAAGAATGCTCCAGCGTACCACGGGGGGTGTAAGATCCAAATCACCTGTACCAGGGGCAAGCATTGCAAGCAGGCTCAAGCTTTGGGGAGGTGCGGCATTGGCGATACCGATGAGCATTTCGCCTTCATCATCATAGGCGGGCAGGAAGGGGATCCCTTGCTGGGGGTCAGCGCTTCCCCTTACCTCCTCATGCCCGAAGGGGTGGATGTGATAAAAATTGCACTGGCCTTGAGCCTCGTTTTTGCTGAGATCAAAGTGCTGGCTTGCCCCATAATTGAGCCCGATGAATTTGATTTGCGGCGTATAAGGGGGCGGCACCACATAGGAGTTGGGATCAAGCTCCTTGCCATCGGGTGTCTTTCCTCGTCGCAGATCAATCGCCAATGCCGTTGCCTTTTGTGCAGCGAGGCTTGGGTATTCTGAATGCTTGAAATCCTGCGTGAGCGTCAGGCGCAAGTGGCGCGACCAGGCGCGCGGGCTATTGGTTACCGCCTGATCATTAGGCCTTGCTTGTTGAGCAAGCGCGGGCAGCTTCAGGCTGATTTTCTGGATAGCGTTGCCATCTTTATTTGGAAAGAGTGACTGATCGCCGAGGTCTTTTCTGCTAATTCCATCATCAATGATTGTGACATTGACTTTAGGTAGCTTGTCCTTGGCCCCATAAAGGCCAAAGTGAGCCTCGATATCCTTCGGCGCGCCCACAAAGCCAAAATGGAAATCAATGCTGGTGAGTTCCTTTTCCAGGATCTCCGGGTGGCTGAGCACCATGGTTGCGCCATTGCCGGGCGAGGAACCAAAGGGGAGAAAAGGTTTGGCGCCATTCACCACACCGCTATCAGTTTCGATAGCCAGGGGAAAAAGCGCCGGCTTGTCGTCACTTTCCCCCGTGACCGTCACCAATATCCTGGCACTGCCGATGCGAAGCGTGCGGCATTTGTCATATACGCGCTCGGCGCGCGCATTGGCGCGGTTTGCTTCCGGTACCAGCATGAGGCGAGCAATTGGATTCCTAGCGCTGGATAGGCTTTCACCCAAAGGCGGCGACGCCAGCGCCGGGTCGCTTGCCTTGAGTGTGGCAGTGACGGTCAGGCTATTGCCCTTTAATTCGAAACTCGGATTGTCTGGGACCAACCAACCCTCGGCGGTGCTCATTTCCAGACGAAAGGCATTTTTCCATATCTTCTCCGGAGGCTTCTGGACAAAAACGAATGAGAGTGAGACCTCACGCTTTCCTTGAGCGAGTTTGAGCACGGGGGAGCTAATGGCAAAGCCTATACAAGGCGCTGCCGCAGACTTGATATCGCCAAAAAGCGACCAGGGCGACTTACCATCCCCAGTGGCATTAGCCTTTGGGTGCAGCGCGAGCCATGTTTCACGCAGAGCAGTCGGAGGGGGATTGTTTTCTCGTAGCCGTTGCGCCCTTTCAAGAAGAGAAATCGTGTCTGGCCAGCCGATGCCAGGTTCCCTAGAATTATTGGCCTCGGCAAGAGCAGTCTCAAGCCGCCCTCTTTCATCGCGTGGCAGGAAGCTCGCGGCACGATCAGATAGAGATGCGTTATCAGTGGAAGATTTCTCATCCGTGACGCGCGCCATGACGGCCGCTAAGCCTTCCTCCTTACGAAGTATTTCCAAGTTCTGCCGAGCCTCGGCATAAATACGCTCCGCATGCGCGCGGGCAAGCAGGGCAAGTGCTGCGTTCCATTCGGCAGCGGTGGCCGAATTATCTTGCTGTTTCTTGAGGGTGGTCAGTAGCGTGGTCAGCTCTTTTCCAGGTAGCGCAAACCAAGACTCAATATCGCGTAAGAACTCTACCAGGTTTTCAAGAGTCTCTATCTTGATCTTGCCGAGAGCGAGCTCGCTAAAGGTAGGGGTGCCACCAAGAGCTTGCTGGAGATTACCGATCAGGTCATCGGGCTTCTCGATCTTCAGATGAAACTCGGGATCCTTGCTGCGCAATCTCCCAGCGCTTTTAAGTAGCCCATTCACCTCCGCCCAATCGCTATCAATGGCACGCTTATGGCGCATCATCTGGACAAAGGCATTCGGGTCAAAGAAATTCAGGTTTTGTTCGAAGAATAGAACAACATCTGGGCGCTTGATCTGTAGCGCCAACTCTTCCAGCGTTGGGTTATCTGGCAACTCATTTAGGGGGATGTTGCCACCGCAGGCAGCCTCAAGCCGCTTATCGAAATTCCATGCTTCAAGCGGTGGGAAGATGAGGTCAGCGCCGGACCTTTTCTTGGCTGCTGAAAGCAAAATCCTGTCAATGGCATCCTGATCATTCGGTGTTTCCCTCGCGCGCCTTGCCGCCAGAAAGACAATTCGCCGCAGTTCGTGCAGTTGAAGGAACAATTTTTCTGGTGCAAAGCGAAGTGTCTGCAGCACATGATCTAGCCATCCGGCTACCGCCTTCGCATATTCCGCGTCGTAAGGGTCCTTTTGCGCTGGAGTACGCGTTGGCAAGCCGGGCGCATCCTTTGGCAGTTCATCGCCTGGCCGCGGTCTGCCATAGGTCAGGCTCAGCAGAAATAGAATTCTCTCATGAGAAGACCGATTGAATTTGTCCGTCCAGACATCGCCGAGCCCGATGACGTCCTTTTCGATACAAAGCGTGCGTATTTCAGCCACCCGCGCTTGGGTGATTCTAGCCGGCGCTGTAAGTGCATAGTGGCGCACTCGCCCGGCAGAGTCGCGGCCGCCCGCAAAAGCAAGCCCCGCCGATAAATCGAGTGTTGGCGTGCGCGGCTGCATGCCCAGCAGCAAAAATGCCTCATCCGGAACGGTCCCTTCTGGTGTCAGTCGAAGGACGGTCCGCAAATGATAGTCATGATGCCGCGCGGTAAGTCCCCCAAGCCCATCACGCACATGCCCCAGCAGATGCAGAAAAGTCCAAAATAGCGTTAGGTGTGGGCGCCGTAGTCGTTCTTGCCTTTCCGGTAGCACACGCGAGGGATCAAGGAGGAAGGCGGCGACCTCCTCGGCGGTAATGTCTTTAAGGAAGCCTGACCAGCAACCGCTTGCCGCGTTATTATCATCAACATCATTGATCACTTTCGATATTTGCTGTGCAAGACCCAATTGTTCGGCAATGCCGCGATCTTCCATCAGTGCAGTATTGGGGTGCAAAGCTGGACGCTGGCGTGCGCCCTGGCTGCTTCCATCACGGTTGATCCGCATGAGCTCTGTCAGCACCATTGCGGTACTCCAATGGATCTGGGCTCCCGCGACATCATGTCGCGCTGAAGGTCATGTTAGTGTTGATGAACATGCCCTTTCCCGAATATTCTGGCGTTGCATCTGGCACAGGTGGAGCCGTGCCGGGGGGCGGTTGCATGGCGGGGGAGGAGACGCGGAAAACCGCATCAAACTGGCCACCGACCAGGATAAGCGCCTTGCCTTGATGTTTTGTCTTTCTGGTCTGCTGGTCTGAGGCAAGCGCCTTGATCGCCAGGGTGCCAACGCCAGGGATGGAATAGACCGGCGTCATATAGGTACAGCCGGGCACTGAAAGCTGCGCCTCATCACCAGCAAGACATAAGGCCTTACCGGATTTGGTTGCGGGGCCGCTGCCAGTCATGGTGCCTGGCTGCACCACCACGATTGCCGCGCCAAAGCTTGGCAGGAACTGGGCCGTATCGCCATTGATGACAACATGGTCCGCCATAGTTCAGTACCCCCTCACCGCAGAACTGCCACGGCTTCCCTCTGGTAGAAGGGAAAGACCAGATTGTAGCGCGAATTGCTGCCCCGGATGCTGTAGGTGAGCGAGACAAGCAAGACACCAGGCCGGTCCGGATCATCCGCCACTTCGACACGTTCAGGCGCTATGCGAGGTTCATGCATCAGTACGGCCGAGGTCACGCGACTGCGCAACATGTTTACGAGTTCCTGATCCATTTCGGCAAAAACCAGCGGTTGGAGCCCGCACCCGTAATCGCTGCGCATGACCCTTTCCCCAGGCTCAGTAGAAAACAGGATGGCAAGACTTTCCTGAATATCCTGAGGCCCCGCTACTGTTTCAATTTCGGCGCCACTACGCGAAAAGCGGGGCGGAAAGGACCAACCACGGCCAAGAAAATGCTCAGCATCGTTCATGCGATCTCAACCTCCTGCCCCTTGATCGTTACCTTGCCGCTGGCCTCCAAGGTCAAATCCTTAGCCGACTTTATGGCAATGCCATCGCCGCTTAGAGTGAGGATATTGCCATCCTCATCTTCAAGCGTCAGCGTTTTCGTATCATCATCAATCGTGAAGGAGCCGCGTTTGGTTCGCAAGGTCGCCGCGGGCTTTCCATCCTCATCGCGGAACGCAAGCGCCGCACCACTGGCAAGCAGGATACCCTTGTGTCGGTTTTCCTCTGACGGTTTTTCGAAATCGCCATCCGGCGCATTCTTGTTGCTGTGCAGCGCACCAAGCACGATCGGGTGGCGCGGATCGTCGCCAAGAAAGCCCACGACCACTTCATCACCAACGCTGGGCCTGAATAAATGGCCCGCTTTGGGGCCAGCGCTTGGAGCCGCAAGCCTTGCCCAGAGCAGTCCGCGCTCGCCCTCGCCAAGCAAGGGAAGGCTGATGCGCACGCGATACTCGCCCTGTGGATCATCTTCAAAGGCGGCTACCACGCCAAGGCATAAGCCAGATGTCGCCGGCAATAGGCCAGCAGCTGGCGGTCCTTGCAGCCGTGCTAATTCGGCTGTCGGTGACGCGGATAGGCCAAGTTGAAGATCCGTGCGCCAAAGCGCCGGCGTGATGCGGTGCCTCACGCCACTGATAAGGGCGCGACCACTGAACCCAGTGCCAGCGCGTGACAGCTCCAGAACATCGAGAGGCTTATGAGCACCGGTTCCAGGTAGCGAAATCCTTCCGCGCACCATGGCAAGACGCCTTCGCTGAAGCCGCGCATCGGCCCAAACCTGAAGCTCCTCAGCAGGCAGCATCGCCGGATGGGTGAGACGCCAATCCGGCAGCTTGAGTGTGCTACCGAGCTGCCCCGGCGTATCCGTTCCTTGCGCCGCACCCGGGTCATTTGCCGCTGCAGGTGATGCAGGCGCCAATTGGGCTACATCCCAGGCACATGCTTCCACTGACGCGTGTTGGCCGGTCGCGTCAAGTTCAAGCGCTGCTTCAAGAATAGTCGTTCGACCGAATTCAAGCTTCATAGCAGCCCCAGCGGCGATCCGCATGCGCGTCAAGCTGACGCTATCCTGCTCGGCTGTCACCAGCAACCCAATAGCATCCGCTCGGGAAAGGATGAAATCCCAATCGGTGCAATCATGCTGCACCAAGGTTTCATGCTTAGGTGCACCGGGGGGCGGCTCAGCACTTATCACCGTGAGCCCAGTAGCCTCAACGATGCTGCGGATCGCGTCGATGTCTGTGGTATCTGCAAAGCTCGTGCTACGCCTTCCTTGCGTCAGGCGTTGCGCCCCAGCAAAGGCCTCAATACTCAGCGTTGCTTCGCCCGGGCGAACCTCAAGCGAGAGACGGTGGATTAGCCCCTTGAACAGGCTGATCTCCGTTCCCGTCGCATCGCGGGCGCGAAGTTCAATGGCTTTACCCACCTCCAATTGGCCGGAATCGGCCAGCTTCCAAGTTTGGGCGGAAGGATCAAAAATCTCCCCAAAGATAACAGAAGCGCGCGGAATGCGGTTCACCTCAATCAGTACATCCATGGCCGCGATAGGGGTACCGATATCCAGCGCCTGTCCGGCAATCATCACGGTGTAGACGTAATCGGACATGGCGTCCTCAACGCGCCAAAGGCGGAAAAAGTAAGTTCATGCCTGGATCAACCGATCGCAAATGGTCGAGACCATTCCAGCGTGCGACCGCTATGTGATGTCGGTCAGATTCATAGATCTGCTCAGTCAGTAGCGGCAGCGTATCGCCGGCCCGCACAGTAAGCGTGTGGGATACATCTGGTGAGGTGAAGTGTATTCTTCGAGCTTCCATAGAAGCAGATGCATCATGCACTAACTCAATGTCGAGTTCAGCGCGCATCGTATTGCCTTGACGGTCAAAGGACTGCTGATTGACAGTTACCCTACTTAATCGGCAGTCGATGGAAATATTACCGTAATGCAACTGAAGAAAATTTTGCTCATGACTATTGCCATCGATGTCAAAAGCTAGAGCAAGAAAGTCTTCTATCCGTTCATCAACCGATTTTTTTGCTGGCTCGAAGACGTCAGAGGCACCCATTTCTGTGGTACCGCTGCCATCAAGAAGTAGCTTCAACTTGAGAGTGCCTGGTTGTATTTGGCCTCCCGTTGGCGGCTGAGGAGCGCCATTGACATTCTGGGCGGCAGCGAAAGAGCGTGAAAATTCGTGCGAGAGAGAGTCGGGATTAAACATCGCGTAGAAAGTCTTCTTCGCGGGTAGTACACGCTCTGCCTCATCGAAAGCCTCGATCTTCAACTTTGTCAGTTTGAAGTTGTCGGGGAAATCCATGCTCAACGCTCCTGCTCACGGCGTAGCACGCGCAACGTCTCACGCACCGCTGCCTCGATAAGGGCGGCACGATCCCCCGTGATCGGCGTCGCCGGAGCCGCGGGTGTGTTGCCATCCTCCACCACGACCCGCACGACTAATTCCTGAATGACAACGGGCATGGGCCTAAATCCTGATCGCTTGCATGCGGGTGTAAGCCAGTTCAAGCGTGTCTATCAGCACCTCGTCACGCGATGCATCCAGATCGGCTGTTGACCAACGAACGGGGAAGGCTTGGACGAACATCCAACCCGCGATTGGCAGCGCATCATCGTTCAGCAAGGTAACCATGACATTGGATGGTGCGAACTTCATCTGAGAGAAGGCCATATTGAACTCAATATTCAACGGTGAACCCACCATGAATCCGCGCTCCAGTAGCAGGTTTTCGTAGGACACCATGTCAGGCAGACGATGGGTATAAAGCTGTTGCCCACCTTCGCGCACACTCACGGTGGAGATGCTTGCCGAAAGTCCACTCACTCGCTGAAAGCGCAAGTCTATGGGGTTTGGCACGACACCAAGCGCAAAAATGACGACCGCGAACCTCGAGGAGAGTGGCAATGTCATTGTTCAGCCCACATGCTCGAGACGCATGCCGGAGACCATGATCTCAAGCGTTTCGATGGCGGCCTCATTGGCGCTGGCTGATAGCGTTGGTGCCTCAAGCTTTACAGGCACTGCCATGGCAATTCGCCAAGCGATTGCAGGCAGACCTTCGACATCACAAAGGCTGACCTCCATGGGTCGCGGCTCAGCATCGCCATTCAGCCAATTTAAGAGGACGGTCATGCCGATAACCATACCTTTCTTGATCGTAATGGGTACGAATTTCGGTCGATTGAAGCGGATCAGCTGCTCCCCCTCCCAGGCGCTCAGGCCATGGCGGTACGTCGTCGTCTCATATCCGATCGACAGACCTGAAATTTCGCTGCAGCTAATGAGTGCAGAACCGATGCTCACGCGGAAGCTATAGGTTGGCAGCGGATATCTGTTGCGTTGGTCCGTGCTTGCTTCAGCCATCGCTGGTGCCCTCTGCCGCTCAAGCTTCCTCGATCATCACGCGGTCCGCGCGCATTTCAATGGTTTCAACGGCGACATCATTCGATTTTGCGTCAAAGCCCGGAGCGTCCAGCTTCACCGGAAAGGCATTCAGTATTTTCCAACTGATGACCGGCTCGCCCGCCTCGTCACAGAGACGAACGAAAATATCGCGCTTCTCTACCTGATTGAGAGCAATGGAACTGATCCATTGGTAAAGACGCTTGACCGAATCAGTGCGTACAATGCCTTTCTTCAGGGTAACGGTTGCTTCCTTGGGCTGTGACGGCATAAGGAAAACACGCGGGCCTGCGCTACCTCCGCTTGTCGGACTCTCCTTAAAGGTCGTGACCTCATGAGCAATGGATAGGCCGGTTACCTCAGAAAAGGCAACGGCATCACC
The DNA here is from genome assembly GCA_044356015.1 of Roseomonas sp. Lineage (GTDB taxonomy): Bacteria > Pseudomonadota > Alphaproteobacteria > Acetobacterales > Acetobacteraceae > Neoroseomonas. The sequence continues at coordinate 35,925 of JBIKXA010000001.1, forward strand.
ACCAATTTCCACGCGGTAGTTATAGACTGGCAGGGGATAAGCCTGCTTGATATCAGACGGGCTGACGGCCATGGTTCGTTCTCCTTGGGCTAATCAGGTTCAGGCCTGCTGCAGGCGATGCATGAAACGCAGCACGATAAACTCGGCGGGACGCACGGCTGCCAAGCGAATTTCAATGATCATGCGCCCTTCCAGAATATCCTGTGGTGTCATGGTTCTGCCCAGACCAATATTCACGATATAGGCTTGGTCAGGCTTGGATCCTGCCAGGGCACCGCGTTCCCAAATACTGTACAGGTAGCTTTCAATCATCCCTTTCACCTTGAGCCAAGTCCCAGCGTCATTTGGCTCGAATACGGCGAAGGCGCTTGCCTTCTTTGTGGATTCTTCTACCATGATGAACAAGCGACGGACCGGGACATAGCGCCATTCATTATCGTTACCGGCGAGCGTGCGCGCACCCCACACAAGCACACCTTTGCCTGTAAAGGCACGGATCGCGTTGATGGATTTCCCAGCATTGACATCAATGTTGAGGCCTTCCTGGTCCTCATCAGTAATGAATTTTACTGGCGCGATGACACCATTCAGGCTCACATTCGCTGGAGCCTTCCAAACGCCCCTGTCTCTGTCCACTGAGCAATAAATGCCGGCAATAGCGGCGGATGGCGGCAGGGTGATGCGTTCCTGCTCCAAAGCTTTCTTTACTCGTGCATAAAGGTCCGTCTTGGTAGTTTTTACTTTATCAAGATCAAGCGTCTCACCAGGTTCCCCTTTATCATTTAACGGTATTACTTTGATGTCTGCGTCATCGTAGACAGGAGTTAGCACAGTCTTAAGGTAGGGGTGATAGGCGGCACCATAGGAAAGATTTTTGGTGCCTATCTTGTCTCGAAATTTATTGATATCGCCGTCCAGTACGTCCAGCACGGCAAAGCGGTCCATCAATGTCGCACAATGCGCAAGGACATCTTGGCATACACTTGCGAAATTCTCTGTCTCCAAAAGCGTTGCGTCCGGGCAGACCAAGATGGTCGGCTCGTCGTGCTGAGCAAGAGCGTTTAGTCCAGTCCTGAAATGGTCCTTGTTGGGGCTATCGTCATAACTACCGATGGATACAATCCAGCATGGGCCGCCGCCATTCATAAAGTAATGCCGCAGGGAATAATAAAGCAGGAATGGAGGAAAGTGTTTGGTAGCACTCACCGAAGGTGAGGGGTCAACAGCATCGGCGCTAGTAGCACTCACCGAAGGTGAGGGGTTAACAGCAGCGGCGCTAGTGGCCTGGGAAATTTCGGAGGTTGGGATAACCGTCAGCATTGAGGGAAGACCGCCAGAGACGGGATTCACTACCTCCGAAACCGTCAATTTACTCGTTGGTGGGCCGCCAAATATGGCCTCGTATTCAAGCATCGTCGTAATACGCTCGATATTGCCCTTGCCATACTTGGTGTATCCAACGAAGGCGGGCACGGCGCTTTTCACCTCTGCTACCGAAGGGGGTAGCAGTGATATTTCTTCTACAAAAACGCCAGGGGTTCTGTAGGTTCTCATGTCTGCCTCATGCGTATGGCGTCTGCCAATTTGGCAGAGCTGGGTTGGCGAGAAGGTTTGCACGTCAACGTGCTGTGTTTCGTGATCATCATTAGCTCTAGATAACCACTGTGGAATGGAGGATCTCGATACTCTGCCCAGGTGAGCCAATTTGTCCAAATGCCTCTGGCGAAGGGTTAGGCAGGTGGCGGATGCGGGTCTTTTGATTGATCTCTAGGGTAATTCCTGCAATCGCGGCAGCGTCCAGAATCACAGGCTCAGCAGAGAGAAACCGTAACAGGCGCCGACCCGTAAGGCGGGGAGCGAGTATTTTCGCTTGCGGGTCCGCTTCGTCAGGCGCCTCTGTGAGATCAGTAGCGGGACCCATAAGGGCAAGTCCACGCAACTGCTCCGGTTTGGTCGATAGTTTGATGGCCACCGCATTGGCTGAAATTGCGCTAGGCACGGCAATATACCAGCACCAGCGGACTTGCCGTGCTGTGAAGGGAATGACGAAATCCGCAGCGCCTTCACTTAGCCAAGTATCGAGTTGAACCTGATCAAGGGTGATTGCTATCTCAGCCATGGCACCAAACGGGCGCCGGGCCGGTATTGGATAATCGAGCTGTATGGGAACACCTTGCCGGAGGCCCGGACCTTCAAGATCAAGGGCATTTGCGTCGTTGTGGTAGCGATGAACTGTTACAGCGCCAGCTCTACTTTTTGCGGTAATTTTGCCGGGCTGCGCATTGGGCGCAGGACGCCCGCTCAGTATGACGCGTTGCGGACCGTTCCGGAGTGCTAGGACCTGTTCATGGCCAAAGCGTTCCTGATCCCCTAAGACCAGGGACAGAGAGCCTAAGCTATTCGAAAAAATTGGCGCCGAGAGATCTTTGAAGAATGTTAAGTCGGTAAGTGCAGCGAAAGATGAATCGATTTCACCGATCAAAAATCTAAACGTCACTTTGCCGCTTAGCTTCGTTGCGGTTGCACCGTTTGCGTCGATTTCCACATACGCGAGTAAGGATCCGTCCCAGCGCTTTACCCCCATACCAAGCCCTGAAAGCAGAGCGGCTGTTGCGGCCGAAACCGTAATCGATGGCAACGACGCGCCCGTATGGCTATGGGAGACCCGGAGGGTGAAAATTTGCTTAACCGGCATGGCGCGCCAAGTTACGGTCAGCTTGTGCGACCGGCTGTGTTATCTGGCCTGTAGCGCTCGCGAAGCCGAGAACTCTAATGCGATACATCAGGGATGGCAAATACCCAGTGCCGAGTGAGCTCCATAATTCATTTTGTTCCGCGATCGTAAGGCTGACGAATTCCATAGTCAGCCGATCGATACTGGGATCGAGCTGCGGAGCGGTATTGCGATCAATGATCGGATGGGCTTGCCCCCATGCCGCAATTAGGGACAATGCACGAAGGGACTCAATGTAGTTTGCATGGCGCGCTGCAGCTAAAACCATCAATTGCAACCGAAGAGTAGGGCGCACACGAACAGCATTGCCGTCGGCGCCCACAGAGAGATGCAAATCAGCTGCACGCAAAATTGGTTCATGCTGCACGCCAGCAAGCAATAATGTGACGGCACCTAACTTGAATTCTGGTTCCGGCTTCTGCCCATTGGGGAACACGACAGGGCTTTGATCTGCGTCAATATCGGCTTGAGAAGCAGCAGCAATATGGTCACTGAGCTGCTCACGAAGATAAATGAGCGTCCGATCAATCACGTTCAGGATGCCCCAGGAAGGATCATCAGCCCCCTCCGTGGGGAGCAAATATTGATGACACAAGTCACGTAAAACCCCCTTCTTTTATGTTTTAGGCAGACGCAGAAACACGACTAACGCAGCTTTCAAAAAACAATGAACAATTCACTCTCGAATTAAACCCTATGAAATGGGTGAAGCAAATGTCAAGAGAAATTTTGAGGTCAAATTCGAAGCTAGCAATTTCATGTACTTTCAGCGACAATTAAGGAACGCGGCACTGGCCTCGCATTGCGACAGTGCGGAGCTGCTCGCCTTGCTTGCTGACGTGATGAGCCGCATCGCAGATATGCCACAGCAAAGACGTTATGAATTGCTGTCCTGAAATTAGAAAAAAGCAGCAGAACACAGTGCCCGGTACGGCGCGAAGATCAAAAAGACGTGGAAATAGGCGGTTGGATACGCTCATCGTAACCCCAAGGTAGAGTGAAGATGAGCCACAAGTCCCTCTTCCCACCCGTGCGGCTGCCAGTTGAGAAGCTAGTCCGCGACATTCGTCGCGCGACGCGTGGGTACCACTCCCCCGAGGACAAGATCCGCATCGTCCTGGAAGGGCTGCGCGGCAATGACCGGCCTGTGGCCGGCACGTTGATGATCGTCGCGACCGGCTCGGCTTGCACCCTTCACCCTCGCAAAGAGGCAGGGGCAGCGCCGATGGCAAGTCCGCCGGCGTTCTGCCCGCTTTATCGTCTCCTCAACCCGGGCGCCGTCTGGTTCGGCGACCCTGATCCCATGGCTTACGAATAGCCGTATCAGCCGCGCGATCATCGCAGCCGGCGGTATCTGCATTAGTGTCGGCGTCGGCGCAGCTGCAGCGTAAGCATCCGCCGAGCGCCGCGGCATCAGTCGCGGCGGCGCCGCGCCGGGGCGACCCACTCGCGCGGCGGGGCACCTGGCAGCGCCTGCTCGCGCTGGGCGATAGCCGTGTCGGGGGCGTTCGTGAACACGCCATTCACGCCGTTGCGGAACATCGTCGCGTGCAGGTCTGGATTCGCGTTGGACAGCGTATAAACATGCACGAACAACCCCGCCGCGCGCAGCCTTTGCAGGCAATCCGCATCAGCTTGGGCAGCCTGCGTGCCAACGCCATCAGCGCGCGCGGCAATCGCCGGGATATCCGCTCCCTAGCAGGGAGCCGCTATGCTGCAACCGCCCCCCAGCAGCGATGCGACGCCTCTCGTGCGGCTGAAGGTCGCACGGCCTCGGCGACGCTGCGTGGGAAGTCGGCATTACCCCCTTTCGCCAATAGGTCGGCCTGTGGTAAAAAAATCCTCAGTCGTTACGGGATTGGAGTGTCGCGACACCAATCTAGCCGGTTGAGTCGAAGGCCATCCCAATAATCCGCCGATAACAATCGATTTTCACCGCAGCCGCAACCGCTAACCAAGCAGGGAGGATAAGAATGGCTACCACCTCGGAGAACCGCAGCCGTTATGTCCGCAAGCTTCTAGCGGTAGCGGCGCTTGTGATTAGTTCCGCCATCACTCTAGCCGCATGTGGCACACCCGTGCAGAACGCCAAACTGGGGCGATGCGCGAACATGCCCGGTGCCGGTGGCACGCTTTGCGAAGAGGTTGGCAGCGACCAATACATCTTCGTCGACAGCCTGACCGGAGCGATGCGTCGCTACAATGCTTCCGAGGCCCAGATGATCGTGCAATTAAGTGCCTCAAATAATTCTTCACAGGCTACGAATACCGGAAGCTCTAATTCAGCTCAGAGAAATTGCCTGAGCAATCCGAGCATTGCTTGTTCAGGATCTCTCAACAACCGCATGACCACCTATAGCTCTTCAGGTTCTAGCGGGGTCTGCAGCGGTGGGTCGTGTATCTCAATGAGTCGGTGAGCCGCGGCAAATCAGCGCGGGGTAGTCGCTCGCCAGGGAGCCGCCATGCTGGAACCGACGTCCAATAGCGACGCGACGCCGCTCACGCGGCTCAAGGTCGCCCAGCTCGCCCTGAAGGTCGAGACGCACCGCCTCGCCCTCGATGAGAGCAAGGGCCAGCTGCTCGACGTCGCCGCCGCGGACGCCAGCATCGGCGAGATCGCCACCGTCCTACGCGACGCCCTCAGCGCCTGGCCCGCCCGTGCCACCGCCAGCATCGCCACCGACCTCGGCATCGCGCCGGACCCGCTGCACGCCATCCTGCAGCAGCACATCGCCGCCCTGCTGACGGAGACCGCCGATCGCTTCGTGCCTGCGGCCGGCATCCATGGACGCGCCAACCCAGGCGCGTGAGCATGTCCACCGCCGCGCTGGCAGGCTGCTCCGCCCCCCACCCCAACTCAGCGTCACCGCCTGGGCCGAACAGCACCGCGTCCTGAGCAGCCGCGGCTCCGCCGAGCCCGGGCCGCCGATAAGCGGCGCAGGTCACCGCAATCGGCAGCCTGTCTGTTGCATCCATTCCACGGGAAACGGCTCAAGCAGCGCAGGCAGCGTCACCCCTTCCGGCTGCCGTCCCGCCAGTATCGCCTCGACCACGCCCTGCCCCGCGGCATCAGTCGCGGCGGCGCCGCACCGGGGCGACCCACTCGCGCGGCGGGGCACCTGGCAGCGCCTGCTCGCGCTGGGCGATGGCGGTGTCGGGGGCGTTCGTGAACACGCCATTCACGCCGTTGCGGAACATCGTCGCATGCAGGTCGGGATTGGCGTTGGACAGGGTATAAACATGCACGAACAACCCCGCCTCACGCAGCCTTTGCAGGCAATCCGCATCAGCTTGGGCAGCCTGGGTGCCGACGCCATCAGCGCGCGCGGCAATCGCCGGGATATCCGCCCTGGCCGGGCATTGCGGGGAAAGCTGCACCACCGGCAGCGATGATTGGCGCGAGAGGTAGGCCACCACCTCACCATCGAAAGACTGCAGAATGACATTGCCGCGGCGGCCGTCGAACAGTCTGTCATGGCGGGGATGAGCGAGCTCGGCCAGCATCGCATCCGCCAGAGCGCGGTTGTAGCTGTTGAGGCCTTGGCCGATGGTCTTCACCTCCGGATAGACGCCCACGATGCGCCCGGTGGATGTGTGGAGCGCGCGCAACTCGTCCAGCACCTCGGCGAAGCTCGGCACGCGCAAGCCTGCCGGACCGGCCCCGGGTGGCGCATAGGCAGCTCCCCCGCGAGAGATGGCCTGCAGGCCCTGTAGCTGTCTGAATGTGATTTGGTCGATGTTGCTCGGCAGGGTGGGGTGGGATGCGATATTTGTGGTTGCACCAAGCGCGCGGTCATGGCGGGCCACCGCGATGCCATCTGCGGTCAGCAGTAGGTCTCCAAGGCAAAGGTCATGGCGCTGGCGGCGGGCAATCTATGGCTCAAGGCTGGCGCCAACCTGCTGCTGTTCGGCCCGCCAGGCAGTGGCAAAAGCCATCTATCCGCAGCGCTAGGCCTTGCCTTAGTCGAACAAGGATGGTGCGTGCTTTTCACCCGCGCCTCCGATCTCGTGCAACGCCTGCAACTGGCTAGGCGTGAACTCGCCCTTGAAGGCGCCATCGCAAAGCTCGACCGCTACGATCTGCTCATCGCATCATGATTTTCGCGGTATACACCAGCGCTATCACGAGAGCCTGAACAATCTGACCCCGGCGGATGTCCATTTCGGCAGGGGGCAGACCATCCTGCTGGAGCGCGAGCGCATCAAGCGCAGAACCATCCAGCAGCGCCGCTTGATGCATCACCAAAACGCAGCTTTACCTTAACCACAGATGGGCCAGATACTCCGATACAAAGCCCGCCAATTAGTCTCAAATCATTTGACGACGGACAATGTCCGTCGTCAGATCATTTGTGACCAAGCTGATCGCCGACACGCCGACCATTCGGCTCAATTTCGCTCTAGTTTGAGTTACGAGGAGACGGAGATCTTCCACTTAATCAATTCGCCAGTCTGGTCCAAGAGGCGCTGACGCCGGAAACGGTGGATGTCTATTTCGGCAGTGGGCAGACCATCCTGCTGAAGCGTCAGCGCATCAAGCGCAGAACCATCCAGCACCGGCGCTTGATGCATCACCAAAAGGCAGCTTAACCTCAACCGCAGATGGGCCAGATACTCTATTAGCCAGCGCGCAAAGCAGTCTCAACTGATCTGACGACGGACACTCAGCCCTTACAGATGTTCCCACAGGTCGAGCAATTTTCGCGGCTGGCTCAGCGGGCTAAATTTGGCACCATAGTGGCACCAGGAGCGGGCAAATGGCCAGCAAGCAAGCACCCTACTTACGCTAAGTCTTTGAAATATCTGGCTCCCCGAGTTGGACTCGAACCAACGACCTAGGGATTAACAGTCCCGCGCTCTACCAGCTGAGCTATCGGGGATCAGGAGCCGGCGCGCCTAATAGCAGCGCCGCGCCTTATGTCAAAGCCCATGGGCTTCACTAAAGCGCGTCTTGGAGGTCCGGAGCGGAATCGAACCGCTGTAGAGGGTTTTGCAGACCCTTGCCTGACCACTCGGCCACCGGACCCCACGCCGTCTCTATCGGGCCGCGCCCGTTCCGGGTCAAGCGCCACCTTGGCGGGGCGGTGCCTCAGGACCTATAAGGTGATCAACAAGGCTTGAAGGAAGGGCGATATGGATTTCGCGCGCGCCAGGACTTTTATGGTGGATGGGCAGTTGCGGCCGAACCAGGTGCAGGATCCGCGCATCCTATCGGCCTTTGGTGATCTGCCCAGGGAAGCCTTTCTGGCAGCCGATCTTGCCCCGCGTGCCTATGCCGATGCGGATGTGCCGCTGCCGGGCGGGCGGGTGCTGATGCAGCCCATGGTCATGGCGCGGCTTTTCCAGCTCGCGGAACTGCGCCGTGGGGACCGGACGCTGCTGTTGGGTGCTGGCTGTGGTTACGGCGCGGCGGTACTTGCCGCGATGGGCGCCAATGTCACCGCGCTCGAAAATGATCCTGCCTTGCTTGCCTTGGCGCAGGCCGGCTTGGCGCGCTGCCTGCCGGAGGCCTCCATCAGGTTGATGCGCGAAGACCCGGCCCATCCGCCGGCCGGGCTTGGTCCGTTTGATGTGATCGTGATCGAAGGCGGTGTGCCGGCCATTCCCCGCCCGATTGAAACCTTGCTGGCGGAAGGCGGGCGGCTGGTGGCGCTGGTCACGACGGGCGGGCCGCCCGCGCGGGCCACGCTGGTGCGCCATATTGGCGGCAGCTTCACGCCGCGCACAGCGTTTGAGGCGCATGCCGCGCCGCTGCCGGCCTTCCTACCCAAGCCGAGTTTCGCTTTTTGAAGGATTTTCGGTTGTGGTCACTCTGGGCTGGCGCAACCGCCCGCGCATGCTGTAGCTTCCCCTTAGGCATCTCGGCGATTACGGGGTGGGCGTTTGCCTCAAAGGATGGTCCGGGGCTTGGGGGTTGCACTTGATGAAAAGTTTTCGTGCATCGCTATTATTGACTGCGGCATTGGCCATGGCGCCCTTGGCCCCTGCGGGCGCGCAAACCCTTCAGGAAGCATTGGCCGCAGCCTATGCGAACAACCCGGCGCTGCTGGCTGCCCGTGCGCAGCTTCGCGCGGTTGATGAAAACTTGCCGCAGGCCTTGGCCGGTTGGCGGCCGAGTGTGACCTTCTCCGGCGCGGGCGGCTACACAGATGCCAGTCTGCGCGACCGGGTGGATGGCCCCAATGGCCCCTTTTCCCGCTATCGGGATTTGGACCGCAGCACAGCCAATCTGACTGGTGCCGTGACGCAGCCCATTTATCGCGGTGGCCGGACGGTGGCTGGCACCAGGCGTGCTGAAAACCAAATCTATGCGCAAAGGTCGCGCCTGATCGCGACAGAACAGCAGATCTTGCTGGATTCCGTGGCGTCTTACGTCGCTGTCATCCGTGATAGTGAAGTGGTCCGCCTCAATACGAACAATGTACAGGTACTCTTACGGCAATTGCAGGCCACCAATGAACGCTTCCGCGTGGGTGAAATCACCCGCACCGATGTCGCGCAGGCGGAATCGCGCCTAGCTGGCGCCCGCGCGGCCTTGGAACAGGCGGATGGCAATCGGGAATCCTCCCGCGCGGTTTTCCAGCGCTTGATCGGCATGGCACCGAACCGGGTTTCGCCGCCGCAGCCTTTGATCCCGCCGGTGCGTTCCGCCCAGGAAGCCGTGCAAAAGGCCAGCACCAATAACCCGACGGTCATCGCCGCCATGTTCGATGAAGCGGCCGCGATCGAGAATATTGATCTGCAATTCGGCGCGCTGCTGCCCACGGTCAGCGTGCAGGGGCAGACCTTCCGGCTTGACAACAATACCGCGCGCGGCACGCGTCAGACCGGCAACCAGGTCACCGCGAATCTCTCTGTACCTCTCTATCAGGGTGGTGCCGAACACGCCGCGGTGCGCCAGGCGCGCCAGCAGGCGCAGCAGCAGCGGCAATTGGTGGAAGATGCGCGCCGGCTTGCCGGCCAGCAGGCGGCGCAGGCCTGGGAAACCTTGCGCACGGCGCGCGCCCAGGTGGAAAGTGTGCGCGCCCAGATCCGCGCCCAGGAAATCGCGCTTGATGGCGTGCAGCGCGAAGCGGTTGTGGGCAGCCGCACCACGCTTGATGTGCTGAACGCCGAACAGGAATTGCTGAATGCCCGTGTCAGCCTGGTGCAGGCCCTGGCCACCCTGGTCAACGCTTCCTATTCGCTGACCGCCACCATTGGCCGCCTGACGGCCCAGGATCTCGGCCTGCCCGTGCAGCTTTACGATCCGAAAGCCTATCATCGGGCGGTTCGTAACCTTTGGGTTGGAACTGGGGATTATAGTGATGTCGCGGCACGTCCTGCCGCTACCACTGCCGCCACAGCGCCCCAGGCGCCTCAGAGAGGAAGACAATGAGCGGTATCGCCCCGCCCCCCGCCGGGGGGCAGGATCAGTCAATGGATGATATCCTGGCGTCCATTCGCCGCATCCTGAATGAGGATGAGGCGGCTGCGCAGACCGCGGAAGCGGCGGAACCATCCGCGCCCGAAGCGCATGAAGCCCCGGTAGCTGAGGCGCCGGAGGCACCGCCACCCCCCAGAGCATCAGCGCCCGAACCCATGGCCCCACCAATGGCGCCGCCACCGACCATGGCGCGTTCGGGGCCAGAGCCTGTTGAATTAACCTCAGACATGCTGGTAACACCACCCAGCCAGGCCGTTTCGGCACCACGGATGGGCATGGATGATGCCTCTGGCCTGATTGCGCCTGCCGCTGCCGCGGCTGCCGCTGCCTCGGTTGGCTCCCTGCTGCGCGCCGTGAGTTCTGAGCGCGGGTCACAAGTCTATCGCGGGGGGCCAAGCATTGAAGATGTGGTGCGCGAAGAAATCCGCCCCATCCTGAAGGATTGGCTGGACACCCATTTGCCGCCCCTGGTGGAACGGCTGGTACGCGCGGAAATCGAACGGGTCGTCAACCGCGCCCTGCCTTGAGATTCTGCTTTTTCCTCAGCTTTTGGCGGCTTACGGCGTCAGGCGCGCCCGCAGCGCTATTCGATGCTTGGGGAAGATGCCAGGTCCCAAACTTGGACAATTTCAGCGCGTTATCACCCGCCTGCCGCGCCCTGCCCTTGACGTAACGCCCTGGGGCGGGGAAGGGAAGCGCCATGCTCGACAAGGTTTTCGACCCCGCCGCGATTGAACCCCGCCTCTATGCAGGCTGGGAGGCTTCAGGCGCTTTTTCCGCCCGCCCGGAAAGCACAGCCCGCCCCTTCACCATCATGATCCCGCCGCCCAATGTCACGGGCAGCCTGCATATCGGCCATGCTTTGGATAATACCTTGCAGGATGTGTTGATCCGCTGGCGGCGCATGCAGGGGCGCGATGCGCTGTGGCAGCCCGGCACGGACCATGCCGGCATCGCCACACAAATGGTGGTGGAACGCCTGCTGGCCGAACAGAAGCAGCCGGACCGTCGCAGCATGGGGCGCGAGGCTTTCCTGAAGCGTGTTTGGGAATGGAAGGCTGAATCGGGCGGCACCATCACGCGGCAATTGCGCCGGCTTGGCGCATCGCTCGATTGGCCGCGTGAACGCTTCACGATGGATGAAGGGCTTTCTGCCGCGGTGCGCGAAGTATTCGTGACGCTGCATCGCCAAGGCCTGATCTATCGCGACCGACGCCTGGTGAATTGGGACCCGAAATTCCTGACGGCGATTTCCGATCTGGAAGTCGAAAGCAAGGAAGTGAAGGGCAGCCTTTGGCATTTGCGCTACCCGGTGGAAGGCGCCCCTGGGCGTTTCCTGGTGGTGGCCACCACGCGCCCGGAAACCATGTTGGGCGACACCGCCGTTGCCGTGCATCCCGAAGATGCGCGCTTCAAGGATTTGATCGGCAAGCGCGTGATCCTGCCGCTTTTGGGCCGCGCGATTCCCGTGGTGGCGGATGAATATTCTGATCCTGAAAAGGGATCGGGCGCGGTTAAGATCACGCCGGCGCATGACTTCAATGATTTTGAGGTCGGGCGCCGCCATGATTTGCCCATGCCATCCGTGCTGGATGCCGAAGGGCGCGTAATGCTGGAAGAAATCAGCACGCATTTCGCCGCCGCTGAGGGCATTGCGGATCATGAATTTGTGCGTGGTCTGGCGGGGCAGGATCGCTTCGCGGCGCGCAAGGCGATTGTGGCGCGGCTTGAGGAATTGGAGTTGGTCGAGAAGATCGAACCGCACACCCATATGGTCCCGCATAGTGAGCGTTCAGCGGTGCCTATTGAACCGCGCCTGACGATACAATGGTATGTGGATGCCAAAACTTTGGCGGGACCGGCCATTCGCGCGGTGGAATCTGGCCAGACCGTCTTTTCCCCCAAGCAATTCGAAAACACCTTCTTTGCCTGGATGCGCGACATCCAGCCCTGGTGCATTTCCCGCCAGCTCTGGTGGGGCCATCAAATCCCTGCCTGGTATGCGCCGGATGGAGAGGTTTTCGTCGCACATACTGAAGCCGAGGCGTTGGCTGCCGCGCGGGCGCATTTCGGGCGCGATGTAGCGCTAACGCGTGATGAGGATGTGCTGGATACCTGGTTTTCCAGTGCGCTGTGGCCCTTTTCCACCATTGGCTGGCCGGAAAAAACGCCGGAACTCGAGAAATACTATCCCGGCGATGTGCTGGTAACGGGCTCGGATATCATCTTCTTCTGGGTCGCCCGGATGATGATGATGGGCATTCATTTCATGGATGGGAGGGTGCCCTTCAAGACCGTTTGCATCCATGGGTTGGTGCGCGATGAAAAAGGGCAGAAAATGTCCAAATCGCGCGGCAATGGCATTGATCCCCTGGAATTGGTTGATGCCTATGGCGCGGATGCGATGCGCTTCACGCTCTGTGCCTTGGCCTCACCGGGACGCGACATCAAGCTCGGCCGGCAGCGGGTGGAAAGCTACCGGTCCTTCGCGACAAAAATCTGGAATGCGGCGCGGTTTTGCGAAATGAATGGCGTTGCGCCGGTGGTGGGGTTCGATCCTGCCTCGGCGCGCTTGCCGCTTTCTCGCTGGATTTTGGATACAACAAATTCGGCGCTGGCCGAAGCGAATGCCGCTTTGGAAGGCTTCCGCTTCGATGATTATGCCAAGGCCTGTTATCGCTTCGCCTGGAATGATTTCTGCGACTGGTTCCTGGAATTCGCCAAGCCCGTGCTGAATGGCCCGGATGGCGCGGATAAGGAAGAAGTGAAGGCCACTGCGGCGCATGTGCTGGGCGTGATCCTGCGCATGCTCCATCCCGTCATGCCCTTCATCACGGAGGAGCTGTGGCACCGCATGGGCTATGGCGCTGAGGGTAGCCTGATCCGCACACCCTGGCCGGAAGCCATGCCGGTTGACGATGCTGCGCCGGCGCGCGCGGAATTGGATTGGGTGGTGCGGTTGATCTCCGAAATCCGCACCGTGCGATCGGAAATGAATGTCGCCCCATCCGTCACCGTGCCGCTGCTGATGGCCGGCGCCCGGCCCGAAAGCCTGGCGCGCGCCGAACGTTGGGCCGATGCCATTCATCGGATGGGCCGCGCCAGCGAGATCCGCGCCCTGAGTGGTGACCCACCCAAGGGCGTGGTGCAGGCCGTGCTGGATGAAACCACGCTGATGCTGCCCTTGGCCGATGTGATTGACTTCGCCGCCGAACGCGCGCGCCTTGGCAAGGAACGCATGCGCATCGAAGGCGAAGTGCAAAAGGTTGAAGCCAAGCTTGGCAGTGAAGCCTTTGTCTCTCGCGCGCCGGTCGAAATCGTGGAGGAAAACCGCGAAAGGCTCGCTGCCTGGCAGGCGGAACTTGCCCGGCTTGATGCCGCTTTGGCGCGGATTGCGGATTAGCGCATGCCGCTTGGCCATCATGCCCGCTTGGCTTCACGCGCTACCCCAAACAGTGCTTTGTTTCATGTAAAGGCGGTCGCTGGATCGCGTTCTGAAAATCCTGCAGGAGGAAAATGACGATGACGAAATGGGACAAGTCAAAACTGCCGAGCCGGCACACCACCATGGGGCCGGAACGCGCGCCGCATCGTTCCTATTACTACGCCATGGGGCTCACGCAGGAAGAAATCACCCAGCCGCTGGTGGGTGTCGCCTCCTGCTGGAATGAAGCGGCCCCCTGCAATATCGCGCTGTCGCGCCAGGCGCAGGCGGCCAAGATTGGCGTGAAGGAAGCCGGCGCCACGCCGCGCGAATTCACCACCATCACGGTGACGGATGGCATCGCGATGGGCCATCAATCCATGAAATCATCGCTCGCGTCACGCGATACCATCGCGGATTCCATTGAACTGACCATGCGCGGGCATTGCTATGATGCGCTGGTTGGCATTGCCGGCTGCGACAAGTCGCTCCCCGGCGTCATGATGTCCATGATCCGGCTGAATGTGCCGTCTGTCTTCATGTATGGCGGGTCCATCATGCCGGGCAAGCATCATGGCCGTGATGTGACGGTGTTGGATGTGTTTGAAGCGGTGGGCAAGCACGCCGCCGGCGGCATGTCTGATGAGGAATTGGATGAGCTTGAACGCCATGCCTGCCCCGGCGCGGGTGCTTGCGGCGGTCAATTCACCGCCAATACCATGGCCTGCGTTTCCGAAATGATCGGGCTTGCGCTGCCCTTTTCGGCGGGCGCGCCGGCGCCGGATGAAGACCGCGACCGTTGGGCGGTGGAATCAGGGCGCGCCGTGGTGGAACTGATCCGCCGCAATATCCGCCCGCGCGATATCGTGACGCTGGACGCGTTGCATAACGCGGCAGCGATTGTGGGCGCGACGGGTGGTTCGACCAATGCCGCGCTCCATCTGCCCGCCATGGCGCATGAGGCCGGCATCCGCTTCACATTGCAGGATGTGGCGGAGATCATGCGCAAGACCCCACACATCGCGGACCTCAAGCCTGGTGGGCGGTATGTTGCGGCTGATGTGCATCGCATTGGTGGCGTGCCCATCATCATCAAGGCGCTGATTGATGGCGGCTATGTGAAGGGTAATTGCATGACCGTGACCGGCAAGACTATTGCGGAGAACCACCGCGAAGTGATCGTGCCCAAGGATCAGGATGTGGTGCGCCCCTGTTCCGATCCGATCAGCCCGATCGGTGGTGTAGTGGCGTTGAAGGGTAATCTGGCGCCGGAAGGCGCGATTGTGAAAATCGCCGGCATGGAAAAGCTGCGCTTCGAAGGCACCGCGCTTTGCTTCGATTGCGAAGAAGATGCCTTCAAGGCCGTGGAAATGCGCGCCTATAAGCCAGGCGATGTGATCATCGTGCGCTATGAAGGCCCGAAGGGTGGGCCTGGCATGCGTGAAATGCTCTCCACCACCTCGGCCATTTATGGTCAGGGCATGGGCGATAAGGTGGCGCTGATCACTGATGGGCGTTTTTCGGGTGCGACACGCGGCTTCTGCATCGGCCATGTCGGGCCGGAAGCCGCGGTGGGCGGCCCGATCGCGCTGCTGCGCGATGGCGACAAGATCATCATTGATGCCGATAAGGGCACGATTGATGTGGCGCTTTCAGATGAGGAATTGGCCAAGCGCCGCGCCGAATGGAAGCCGCGCAAGACCGATTACAATTCCGGCGTGCTCTGGAAATATGCGCAGCTTGTGGGCCCAGCCTGTCTTGGGGCCGTGACCCATCCGGGTGGCGGGGCTGAGACCCATTGCTACGCGGATCAGTGATCCGCTTTCTGTTCCTTGCCATCTTGCTTTGCGCTGCCAGCCCGCTGGCGGCGCAGGGTTTTCAGGGTGTTTGGCAGGGCAGGCTGACTTGTGATGCCGTGCCTGGCATCACACAGGCGCCGCTGGCTGCGCCATTCACGATAAAGGTGGATGGCTCAGTCGCGAAATATGAGCGCCCGGTGCTCTCGGCTTCTGGTGCGCGGACGGGGGCTTGGGAGCGCGGCGAAGGACGCGTAGGCGCAGATGGTGCACTGCTATTACAGGGCGGGTCTTCCGGGCGCGGCTTTCATTACCGTGCGCGCTATGAAGGCCGGCTTGGCACGGATGGCGAGGCGCGCTTCACCGGCACCCAGGACTGGATGCTCGATGACCGAGACTTTGCGCGCGCCTGTTCCGTGGAATTGCGGCGCTGATCAGCCGCGCATCATGAAAATGCCCTGATCCCGCCCCGCGGCAGACATGGAGTCATGGTGAACTTCCGTTGATCTCAAAGGGATCAACGGAGGTGCCCGATGCGTCTCATTACATTACCTCTTTCGATGTTGCTGTTATTGTTGACCTTGGGCGGCTGCCTTGCCAGCGATGGCCATTACAGGCCCCATTATGGCTATGGTTATGGCGGCTACGGTTACGCGCCTTATGGCGGCCATGCCTATCGGCCCTATCGGCACAGCTATCGCGCCTTCGAACCGTACCGGCATTATCGGCATGACCGCCGGCATCACCATCACCATCGGCCGCTATTTCCACATCGGCCAATCTGGAAGAAATGGTGAGGGCGGATCAGCGATCTGCCACTTCCACCATGACCAATTCAGCGTCTTCGCTGGCGGTGATGGTGATGGCGGGCTCCGCCCGGATGGCAAGACCATCCCGCGCGCTGGCCGCAACGCCATTCACCTCCACCGCGCCGCGCGCCAGCACCAGATAGGCGGCGCGGCCTTCTGCCAGGGGTTGCGTCAGGCTTTGCCCCTTGGCGAGTGTGGCCGCCATTACCGCGCCATCCACATTGATCGGCAGCGCTCCGGAAGCAGCATCGCCAGGCCGGCCTGATGCCAAAACCTCAAACCCTGCTTCGCGCTTTTCCTTGGGGAATTTCTTGGCGCCCCAGGAAGGCGGCAGGCCGGTGCGGTCCGGCATGATCCAAATCTGAAACAGCGTGGTCACACCCGATTCCAGATTATATTCAGCATGTGTCACGCCGGTGCCGGCACTCATCACCTGCACATCGCCGGCTTCGGTGCGGCCTTCATTGCCCATGCTGTCCTTATGGGTAATCGCGCCCTGCCGGACATAGGTGATGATTTCCATATCCCGATGCGGGTGCGGGTCGAACCCCGTGCCGGGGGCAATTTCATCATCATTCCAAACACGGAGCCGCCCCCAATTCATGCGGCCAGCATCGCGGTAATGCCCGAAAGAGAAATGGTGATTGGCATTCAGCCAACCGAAATTTGCCTTGCCCAGGCTTTCAAAGGAACGCAATTCGATCATGGGTTTTCTCGCTTGGCCGCTTGTGGCCTTGCGGTTCAGATAGGGGCACGCGGCGGGCGGTGCCATACCGCCCGCGCAAGACTGCTATGCGCGGGTGAAAATCACCGACACATCAGCACGGGAATCTCCGCATTCTCCAGCACATGGCGCGTCACGCCGCCCAGGATCAATTGCCGCAGACGCGAATGGCTATAGGCACCCATGGAAAGCATATCGGCACCAAAATCGCGCACCGCGCCCAAAAGCCCCGCCCCCACATCGCGGGTTTGCGGCTTGAAGGGCGTGAGTTCTGCCTCAATGCCATGCCAGCGAAGATAAGCCTGAATGCCCTCGGCCTTCGGGCCGCGGCGCTGGTATTCATCGGCGCAGAGAATCCGCACCGCAGACGCCTGGTGCAGCCAAGGCAAGGCCGCCGCCACCGCCGCGGCACTTTCCGCCGTGCCATTCCAGGCGATGCAAATCCGCGTGCCGATTGCCGCCGGCGGCGTGCGCGGCGCAATCAAAACGGGCCGCCCGGAATCGAACAGGATGGCGTGCAGCGCATCGCTGCTGGAGACATCCTCCCCCGCTTCGGGGTGCGGCACCACGGCCATATCGTAAAGCCGCGATTGCTGCGCGACGATATCTTCTTCCCGCCCCACCATGGATTCGAAGGACAGCGTCGGGCCTTCGGTTTTCGCCGCCGTGTCAGGATTATCGGCGAGTGTCACATCGCCCAGATTGGCGGTGAATTTCTGGAACAGGTTCTTGACGCGATCCGCCCTTTCCCCGCTTTCGCGTTCGGTGGCGGCCATCATTTCCTCAATCATCGCGCCGGAAAGCCCTTCCCCGGCCAATGGCGCAACATCGCGCGCATCCACGCGCACATGCAGGCAATGCACATGCGCACCCCAAATGCGCGCGGCAATCAGCGCGGTGCCAAGCGCGGATTCCCCGGCTGCGGTGCCGGTCAACGGCAGCAATAGACGGCGATAGGCCATGGCCATGCCTCCTCATTACTTTGGTTTTGTTTTACGTCGTCCCAGATATGGGTTGGATTAGCACATATTTCAGCCCGCCATGCCAAGGGCTGCCCGTGCCGCCGCCAGCGCATCGCCGGCCGCATCCAGCCTGAGCCAGTCAATCGGGCCGGGATCAGCCTTCGCCGCACGTTCCAGAACAGCAATGGTCGCGTCAGAGGCATCGCCGCGCCGCGCAAGGATGCGCGATTTCAGGATTTCCATTGGCGCTTCAAGCCAAAAACCGTGAAACGGTACGCCAACACGCGCCGCGATTTGCGCGGCCTTGTGCCGATGCCCCGCGTCCAAAAACATCGCATCCAAGGCAACCGCATGGCCTTGGCGCAGCACGGCTTCGGCAATCATGAATAATTCTTCATGTATGGCGGTGCTGATGGCCTCAGCATAGGCCTCGGGCGGCAAAGGCGCTTCCGGTGGCAGGCCAAAGTGGCGCTTGCGGAGTTCATCAGATCGCAGCAGCAGCGCGCCCGGTGCGGCGCCAAGCGTGGGCGCCAGGCCGCGCGCCAGGGTTGATTTGCCGGTGCCTTGCAGCCCGCCCACCGCGATCAGGCAGGGCGGTGGCGGCGCCAGATATTCCGCCGCAACAAGCAGTAGCGGCACGCCATCTCGCCCGCGTGCGGCTTCCACATGCGCGCGCACCAGGGCGCGCAGCCCAAGCCATAAAGGCAAAAGCGCAAGCACCCCATAATCGCCCGACCGCGCCAGATAGCGGTTCAACAAACGATTCGCCGCTGCCCGCCCCGCCTGCCGGTCCAAATCCATCAGCAGGAAGGCAAGATCATAGGCGGTATCAATCCGCGCCAAAGCCTCATCGAATTCCAAGGCGTCAAAGGGGGTGGGCTTGCCCTGCCAGAGGCATAGATTCCCCAAATGGAGATCGCCATGGCAGCGCCGGATGCGGCCTTCCGCCGCGCGGGCCGTCAGCCAAGGCGCCGCAGCTTGCAGCGCTTCCTGAAAGCCTGCGGCCAAGGGCGCAATTTCGGCCTCCGGCAGGCCCGCTGCGCGGGCGGCGCGCAGATTGCCGGCTAGCACCTGCTCCATGGCGCCCGGTGCATCCAGCCCCGCGACCTTGGGGGCCGATTCATGAAGCGCGAAAACTGCATCGCCCAGGGCGTCCAACAAGGCGGGCGTCAGGCCGCCCCGCGCGGCCACCGCATCCAGGAAATCGTCGGCCGCGATCGGCGCCATGCGGAGCACCCATTCCACCGCCTCCCCCACCCCGCCCTCCCGCAAACTTCCATCCGCGGCGCGGGTAATGGCGACCACATCGCGGTAAATACCGGGCGCGGCGGGCTGGTTCAGTTCCAATTCGCGCCGACAGAAATGCGCCCGCGCTGCCAGGGTGCTGAAATCAAGAAATCCCAGCGCGACGGCCTTCTTCATCTTCCAGGCGGTCTCCCGCCCCACAAAAATCGCCGAGATATGGGTTTGAATCGGTGCGGCGCCGGCAAGCTGCTCCAGAAACGCGGCCACTTCCGCCTGGCTCTGGGGAATGCCGGCGGCCAGCTTCACGGGTAGAGCGCCTCAAGCCGCCAGCCCGCGCCATCGCGGTGGAACACCCGGCGTTCATGAAGCCGGAAGGGCATGTCGCGCCAGAATTCAATCCGCGCGGGCAGCACGCGAAAGCCGGACCAGAAGGGCGGGCGCGGAATCTCGCCCACCGCATATTTCAGCCCATATTCCGCCACCGCCTTTTCCAAGGCAAAGCGGCTTTCCAGCGGGCGAGACTGTTTGGACGCCCAAGCCCCAAGCCGCGATGTCCGCGCGCGGGAGGCATAATAGGCATCCGCCTCAGCATCCGAGACCTGCTCAACCTGGCCTTCCACGCGAATGCTGCGCTGGAGCGTTTTCCAGTGAAAGCAGAGCGCAGCAAAGGGATTGGCGGCCAATTCGCCGCCCTTGCGGCTTTCCAGATTGGTGTAGAAAACGAAGCCCCGCGCATCCACGCCCTTCAGCAGCACCATCCGCGCCGATGGCCTGCCATCCGGTGTGGCGGTAGCCAGGCACACTGCATTCGGGTCATTGATCTCCCCTTTGGTGGCTTCCGCCATCCAATCCTGAAACAGGGCGAAAGGGTCTTCGTTGGTGGTCACGGTGCCGTCCATGGGGTTCTCCTTATCCCGCCCTGTATCGGGAGGCTTTGCGAAAGGGCAAGGCCCTTGCCCGGTATCCGGCGCCATGGCAGAGGGCACCCACTTCAATAGCCGGATGGTCCCGCACCCGATGAACGACGCCGATCCAGCCCCCAGCATACCCAAAGGCACCCTGATGGCCGGCAAGCGCGGCCTGATCATGGGGGTGGCGAATGACCGTTCCATCGCCTGGGGCATTGCGCAGGCCATTGCCGCCCAGGGGGGCGAGGTTGCCTTCACCTATCAGGGCGAAGCGCTTGAAAAGCGTGTGCGCCCGCTGGCGGAAAGCCTGGGGTCAAGCCTGGTGGTGCCCTGTGATGTGGCGGAAGATGCCAGCATGGATGCCGCCTTTGGCGCGGTGGAAAAGGCCTGGGGCGGGATGGATTTCCTGGTCCATGCCATTGGCTTTGCCGATAAGCAGTATTTGCGCGGGCGCTATCTGGACACGCCGCGCGATGCCTTTCTGCAGGCGATGGATATTTCCTGCTATTCCTTCGTGGCCGTTGGCCGCCGTGCCGCCGCGCTCATGAAGCGGGGGGGCGCGCAATTGACCCTTTCTTATCTCGGCGCCGAACGTGTGACACCGCATTACAATGTAATGGGTGTGGCGAAGGCGGCGCTGGAAGCCAGCGTGCGCTATATGGCAACCGATTTGGGTGAGGCCGGCATTCGCGTGAATGCCATCAGCGCCGGGCCGATCAAGACCCTGGCCGCGAGTGGCATTGGCGATTTCCGCTATATCCTGAAATGGAACCAATACAATTCGCCGCTGCGCCGCAATGTGACGATTGAAGAAGTGGGCGGTGCGGGTTTGTATTTGCTGTCTGACCTTGCTGCCGGCGTGACGGGCGAAGTGCATCACGTGGATAGCGGCTATCACATTGTGGGGATGAAGAATCCCGACGCGCCGGATATTTCCACGGTTTGATCACATAAAAAACGCGGCCCGCATCGGCAGGCCGCGTTTTTGGTTGCGGCCAATCAGGCCGCTTGCAGGCGCTGGATCAGCGATTGCGTCGCACCGCGCAGCTGCACCGCCTCATCCGCCAGGGATTTGGTGGCGTGGTTGATGGTGCCAATGGCCTGACCCGCATTCTGGGTCATATCCGAAACGCGGCCGATGGACCCTTCAAGCGCCCCGACACTTGACGCGGCAGAACGCAGGCTTGAGGCGATTTCCGCCGTGGTGGCGGATTGTTCTTCAACTGCTGCGGCGATGGCGCCGTTTTCGTTATTCAGCTGGCTGATGCGGCCCACGATTTCGCGGATAACGGAAACCACATCAGAAATGATGGATTGCATGGCGCTGATTTCGCCCTGAATCCCCTCCGTCGCCTTGGCCGATTGCGCGGCCAGGTTCTTTACTTCGGAAGCCACAACCGCGAAGCCCTTGCCGGCGTCACCGGCGCGCGCCGATTCGATGGTGGCATTCAACGCCAGCAGATTGGTCTGGGCGGCAATGGACCCGATCAGCCCGGTCACGTCATTGATCCTGACCGATGCGGCATTCAGCCCATCAATCAGCGATGTCACGCGATCCGCCTCATCCGCCGCGCTGCGGGCGGTTTGCGCGACCGCATTGACCCGCGCTGAGACTTCGGAAATGGCGACGGTAAGCTGTTCCGCCGCAGCAGAGACGCTTTGGATGCCATGATTGGCTTCCGTGCCCTCATGCGCTGCGGTGCGCGCCTGGGTCAGCGCGGTATCGGTGGTGCTGGCAACCTTCCCGCCTTCCACCACAAGCTTGGCCGAATTGTCGGACAGCATGGCGACGGATTGGCCAATCGCCTTTTCCAGATCATTGGCGATTTCCTGAATGGCGGCACGGCGCGCTGTTTCCAATTCCGCGCCGCGCTTGGCTTCCGCCTCACGCAGCTTGGCGGTTTCCACCAGGCCATCGCGGAAGATGGTGGTCGCGCGGCTCATGTCGCCGATTTCATCCACGCGTTCCGCATGGGTAATGCGCACGGCAAGATCACCCTTGGCAAGCTTGTCCATGGAACCCGAAAGCTCATCAAGCGGCTTCGAGATGCGCAGCACCAGCAGCCAGGCGACTGCCGCGGAAACGGCGAGGATCATGGCGACCGCGATACCGAGAATAGAGCGCCAAAAGGCCACACGGTCTTCTGCGGCGCGGATGGTGGACGCAAGACGTTCTTCAAGGGCCACATAGAATTGGTCAATCGGGCCCATGATATCGGCCTTGAAGCGGTGGTAATCCGCGCCATGCATCAAATCCCGCGCCATGGCAAAATCCGGGTCGCGGCGGACAGTGAACTTGCCCTCAGAATCAGCGAAAATCCCCTTGGCAGCATTGATCGCAACCGTTTCAAGCTGGATCAGCGCATCGGAATTCTGCTGCGCCTGACGGAGCAGGGCGAATTCAGCATCCGAGAAGCCCGCTTCGCGCATCATCTGCTGCAGCGGGATACGTGCGCCATCCGGGCGCGGCGCGCGGCCGGTAGCCGCCACGAAATCCCAGTAAATGCGGTGATAATCCACCGGGCGTGGCTTTTCACCATTGCGGATCGCGATCACGGACAGGAATTGTTCTTCCCATTTCGGATCACCCGTCACCACATAGGTCCGCGCATTGCGCGTGATATCATCGGAGCTCTGGCGCAATTCATCGGCCAGGCGATAGGACAAATGCTGGTTCTGATAGGCGCTGCGCGCATCGCTGAAGGCATGCTGCATCATCAGGAAGGACAGCAGAGCAAGGCCCGAGGCAGCCGCCAGGGCAAGGCTCATGACTATGGCCAAAGGCCTGATTCGTAACATTTGGGTCTCCTGGTCCCCGTCGCGTTTTCAAACGCCATTTTCTCATGCCGAGGGGTTCGTCGGGGGCGAAGAACGCCCCGACCATGGCCAGTCTCGGCAAGAGGTAGATGACAGGGGGCACGCTACGCAGATGTGATGAATGAGCCCTGAACAGGTATGTGAAATTCATGCAATAAACGAAAACTTTATTGATGCTGCCAAATCCGGCATCGCCTGAATTTCTGACGGTTTCCATCGATCCCTTATCAATCGCGCGAATAAAACTGCGCTTCCTCACCGAACATTCAGGAGTTTCAGATAGCCTTCGCCTTAATCGTGCAACATCCTGATGCGGAAATTCCGATGCCTAAAGCTGCTCACGCATTTTCATCATCGCGCTCTTTATTGGGGATTGGCGTTATTGCTGGGCTTACCGCCTTGGGCACGGCGGGCATCATTTACGGCTTGCCGCAAAGCCTACCTGCGCCCCCCGCTGATCCGCGCCTGCCCGCGCTCGCGCGCAGCTTGGACATTGCCGAACGCGCCACGCAGCTTTCCGGCGCGGTGCCGCCGATGCTGTTGGCACGGTCCGACGCTGAATTGAACGAAGCAGCGCGCCGTGCCCGCCAGGCGGAAGACCGGCTGAATACGTTGTTACGCAGCAATCCCGCCATCCCGTCCGGCATTCAGACTGCCAGCACCAGCCTTGCAGAGGCGCTACGACAGCTTGGCGCGGCCTTGCAAGCGGAACAACGGGCGCGCCAGGAAGCCGGGCAGCACATCGCCGCTTTGGGCGCCGCGCATCACGTCTTTCGCTCAGCCCTTCTGCCTGCCATTGATGGGGTTGGACAGGAAATCGCCCGCGCCATGAATGGGGCGCCCCCACCGCGCGGTCAGGCCCCAAGGCCGCGCGGCTTGCTCGCCAATAATGAAATCCCCCGGCAGGCCGCGCTGTTCAATGCCCGCAGCGCGGCAGAGGAGCTTTTCGGCATTGCCAACCGCATCGGCACCACGCGGGATGATGCGGCGCATCAGGCGCTGATCACGGCGCAGAATGGGGCACTGGCAAATCTCGATGCCGCAATGGCCGCTTTGGGCAATGCGCCGCGCTATCAGGCGCTGCGTGAAGCTGCCTCAGCCCTCCAGCGCGCCCACCAGGCGCTGGAAGCGCCAGCAGCGCGCGCGGCGCGCGAAAACGCCTCTGGCCAGCAGGTCGCCGCTGCTGCCGCGCGGTTGAGTGACGCTGGGGCGCGTTTCCAGGCCAGCGTCACGCCGCTGCTTTCCGCTGCGGCGGAAGAAGCCCGTCGCGCCCGCCCTGCCCAGCCAAAGCAGACCCCGGCGCAAAGCTTGCCGTTGCTGCTGGGCGGGCTTGCCCTGGCCTTGGCGGCGTTGCTGGGCTTCCTGACGCGCCGCAGCGGCGCCCCCGCATTTTCGGAACAACGTTCGGATGCGGGCATGCTTGCCCATTTGCGCGCTGATCTGGCCAGCGCCAACGCCGCGCGTGATGCTGCGCTCGGCGAACTTGTCAGACTCAAATCCGATCATGCGGCGCTGCGCGCGGAAGCGGGCCGGGTGCTGGAAGCGGAAATCACGCCCCGCCTGCAAGGCTTGGCACAGGCCGCCAGCACCAATCATGCGACCCTGGCAAGCCTGACAGAAGCGCAACGGGCAGCGCAGCAGGCGACCAGCACCATCGGCGCCAGCGCGGGACGCGCGCAGGAAGAAACCGGCAAGGTTGCCGCAGCGGCCGAGGAACTGACCGCGACCGTTACCGCCGTTTCCGAACAAATTCGCGCTTCCGCCAGCATCGCCGCCGAAGCGGTCAATGCCGCCGGGCGCACCGATGGCATTGTGCAAGGGCTTGCCGGCGCGGCCGAGAAAATTGGCGATGTGGTGAAACTGATCTCCGCCATCGCCGGCCAGACCAATCTGCTGGCGCTGAACGCCACCATTGAAGCCGCGCGCGCGGGTGAAGCCGGCAAGGGCTTTGCGGTGGTGGCTTCCGAGGTCAAGGCCTTGGCCGCGCAAACCGCCAAGGCGACCGAGGAAATTTCGCGCCAGGTGCAGGAAATCCGCAGCACCTCCTCTGAAGCGGTGGCGGCCATTCAGGGCATTGCAGAGGTGGTGCAGCGTATTGATGGCATTGCCGGCGAAGCCGCGCGCGCCATTGAACAGCAGGGCACAGCCACACGCGAAATCGCCCAGGGCATTGCTGCGGCAGCCGAGGGGACCTCCGCAGTGGCTCGGGCGGTCGCCATTGTGCAGGGCGGCATGGAAGCGGCCGGCGCGCCGGTCGCTGCCCTTGGTGATCATGCCGATGCAATGGCGCGGCAAAGCGCGACGCTGCAAGAGCAAGTGGTGAGCCTAGCTGGGCGGCTACAGGCGGCCTGACGCCCCAACAGGGCTCAACCGCGCATAAATCGGGCGCAACAGAAAGGGTGTGAGAAACAGCGGGAATTGGCCGAGCGCAAAGAACAGTAGAATCCGCTCATCGGTCGCCGCCGGCAGCACCGCCAGGAACAGCGCCATGTTGCGATTGCCACCGAGCAAGCCCGCTGTCAGCGCCAGCGTCTTGCCGGTAGGCGCAAAGACCAAGGCGGTTGCGGCATTCAGGCCGAAATTGGCGGCGAAGGCCAAGGCCAATCCACCCATCACCCAGGCCGGGTCTGAGGTGATCTTGGCCAGCATCCCATCCATGACGCCAAAGCCGAAAATCACGACAAGCCACACCACGGAACCATCCAGGGCGCCGGCATAGCGTTGCAGGCGCGCGGGCCCGGCAAGGCGGCGCAGCGCGACCGCAATGAGCAAGGGCAGGCCCACCACCAACATCAGCCGGCCCATCAGCGCGGAAAGCGAAATGGCAAGGTCTATGCCCATCAGCCCAAGCGCCAAGGGCGGCGCGGTGAAGGGCACAATCAGCGTGGTGATGATGGCGACCACCAGCGAAATCTCACCATCCAACCCCACCATGCGCGCAAAGGCGGGGGAGGATGTGGCGGCACAGCCCATGGCGCTGATCACCAGCCCCGCGACCAAGGGCCCTTCAAAGCCAAAGCCACGCAGCACCAGGAAAAGCAGGATGGGGCAGACCAGCATCATCCAGCCGACCAATACCGCCACCAATACGGGCCGGCGCAAATACGCCACCACCTGCGCCAAATCCACGCGCAGCAGCACAAGCGTCATCAGCGTTGCGACCGAAAACGTGACAACATCACGAAACAGCGCCGCCAAGGGCGGGATGAAAAGCCCAGCGAAAATACCAAGCGCCAGCAGCAGCCCACCACGCCGGGCGGACCATTCCAGGAAGCCAAGGGTCATCAGCAGGGGCGTTTGCGTGTGATCACGGATTTAGCTTTCCAATTCGGGGCGTGCAACACAAGCCATGATGAATGATGGGAAAAAGAACAATAGCCTCGCTGGCCCATGAAACGCCGATCGGGCTGACGCCGACGGATCAGCGCCATGCCGGCGAAAAGGGGTTCCGCCTCCGCGTCTGGCCTACTGCCATGGCCGCGCAACTTAAGCAGATAGCCTCCGGCAAACCCAAGACGATCCAGCCTGAAGGGGTCCGCATTAGGTCCGCATGCGGGTTGGCGTCTTGGCGCGAAAGAGAAGCGGCTTATGAGTCTTTGATTTCATTGGTGGGCGCACAAGGATTCGAACCTTGGACCCGCTGATTAAGAGTCAGCTGCTCTACCAACTGAGCTATGCGCCCGCCGACCAGGGCAAGCCCCGGCATCACCAAGGCGCGCTTCATACCGCCCAGCGCAGTTTTGTCCAGCCCCTTAAAGCAGCGCCCGCCCAGATGAAATTACCTGAACGGGTGAAGGTGCCTCAAAACCTATGGCCCGCCCCGTTTGCAAGTGGGATTTTGAGGTGCCTTGATCAGTCTGCGTCAACCTATACGGTCTCATGGGGTCACCCATGGCCAAGATGGACATCCGCACGTCTGGAGCCAGAATAAAGCCATCGGCAGCGAGTGCCATTTTTTTGACCGCACTAAGATGCTCGAAAAACAACAATAAAGAGCGGGTTGCGTAAACCGATTTGAACGCAACACGGCTTAAGGACGCCAATCGGCCTCGGTCGCGGCTTCAACGCGGTTGCGGCCCAATGATTTCGCCCGATACATGGCTGTATCGGCGGCAGCGATAAGGGACGGGGCTTCCGTATTGTTGCCGGCCAGGGCACTGCCGATGCTCACGGTGACCGGCAGCTTGGCTTGGCCAAGGTCAATCGGTCTGCCAGCAATGGCAGCGCGGAGCCTTTCGGCGATAACGGCGGTTTCCTCGGCGCCCGCGCCCGACATGACTACCAGAAACTCTTCCCCGCCATAGCGCGCCACCACATCGGAAGCGCGCACATGTTCGCGCAGCCGTGCCGCCACTTCGCGCAATGCGGCATCACCCGCCGCATGGCCATAGTAATCATTGAGCGGCTTGAAGCGATCCACATCAATCATCAGCACACCACACGCGGTGCCTGCGCGCAGCAACGATTCCAGATGGCGAATGACATAACGGCGATTGCGCAGGCCCGTGAGCCCATCGGTCACCGCCAATTCGAGTGAGCGATCAAACTCCGCCCTAAGGCGCAGCTGATAACGCCGCCGCCGCACCTGATTGCGCACGCGCGCGCGCAATTCTTCCTCATTGATCGGCCGCAGCACATGATCGGATGCGCCCAATTCAAAGGCCCGCAGCACCAGGTCTCGTTGTTCATCATCCGCAATCAGCATCAGCGGCAAATCGCGCGTCTCGGCCTCAGCGCGCAAGCGTGACGCAAGGCGGAGCGGATCACCTTCCGACATGGGAAGTGACGTCAGCACAAGGTCATAATGCGCAAGCGGATCACGCAGCCTATCCCAAACCGTCTTCTCATCCCGGAATTGCTCAAGTGCCATGCCATCGGCAGCCAGCGCGCTGGAAAGTGCTGCGGCCTCAGCCGCATGATCCGAAAGCAGCAGCACCTTGGCACCCTCGAAATCCTCGGGCGGCGCGCTTGGCGGTTCAAAGCCCAGATCGCGCACGGTCTCAGCACGCAGCCGCCACGCATCCAGCACCTGCTTCACCCGCAACAGGGCGCGCAGCCTGGCGAATAGCGTCGCCTGATCCACCGGCTTGACCAGGAAATCATCCGCCCCGGCATCAAGGCCGCGCACCCGTTCACTTTGGTCATTGAGCGAAGTGACCATCACCACCGGGATATGCGCCGTGGCCGGCTGGGCCTTCAGGCGTCGGCAGGCCTCAAACCCATCCATCACGGGCATCAGCACATCCAAAAGGATGATATCGGGTGACCAGCGCTGCGCGAGCGTAATGGCCTCGGCCGCCGAGGCTGCGCCCAGAACCTCAAAATACTCATCCTGCAGCCGGGCTTCGAGCAGCTTGCGGTTGGGCAGGCTGTCATCCACGACCAGAACGCGTGCAGTCATGCCGGCGCCGCTCCGGCGTAAAAGCGCCCAGCAAACGGAATCGCCGATGGGCCTTGGGCGCCGCTATGGCGCAAGGGGGGGGTAATGCTTCCCATGCGGGAAATATGTCCCGAAATTACGCAGAAGGATAGACCGTTCAAAGGCGGTTACGCGTCCGCGTCAGGCGCTGGCCAGCACGGCTTCTCGCCCATCCTGATGGCGCAAATGCGCGATCAGCCTGGCGCTTGGGCTTTGGCGAAGCTTCACAGCCTCTTCCAGACCTCTGGCGGCGATGGCTTGGCGGAGAGCATCCATATCCGGGTGCTGCGCCTCAAACCCGGTCAGGCGCCAACCGGAATCGGGAATTTGCGCCGCGGCGCGCGCGCCATCCCATTGGATCAAGGGGGGGATCAGATTGCCCATATCCTGGCGCTGCGGCGGGAAGGCCATGCGCCAGGAAAGCGCCCCGCGGCGCATGGCGCGCAATTCCCCAGCATGGGACGCACCAAGCCGCGCCACCACCGCTTCAATCGCGGGCGTTGCGGCGACATAGGCGATCAACTGAGGTTCGGCTTCCAGCGCCAGTCGCAGCGCCGGGTCGTCCAGATCAAAGGGCCGGGGATAGGCAGGGGTGCCCTGGGCGGGATCCGGGGCGATGATTTCGATATACTGTTCCGGCCCAAGGCCGAGCAGCATGTTATGCGTGCCAATGCCAGGATGCGCCCCGCCCGGAACCGGGCGCGTGCCCAAATGCCGTTCCAGCCAGGCTGCGCCGGCTTCCAGCGTGGCAGCGCCAATCACAAGATGATCAATCTCAGCCATCATACCCCCAAAGCCGCGCCTGGTTACGTTGCGCGGCTGATATCGTTGTGCCGCACTTCAAGCGCAGCGGACACATCATGCCAAGGGGTGGGACAGGCGTATTGAGGAAGATCAAGAAAGCGCGCGCTGGCTGGATAGCCGGCTGACCCATCCAATTGACCTACCGCATGCTTTTGGGCGTTTTGTCCTGTGGCTTGCAAAGGAGCACCGGCATGACCGCAACTGGCCCGAAAATTGCTGAGACCTTCATTCATCCAAGCGTGAAGCTGCGCGAAGCGCGGATCGGTTCGCGCTGTGAGATTCTGGAACGGTCTTCCCTGGCATATGCGACGCTTGGCGATGCATCCTATCTTGGCCATGACTGCCAGGTGGCGGATGCTGAAATAGGCAAATTCTGCGCCATTGCGGCGTGCGTGCGGATCGGCCCGCCCAATCACCCGATGGGCCGTCCGGCGCAGCATCGTTTCACCTATGTGCCGGAATATTATGACGCGACGAAACAACGCGACAGCGCGTTTTTCGCCGACCGACGTGCGGCGCGTGTGACGATCGGCAATGATGTCTGGATTGGCCATGGCGTCACGGTATTGGCCGGTGTGACGGTGGGTGATGGCGCCGTGCTGGCCGCGGGCGCGGTGGTGGCGCGCGATGTGGCGCCTTACACCATTGTGGGCGGCGTGCCGGCGCGCATGATCAAGCAGCGCTTCCCGCCGGCTATTGCAACGCGGCTGCAAGCCATTGCCTGGTGGGATTGGCCCTTTGAGGTGATCATGGCCAGGCTTGAAGATTTCCAGCAGGAGGATATCGCCGCGTTTTGCGACAAGTGGTCGGGGTGAGGTGATCCGCCTGTACGGATCACGCCCCCGAAATCACTCCCGCCAGGGATGCAGATTCCAGAGCGCCTGATAGCGTGCACGCAGCGCCAAAAGCTCCGCCCGATAGGCATCGGGGGCCAGGAAGCGCAGCGGCAGGAATTGCTGATCGGCAAGCTTCTGGAATTCCGGATTATCCACTGTCTTCTTCACGGAATCCGCAAGCCGCGTGATGATTTCGGTCGGCATGCCACCAGGGGCGGCCATGCCGCGCATGGACCCTTCCACCACATCAAAGCCCAATTCGCGCAGGGTTGGGATGGTGGGCGCGCGGTCCCAGCGGGTTTCGCCCAATTGCGCGATCGGGCGTAGCGTGCCCTGGTTCATGTCATTCAGGCCTTCCGCCACATTCATCACCGCCAGCGGAATGGTACGCGACAGCACATTCTGCTTCACCTGAGACGAACCCGCGAAGGGGATGTGCAGAAACTTGGTACCCGTGGCGCGTTCCAGGGCCAGCATGGCCAAATGATCATCCGAACCAATGCCGGTTGTGCCATAGCCAATCGTGCCCGGATTGGCCCGCGCCGCCGCCAGCAGATCAGCCAGCGTCTTATAAGGACTGTCCGGCACCACCCACATGCCGCCCGGATCATCCACGATATTCCCAATGAGTGAGAAATCATCCAATGAATACCGCGCGCGGCGCTCAATCGGGATGGTGACGATATTGGGCGTATTGATGAACCCAATCGTATAGCCATCAGGCCGCGCACGGGCCAATTCGGAAAAGCCGATTTCTCCGCCGGCGCCAGGACGGTTCAGCACCACAACAGGCTGGCCCAAATCCGCTTCCATGAAGCGCGCAATGGTGCGCGCGGCCACATCCGTGCCGCCTCCCGCGGCGAAAGCAACGATCATGGTGATCTGCCGATCCGGCCGCCAACCGCCCTGCGCGCGCGCAATGGCTGGGGTGGCAAGGGCGCTGGCGATCAGCGCGCGACGTGAAAGCTTCATGGTGACCTCCCGGTTGTTGAACCGATCCAAGCACAAACGCCGCACATGAAAAAGGCCGCCCGGAATGACCCGCGCGGCCTTTTTTTGAAGCGTGGCTCAAGCCTTAATCAGCCGCCAGCGCCATGCGGTTGCGGTTCAGAATGCCCATCACGTGATCTTCCGCCGCATCCACAACCTTTTCGGTCTGTTCCGGCGTGAAGACATGACCAGCCCCGGCCATGACGCGATAATCAATGGAAACGCCCTTTTGCGTGTTCAGCTTTTCCACCAGCTTCTTCACGGAGATTTCCGGCACCAATTCATCATCGGCGCCATGCAGGATCAGCCCGCCGCAGGGGCAGGGTGCGAGGAAGCCGAAATCATAATGCGAAGCCGGCGCGCTGATGGAAACAAAGCCGCCCATTTCCGGGCGGCGCATCAGCACCTGCATGCCAACATAAGCACCGAAGGAATAACCCAGAACCCATTGCGAAGACGCGTTGGGGTTCACGGTTTGCAGGAAATCCAACCCCGCGCAGGCATCCGATATTTCACCAATGCCGCCATCATAGCGGCCCTGGCTGCGCCCCACGCCACGCATATTGAAGCGCAACACAGAAAAGCCCAGCGCCTGCATGCGCTGATACAGCGCGTGAATGACGCGATTATTCATGGTGCCGCCATGCAGCGGATGCGGGTGCAACAACAGCGCTGTGGGGGCATTCGGGCGCTTGGAATGGTGATAGCGTCCTTCAAGCCGGCCATCAGGCCCGGCGAACATTACTTCTGGCATGGTCTTCTTCTATCCATTCCATTCTTGGCCGGTGCGGGGTTCACGCATTATCGCCCATGGGGGATGAGCGATGCGAACCCAGCGGCACCGGCGCCGCATTTCCGGGAAACCAAAGCCCACGACCAGGATACGCATTGATCGCTCACTTGCCGACCGCGGAAATCTTGACCGCCAAGATCGGCAAACCTAGCTTTCATTGCCACGGGAGCGCCGCGGTATCCTATCGCCGAGGTGGCGCCGAAGCCGCCACCCCGATGCCTCAGAGGGGTTTCCCATCCCCCAAAGGAACCTGTAATATAATGATTACATCGGGAAATTCCTAATGGATTCATGCCAGGAGTCGAGATTTTTTTTGCCCCCTCCTTTGGTGTCAGGTTGCACTGACAGATGAGGCTCTCAACCCGTGGTCGCTATGCTGTCATGGCCCTCGTTGAAATGGCGCGACGGGAAGCCGGCCAGACAGACCCGCTGGAGGCTCGGCCGGCGTCCATCGCTGATATCGCTGCCGCCCAGCACCTTTCGGCGGCCTATCTGGAGCAGCTTTTTGGCCGGCTGCGCCGCGCCGGGCTGGTGGAATCGGCGCGCGGGCCGGGTGGCGGCTATCGGCTGCTGCCGACGCCGGAGCGCATTACCATCGCCGCCATCATCGATGCGGTGGAAGAACCGATTTCGGCCACCAGGTGTGAGGAAGGCACCCCCGGCTGCCTGGCGGGGCAGCGCTGCGACACGCATGATCTTTGGGCGGAACTGGGTGGGCAGATCAGGCTTTTCCTTGCCGGTGTGACGCTGGCCGATGTGCTGGCCGGGCGCGTTTTGGGCCGCGCCGCCGGCCCCCTGCCGCCCGGCTGACCTGCCATGCCCCGGCTTTATTTGGACGCCAATGCGACCGAGCCCATGCGCCCGGAAGCCATCGCCGCCATGGCCCAGGTTTTAGCGCTGCCGGGCAATCCATCCTCGGTCCATGCCGAAGGCCGTGCGGCGCGCCGCGTGTTGGAAGAAGCGCGGGAGGCGATTGCCGCGCGCTTCGGGGCGCGCGGGCGGGATGTGGTGTTCACCTCGGGCGGGACAGAGGCCAATGCCTTGGCCATCAAGGGCCTTACCGCCGGGCGGCGCGTGCTGGTAGGGGCGACCGAGCACCCCGCCGTCCTGGCCGCAGCAGGATCAGAGGCCGAGATGATCCCGGTGCTTTCCGATGGCACTTTGGACCCTGGCGCGCTGGAAGCCGCGCTGGGCGCGGGCGGCCCCGCGCTGGTTGCGGTGATGGCGGCCAATAATGAAACCGGCGTGCTGCATCCCATTGAGACCATCGCGACGCTTTGCCGGGCGCATGGCGCCTTGTTGCATCTGGATGCGGTGCAAATGCCGGGGCGGATGCCCCTCGCCCTTGGCCCCGCCGATTCCATGGCACTTTCCGCCCATAAGCTTGGTGGCCCCAAAGGGGTTGGGGCGCTGCTGCTCCGCCCCGGTTTGGACCCGGCGCCGCTTTTGACCGGCGGTGGGCAGGAATTCGGCCGGCGCGGCGGCACCGAGGCGCTGCCGGCCATCGCGGGCTTCGCCGCCGCCATCGCCTGCCCGATGCCGGAAGGCCTGGCCGCGCTGCGCGATGCGATCGAAGCCGGGGTGCAGGCGCTGTCGCCGGAGGTGATCATTGCCGGCGGCACCGCACCTCGCCTGCCCAATACCACCAGCCTGATCCTGCCAGGTGTAGCGGCAGAGACTCAGGTGATTGCGCTTGATCTGGCCGGCGTTGCGGTTTCCGCTGGTGCGGCCTGTTCATCGGGCAAGGTGCGGCAATCCCATGTGTTGGCAGCGATGGGGTATGGGGCAGAGGCTGCCTGCGCGATCAGGGTTTCGCTGCCTTGGAATGCGGGGAAAGATGCGCCGACGCAGTTCCTGGATGCTTGGGGGGCGATGCGCGCAAAAATTTCTGGCCTCAGGCGCTGAAACTTGCGCGCAGTCTCCGCCCAGAAATCTCTTCCAAAACGCGACGGAATGCTACAACATCCTTCTCATTCGAAAAAGTGCCAAGGGAGCAAACAAGTGAATAACCCATCCTCACGCCGCACGGTGCTTGCACTGGCCCTGGCGGGCGCCATGCTGGTGCCGCGGCATGGCTTGGCCAGCCTTCCCCAAAATGTGCAGACCGCCATTGACAAGCTGCGGGCAGGCCGGGCAGCGCAGGAAGGCCGCGTTACGCTCCGGCTGCCGGCCATTGCCGAGAATGGCAATACCGTGCCGCTGAGCATCATGGTGGAGAGCCCCATGACCAAGGCTGATCACGTCAAGGCGATCCATGTCTTTGCCACCGCCAATCCCACGCCTGAAGTGGCTGTCTTCCATCTGACGCCGTCCATGGGCCGCGCCAATGTGGATACGCGGATCCGGCTCGGCCAAACGCAGGAGGTGGTCGCTTTGGCAGAAATGGCCGATGGCAGCCTGTTCATGGCGCGTGCTGAAGTGAAGGTTACCATTGGCGGCTGCGGCGGCTGAAGCAGAAGGAAAGCGCATCATGTCATCACCCATCGGGCAACCCCGGCTTCGCCTTCCCGGCCAGGTCAAGGCCGGCGACGTCATCGAAATTCGCACCCTTATCAATCACGTGATGGAAACCGGGCAGCGCCGCAATCCCGAAGGCCAGGAAATCCCGCGCGATATCATCAAGCGCTTTGAGGCGCGGTTTGAAGGTGAATTGGTCTTCGCCATGGATTTGGCGCCAGCCATCTCAGCCAATCCCTATATCGCCTTCCCCTTCAGGGTAGAGCGCGCCGGGCGCTTTGAATTGGTCTGGACCAATGATGCCGGCGAAACGCGCCGCGCCAATGCCGAATTGAAGCTTGGGTGAAGCGCGCCTCGCCCTTTCGGGCGGTGCTGCCTTTCGGGGGTAAGCCATGATCACCAGGCGCGATCTGCTGGTGGCAAGCGCCACGCTTGCGCCCATTTTCCGGGCTGGCGCTGAGGCGCCTAGCCAAGCCGAACTATTGCGCTTCGCGCCTGTTGGTCAGGTAACTCTGATCCATATGACGGATCTGCACGGCCAAGTGATGCCGATGTTCTTCCGCGAAGCCTCGGCCAAGATTGGGGTTGGCGAAGCGCGTGGCAGGCTGCCCCACATCACCGGAGAGGCTTTTCTGACCGAATTCGGCCTTTCGCGCGGCACGCCCTTCGCCCATGCACTGACCGATCTGGATTTTGCTGATCTTGCCAGGCGCTTTGGTCCCATGGGTGGGGCGGATCGCATGGCGACGATCATCAAGGCGATCAGGGCCGAGCGCCCCGGCCGCTGCCTGCTGCTGGATGGCGGCGATACCTGGCAAGGCGCCTGGACCAATCTGCAGACCAAGGCCGCCGATATGGTGGCGGTGCAAAAGGCCTTGGGCGTTGAGGCCATGGTCGGCCATTGGGAATTCACCTATGGCGCCGATCATGTGACGGAATTGGCGAAAGGGCTCGGCTTTCCGTTCCTGGCGGGCAATATCCAGGACCGCGAATGGAATGAGGATGTCTTCCCCGACCATGCCATGTTTGAACGCGGTGGGGTCAAGATCGCGGTCATCGGCCAGGCCTTTCCCTATACGCCGATCGCCAATCCGGCCTGGATGTTTCCGGATTGGGAATTCGGCATCAAGGAAGAGAAAATCGCGGCACGCGTGCAGGCCGCGCGGGATGCGGGTGCGGCCCTGGTTGTGCTGCTGTCGCATAATGGATTTGAGGTGGACCGGAAGCTCGCCGCGCGCGTGCCGGGGATTGATGTGATCCTGACCGGCCATACGCATGATGCGCTGCCGCGCCCGGTGCAAATTGGGCGCACACTGCTGATTGCGACGGGTGCTTCGGGCAAGTTCATCAGCCGGCTTGATCTTGATGTGCAGGGTGGGCGCGTGGTCGAATATCGCCATGCGCTCATTCCGGTGTTCAGCAATAGCATTGCGCCCGATGTTGAGATGGCAAGTTTGGTGCGCGGCCTGCGCGAACCTTATGCGGCGGATTTGGCGCGGGTGGTGGGGCGGACGGAAAGCCTGCTCTGGCGTCGCGGCAATACGGCCGGCACCTGGGATGATGTGATCTGTGATGCGCTGCTGGAACAGCGCGATGCCGAGATTGCGCTTTCGCCCGGCTTTCGCTGGGGCACCACGCTGCTGCCCGATAGCGATATCACGGCCGAGGATGTCTGGGCGCAAACTGCCATCACCTATCCGGCGGCCTATCGCAACGTGATGAAGGGGGGGGCGATCAAGGCGTTGCTGGAAGATATCGCCGATAACCTCTTCAACCCCGATCCCTTCTATCAGCAGGGCGGGGATATGGTGCGCACAGGTGGCATTACTTTCACGCTTGATATCGCCGCACCTTCGGGTCAGCGCGTTTCCGATTTGCGGCTGAAGCGCAATGGCCAGGCCATTGACGCGTCACGCGATTATGTCGTGGCCGGTTGGGCGAGCATCAATCAGGCGGTGGAAGGCCCGCCGATATGGGATTTGGTGTTTCGCCATTTGGCCAAGGGGCCGCTGACTGTAACGCCGCGCAATGACATTGCCTTGCGCGGTGTGTGAAAGGCTTTCGGCGGCGATTCGCCCTGCGCTGCGCTACATCAACAAACGATCTTCAATGGCCTGAATGGCCGCACGTGCGCAATTATCATCCTCCGCTCCGCTGGGTGCGCCCGAAATGCCGATACCGCCCACAATGGACCCGGCCGCTTCCACCGGCACACCGCCACCCAAAAAGATATAGCCTGGGATATGGCGAATGGCGCTGTTCAATTGTCCAGCTTGGGTCAGGGTGGAAAGTTCCTCAGTCGCGGCGCGGAAGGAAACGGCGGTGCGCGCCTTGGCGATGGCCGTATCCGGGGTATGCGGGCCGGCGAGTGTATCGCGCAGCATCACTTGCGGAACGCCAAAACGATCAACCACGGCAACGGCCACCTGAAAGCCGCGTTTGCGGCAATCGGCGAGAGCCGCTTCCGCCAATTCAAGCGCAACCTTCGGGGCCATAACGCGAAAGGTCACGAATTCATCGGCGGCTTTCGCAGGCGCGCCGCAGATGAGGGCGATGATGGGCAGCAGAATGGCGGCGGCTTTACGCATGGCTTTTCCTCGGGTTTTATGATGGCAGGCGCGCGATGAGCATTTCCGCCTGCTGCCAGAAGAACAGATCGCCCTGATAGCCGGTGATACGCCCTATTTCATGATTATCGGCAAGCAGGATGAAGCTTGGTGTCACGCGCCAATCCCGC
>JBIKXA010000175.1:0-7348 GCA_044356015.1 Roseomonas sp.
AATTCGGCATCGCGCATTTGCGCCGCGCGCCGGCGCTCGCCCTTTCCGGCGGTGAACGCCGGCGCTGTGAAATCGCGCGCGCCTTGGCCACGCATCCTTCCTATATCCTGCTGGATGAACCGCTGGCCGGGATTGATCCCATTGCGGTTGGTGAAATTCGCGATCTGGTCAAGCATTTAAAGGATCGCGGCATTGGTGTGCTGATCACGGACCATAATGTGCGCGAAACGCTGGAAATCATTGACCGCGCCTATATCCTGCATGATGGCAAGGTGCTGATGGAAGGCAACCCGCAGGAAATCGTGGCGAATGAGGATGTGCGCCGCGTCTATCTTGGCGAAAAATTCAGCTTGTAGCTGGAAACTCCCGCCGCATGTTCCCCGCCTTTCCCCGCGCCGTTGAAGTAGAGCAAGGCTGATGGCGCTCGGCCCGCGTCTTGATCTGAGGCAATCGCAGCAGCTGGTGATGACACCGCAGCTGCGCCAGGCGATCAAGCTGCTGCAATCTTCCAATCTTGAAGTCTCTGCCTTTGTCGAGGAAGAACTGGAACGCAACCCGCTGCTGGAACGCGACGAACGCCCCATCGCCGGGCCGGATGCAGGGCGCAGCACAGACCCTTTGCCGGCAACGCCTGAGCCCGCTGATGCCGCGAGCGCTGCCGCATCCGATGCGCTGCCCTCGGAAAACGCCGCGCCGCTCGATGCCGAATGGGATAATGTCTATGACAATGGCCTGCCGCCGATTGGTCGCGGCGGGCGCAGTGATTTTGACGATGATCTTTCCGGCATAGAAGCCATGGAAGCGCCGGAACGATCCTTGCGCGATCATCTGGCGGAACAGATCAGGCTGAGTTTCACAGAGCCGCAGGAACGGCTGATTGCCGGTAATCTGCTCGCGTTGGTGGACCCCGCCGGGCGGCTGCATGTGCGCGCACAGATGATTGCCGATGCGCTGGGCTGCGCGGAAGCGCTGGTGGAACGCGTGCGCCTTGCCATGGCGCGTTTCGATCCCGTTGGCATGTTCTGCCATGATTTGGCGGAATGCCTCGCCGTGCAATTGCAGGATCGCAATCGTTATGACCCCGCCATGGCGGCGCTGCTCGCCAATCTTGAATTGCTCGCCAAGCGCGATTTGAAGGGCTTGCAGCAGATTTGCGGCGTGGATGCGGAAGACATGGCGGAAATGGTCGCGGAGCTTCGGCGGCTGGACCCAAAGCCAGGCGCTTCCTTTGATGCGCCGCCGGCGCCCACGCTGGTGCCGGATGTGCTGATGCGGCGCGGGCCGAATGATGATTGGATTGTGGAACTCAATCTGGAAACCCTGCCGCGCGTTTTGGTGAATAGGGGTTTCTTCGCCTCGGCCAATGTCAGCGCGCGCGGCAAGGATGACAAGAACTGGATCGCGGAACGCTTCCAGACCGCGTCATGGTTGGTGAAATCTTTGGAACAGCGCGCCAATACTAT
This sequence comes from Roseomonas sp., assembly GCA_044356015.1. Taxonomy (GTDB): domain Bacteria; phylum Pseudomonadota; class Alphaproteobacteria; order Acetobacterales; family Acetobacteraceae; genus Neoroseomonas. The sequence continues at coordinate 1,464 of JBIKXA010000175.1, forward strand.
CCTGAAGGTGGCGGCAGAGATTGTGCGCCGGCAGGATGGCTTTTTCCGCCATGGTGTTGGGCATTTGCGCCCGCTGATCCTGCGCGATGTGGCGGATGAGGTTTCGCTGCATGAAAGCACCGTCTCCCGCGTTACCTCCAACAAGGCCATTGCCACGCCGCGCGGCACTTTTGAGCTTAAGTATTTCTTCACCACCGCCATTTCCGGCACGCGCGGCGGGGAAGCGCATAGCGCGGAAGCGGTGCGGTATCGCATCAAGGCCATGGTGGATGCCGAAAGCCCGGATGATATCCTGTCTGATGATACGATTGTGGCCCGGCTCCGCGAAGAAGGCGTGGACATTGCCCGGCGAACTGTGGCCAAATACCGGGACGCGCTGCGCATTCCATCATCCGTGCAGCGCAAACGGGAGAAGGCCGCCTCGGCCTGATCCGGACCAAAATGTGACCCCAGGAGGAAGGCCGGGGTCGCGCGCCCGGTCGCCATGGGGCGGCCCCTCCGCTTTGCAAAAAGGGAGGGCATAGGCCCATGCATATTACGGTAGCCGGCAAACAGGTTGAAACCGGAGAAGCGCTGAAGACCCATGTGAGTGACGGGCTGGCGGCGATTACCGCCAAGTATTTCGACCATGCGCTTGAAGCCAATGTGACCTTCCACAAGCATCGAAGCCAGTTCAGTTGCGACATCAACCTGAAGGCCGGGCGCGGGCTGATGATGCGCGCTGAGGGTGAAGGTGCGGATGCGCATCGCGCCTTTGAAGTCGCCGCCGAGCATTTGGCCAAGCGGCTCCGCCGCTATCGCCGGCGCGTGAATGAACATGCGCGATCCTTCGCCGGAGAACGCGAAGCCCCGGCGGAAGAAGCGCCGCGTGGCCGCCGTTATGTGATCGAGGCTCCGGCGGATGAGGAAACGCCTGAACATGGCGATCACGGCGCCATCATTGCCGAGAACCCCGCGCATATTCAGAAGCTGAGTGTGGGTGAGGCCGTGATGCACCTTGATCTGGCACAGGCCCAGGCGCTGATGTTCCGCAACAAGAAGGGCGGCGGGCTGAATGTTGTTTATCGCCGGGCCGATGGGAATATCGGTTGGATTGATCCGGGCGAGGGTTGAGGCGCCGCGTGTAAGCGGGGCCTCTTTCCGCAGCCGGTCTGGCGTGGTGTAACGGCGTCACCATGCCAGACATGACGCAATTTTCGCTTTATTTTGTGGCGGCTCTGCTGCTCGCCATCACGCCCGGGCCGGGCATTTTCTATGTCGCGGCGCGCAGCCTGGCGGGCGGGCGGGCGGAGGGTATCGCCTCCAGCTTCGGCACAGCGCTTGGCGGGTTGGTGCATGTGCTGGCCGGGGCGCTTGGCGTTTCCGCCATTGTGCTGGCGAGTGCGGAGCTTTTCACCGCGCTGAAATGGCTTGGCGCGGCTTACCTGGTTTGGCTTGGTGTGCGCACCATCATCGCGGCGCGGCGCGATGCGGTGCAGGCTTTGGCCGACGCCGATCCTGCCCCACCGATAGGTGCGGCACGGGCCTTCCGTGAAGGCGTGGTGGTGGAGGCGCTGAACCCCAAAACCGCTGCCTTCTTCCTGGCCTTCATTCCGCAATTTCTTGATCCAAGCGCAGGCGCCGTGGCGCTGCCCTTTATTTTATTGGGCTGCATTTCGGTCACGCTGAATACGCTGGCCGATATTGTGGTGGCGATTGGCGCCAGCCGTATCCGTGAAGGTGCCGCGACGCGTCCGGGTTTGATCAAGCGTCTGCGGGAAATTTCGGGCGCTTCAATGATTGCGCTTGGCGCCGGGCTTGCATTGGCAAAACGGCAATAGAATGAAGGGCGGCGCGCTGGTATTGGCGCGCCGCCCGTTTTATTCACGCGCTTTCGTAAAGCCGCGTCAGGCTGAATTCGCGGTGGCCAAGCAATTCGGCCGCGGTCAATTCGCCGTCCGCAGTGCGAATGATGCAATCAAGCAAGGCTTCGCCCGCTTCATCCATATTCATCTGCCGCTGCAAAAGCCCGGTCACATCCACATCAATATGTTCAGACATGGTGCGCTGGGTGCGTGGGTTCGCGGTGAGCTTGATTACCGGCAGGATCGGGTTGCCGATGACATTGCCCTGCCCGGTTGGGAAGGTATGCACGGCAAAGCCCGAAGCGGCGCAAAGCGTCACCATTTCCGCAGCGGCCGAGCTTGAATCCATGAACCAAAGGCCGGAATGGGTCGGCGCTTCGGCCTTGTCCAATACGCCATCCACCAGACACTTCTTGCCGATCTTTTGGATATTGCCAAGCGCCTTTTCCTCGATGGTGGTAAGGCCGCCTTCGATATTGCCCTTGGTGGGCTGGCTTTCGGAAAGATCATTGGTCTTGTTCGCTTCCACCACGCGCTGGTAGCGATCAAACATCGCCTGGAATTGCGCACGGATTTCCGGCGTGCGGCAGCGTTCGGCGACCAGATGCTCACCGCCCGTGAGTTCAGTGGTTTCACCGAAAACCAGCGTATTGCCGTTTTCCCAAAGTTTATCGAAGGAATTGCCGACCGTCGGGCAGGAAGCGAGGCCCGATGTGGTATCGCTTTCGCCGCATTTGGTTGAAACCCAAAGTTCCTGAATGGAGGCGCGGGATTTCTTCAGGCGCGACGCGTGCTTCACCATGCGATAAGCCGCGCGGGACGCATTGGCGATGGTGTTGATATCGCCATTCTGTTCAATGGCGAAGCCTTCCACCGGCTTGCCGGATTTGGCGATGCCTTCAACAATCCGGCCGGTCCAGCCTGGTTCAATGCCAATCACGATGACGCCGGCGACATTGGGGTTGGTGCCGGTGCCGATCAGCGTGCGGAAATGCAAATCCAGATCGGCGCCAAATTGCAGGCGGCCATAGGCGTGGGGAATGGCCAGCGCGCCCTTGATGTTGTTCGCGACAGCCTCGCAAGCGGCGTTGGAAAGATCGTCAACCGGCAGGATGATGACATGGTTGCGCACGCCCATGCGGCCATTTTCGCGACGCCAGCCTTCGAAGGAGGCGGTTTTCAGATTGATGCCCATGGCGCTTACCACCGCTTCGTTTTGACGTTGTGGACATGCAGATGTTCGCCGGCGGAAATGTCCTTCACCGCCTTGCCGATATCAATGCCGTATTTGATGATGGTGTCGCCGGTAGCGATGGCGCGAATGGCAAGCTTATGGCCGATCGGGATATCCGACTTGGCGTTGAAGGTGATCATCTTGTCCTGATCCATGATCCAGCCATTCAGCGCCTGGCCGGATTTAATCCCTTCGACAACCACGACGCCGACGGAATCGCCTTCGTCATGCACACAGAAATGCACGGTCATGCCGGCATATCCTCCCTCTTTTGATGATGGTTCCGAAAGCTAGGGCGCGGCCCCTGTTCGGTCAATCGGCGCGTTTCAGATGGGCAGCGCTGTGGTGGACTTCACGCATTCCATGGCAAAGCGGGATGTGACCTTGCGCAGGCTCGCGACGCGGGCCGTGAGCTTGCGGTAGAAGACATCATAGGCCGTCATGTCGGAGACAACCACGCGGAGCAGGTAATCCACATCACCGCCAAGCCGCCAACATTCGACGATCTCCGGCAGTTCAGCGACGGTTTTGGCGAAGCTTTCGATCCAGGTGGCGGAATGATCGCCAGTTTCAATGGCGACAAAAACCGAAATGCCAAGACCGAGCTTTTCTGCATTCACCAGCGTGACGCGGCCGGTGATGATGCCCGCTTCCTCCATGCGGCGGATGCGCTTCCAGCACGGGGTTTGCGTCAGCCCCACTTCCTTCGCGATATCGCCAAGGGAGAGCGAGGCATCGGCCTGAATCAGGCGAAGGATGGCAAGATCGGTCGCATCCAGATCATTTGGCTTGGACAAGGTGGCCTCCCACCAGATGGCGCTGCGTCATGCTTCGGGCATCAATAGGCGGATCAGGCCGTCAAGCTGATCAAGATCGCTATAGCTGATGGTGACCTGCCCACCCTTGCCGAAATGCTTGATGGCGACTTGCAGGCCAAGGCGTTCAAGCAATTGGCGTTCAAGGGCCAGCGTGTCGCTATCCTTGGCGTTGTTGCGCCGAGAGTCTGGGTTTTTTGGCTGCGCGGCGGCCATGGCTTCCGCCTGACGCACGGAAAGGCCACGCGTCAGGATTTGGGTCGCGAGTTTTTCCGGCGCCTCTGCGCCCAGTAGCGCGCGAGCATGGCCGGCGCTAAGGCGCCCTGCGCGCAAATGCTCGCGAATGGCGGGCGGGAGGTTGAGCAGGCGGAGCGTATTGGCGATATGGCTGCGCGATTTGCCGACCGCGCGCGCGAGGGCTTCCTGGTTCAGGCCGAATTGTTCGATCAGACGTGAGAAGCCCTCAGCTTCCTCAATCGCGTTCAGGTCTTCGCGCTGGAGGTTTTCAACCAGGCCGGCGGCCATTGCCATGCGGTCATCGAAATCGCGGATAACGACAGGCACGTCGTGCAGCTTCGCGATTTGCGCCGCGCGCCAGCGGCGTTCTCCGCCGATGATTTGATAACGCCCAGCGGCACCCGGTTTCGGGCGCACGAGCAAGGGCTGCAAGATGCCGTGTTCGGTAATCGAGGCCGCGAGTTCCTGCAGCGCCTGCCGGTCAGGCTCCATGCGCGGCTGAAATGGGCCGGGTTCGATCATGGCAATCGGTAGGCTGCGCGGCGGGCCAGCTTGGGGCGCGCTTGGTGGGGCCGGCGCATCGCCCATCAGGGCGGAAAGCCCCATGCCGAGCCGGGCTGGCTTTTTCATTGGGCCGTTTCCTTTGATTGCTTCTGCCGGCGGATCCATTCTTGTGCGAGCGCCACATAGGCTTCTGCACCGGCGGAGCGATGGTCATACACCAGCACCGGCAGGCCGTGTGATGGCGCTTCTGTGATACGGATGTTTCGAGGTATTACTGTTTCATAAACCTTATCGCCAAAGAAGTCACGGACATCAGCGGCCACAAGTTCCGATAAATTGTTGCGCTTGTCGAACATTGTAAGGATGATGCCACCAAGCGCAAGGTTTGGGTTCAAGCTTTTGCTGACACGTTCAATGGTGCGCGTGATTTGGGAAACGCCTTCAAGTGCGAAGAATTCGCATTGCAACGGCACCAAAACCTCATCCGCCGCGACCAGGGCATTCAGCGTGATCAGGCCAAGCGATGGCGGGCAATCAATGATGATCAGGTCCGTACCGGCCAGCGTCTCGCCGGCGGCTTCCAGCGCATTCAGCAGGCGCCTTTCGCGCGCTTCGACATCAATCAGTTCAATCTCAGCGCCGGCCAAATCGGCATCAGCCGGCAGCAGGTCCAGCTGCGGGATGCGCGATGGCTTCACAAGTTCGGCCAGGGGGGCGGCACCTACCAGCAAAGCATAGCTGCCCTGGCCCCTTTCCTGCCGCGGCAGGCCAAGGCCGGTGGAAGCATTGCCCTGCGGGTCAAGGTCAATCAGCAAGACTTTACGGGTGGTGGCCAGCGCAGTGGCAAGGTTGATCGCCGTCGTGGTCTTGCCCACCCCGCCCTTTTGATTGGCGATAGCAATGATTTTAGGCCTGACAGGATCAGGGTTTTGCACGTTGGATATTGCTCAGGCGCAGGATGGTTGCTTCAGGGCTGGTAGCGCTTGGAAAGCGCTCAATAGTGAAGTGCCAGTCCTTGGCGGCTTCCGTCAACTCCTTCTCGGCGGTTTTGCCTTTGGGGAAGATGGCGAGGCCATCTGGGGCAAGGAATTGGGCGGCGTAAGGCAGCAGGGCGGAAAGCGGAGCAAGGGCGCGGGCAGTGATGGCAGCAAGCGGGGGCAGCTTTGCGTTCTCGGCGCGGCAGGCATGCACGCGAACCATGGGCAGCTTCAACTGGGCGCTGGCCTCAACCAAAAAGGCTGCTTTGCGCTT
>JBIKXA010000034.1:0-23500 GCA_044356015.1 Roseomonas sp.
CCGGCACCAAGGGCAGCGCGCAGCGCCACGCCTTCGGAAAGATGCGCGACAAAGAAATGCCGACAACCAACGGCATACAAGGCGGGCGCGATGCGCGACGCGCCGAGCCCATAGGCATTGGCCTTCACGACCCCCGCAACCGCCCCAGGTGCGGCCCGTGCGGCCAGCGCGCGCCAATTGGCGGCAATTGCCGCAAGGTCAATATGAAGAACCGCGGTTGGATCCATCAGGCGGAACCGCGATCAGCCACCATAGCCATCATCATGCTGCGTATCCAAATCCCCGAAGCGGGTGAATTCCGCCTCAAAAAACAGTTTGATGGTGCCGGTTGGGCCATGGCGCTGCTTGGCGATGATCAATTCCGCCTTGTTATGCGCTTCTTCCATATCCTTCTGCCATTTATCCAAGGCGCCCTGGAATTTCTCGGCATTGTCGAAGGAAAGCTCCTTCGGTGCGCGCTGCATCAAATAATATTCATCGCGATAGACGAACATGACCACATCGGCATCCTGTTCGATCGAACCTGATTCACGCAAATCAGCAAGCTGCGGGCGCTTATCCTCCCGGCTTTCCACCGCGCGGGAAAGCTGGGACAGCGCAATCACCGGCACCGATAATTCCTTGGCAAGTGCCTTCAGCCCCTGCGTGATCATGCTGATTTCAAGCACACGGCTTTCGGGCTTGGTGCCGGCGGCGGGGCGCATCAATTGCAGGTAATCCACCACAATCAGATCAAGCCCCTTGGTGCGCTGCAAGCGCCGGCAACGTGTGCGGAGCGCCGATATGCTGATCGCCGGCGTGTCATCAATATGCAGGGGCAGCGATGCCAATGTGCGGCTCACTTCCAGAAACCGGTCAAAATCGCGCTGGCTGATCTCACCGCGCCGGATGCGATCGCCCGAAATGCGTGATTCCTCGGCCAGCAAGCGCGTCGCCAATTGATCCGCACTCATTTCCAGCGAAAACAACGCAACGCCACCCTTGGGCACCGCATTCGGGTCTGCTTCCTGCGCGCTGCGCAGCACGGATTTTGCCGCGCCAAAGGCGATTTTGGTCGCCAGCGCGGTTTTGCCCATGCCGGGGCGGCCCGCGATGATCAGCAGATCGGATGGGTGCAGCCCGCCGGTCTTGTTATCCAAATCGCGCAAGCCGGTGGGCAGGCCGGAAACGCCGCCCGGCGTGGTGAAGGCTTTCTCCGCCTGATTCACGGCGATGGTCAGCGCGCGTTCAAACGTAAGGAAGCCACCCTCGCCCGCGCCGCCTTCCTTGGCCAATTCGAACAAAGCCTGTTCGGCGGATTCCAACTGCGCCTTGGCGTCCAATTCCGCTTCCGCACCGAAGGCGCGGTTCACCACCACCTCTCCCAAATCCACCAATTGGCGCCGGAGCCAGGCATCATAGATCACCTGACCATATTCACCGGCATTGATGACACCCACCATGGCCGAGAGAAGCTGCGCGAGATAGGCCGGCCCGCCGACCTCATCCAACAGGCCGGAATGTTCAAATTCGGCGCGCAAGGTCACCGCATCGGCAAGCTGGCCCGCTTCCACGCGGCGCTTGATGGCATGGAAAATCCGCCCATGCACCGGATCGGCGAAGTGTTCCGGCGCCAGATATTCGCCGACACGTTCAAACGCCTTGTTATTGGCCAAAAGCGCGCCCAGCAACGCCTGTTCGGCGGCCAGGTTGGATGGGGGGATACGCTGCGAAAGGCCGAGCAAGCCAGCCCCAGGAACCGCGCTGGGTGAAGGGTCAAAACTATTCATGCCCCCTTATAGCGCGCCGGGGCGAAATTGCCCCCTGGGGATTACGGGGATGGTGGGGATTGGCTGTGAATTCCGCCCACCCCCAAGGCCCTGATCACGGATTGACGCTCTGCCTGCCAAATGTAATCGCGCGTCAGGGGCAGCGCGTTCTGTTCGCGCGTAAGTTGCAATTGCCAATTCATATGCCCCATCCGCCGGAAGGCGAGCTCGGCCCCCGAGAGATAGAATTCGAACATGCGGCAGAAACGCTCATCATAGAGCGATGCAATGGCATCCCGATTGCCGGCAAAGCGCGCCCGCCAATGGGCGATGGTCTTGGCGTAATGCAGGCGCAGGATTTCGATATCGGTCACGAAAAGCCCGGCCTTTTCCACCGCCGGCAGCACTTCGGAAAGTGCCGGCGAATAGCCGCCAGGAAAGATGTATTTGGCGAGCCATGGGTTGGTGGAACCCGGCCCATCCGCCCGCCCAATGGCATGCACCAAGGCGACCCCTTGCGGCTTCAGCACGCGGCGGATCATCCGAAAGAAATCAGCATAATGATGCAAGCCAACATGTTCGAACATACCAACCGAGACAATGCGATCCACGGGCTGGCGCCAATCCCGATAATCCATCAGCGCAAAACGCACCTGCCGGGATAGCCCCGCTTCTTCAGCGCGCGCCCGCGCCACGGCCAATTGCTCGGCGGAAAGCGTAATGCCGGTGACTTGCGCGCCCCATTCCCGCGCCAGGGTCAGCGCCATGCCACCCCAACCGCAGCCGATATCCAGAACCCCCAGCCCTGGGCGATCCAGCTTCAGCTTGGCGGCGATGTGGCGCTTCTTGGCCGCCTGCGCTTCTTCCAGGGTTTCCTCACCGGTTTGGAAATAGGCGCAGGAATATTGCCGGTCCCTGTCCAGAAACAGCGCATAGAGCCGCGCATTCAAATCATAGTGATGCGCCACATTGCGCCGCGCACGGCCTGCAGGGTTGAATTGATCAAGCCGCCGTTTGGTCCAACGCACCCATTCCAAGGCCTTTTCCGCCGGATGCGCGCCACCTTGCACCAGATTGAGCGTGAGCAGATCCAGCAATTCATGCAGCGTGCAATCTTCCGGCTGGATTTCGCCCTCCATATAGGCTTCGCCGAAGGCCAAAGCAGGGTTTCGCCCAAGCCGCCGCAGCGTAGCCGGAGAGGCGACGGAAAACCCCGCCACCGGCCCCTGGCCGTTGCCATAGGATCGCACTTCCCCCTGCGGCAGGCGCACATGGAGCGTACCGTGTTGCATCAGTCGCTTCATGGAAAAATCGAACAGCACAGCGCGTTTCCTTTGCCGATGCGATGATATCCGCATCAGCAAGGCGCTTTGCGCAACACAAGAAGGCGTGAAGTTTGGTGTGAGCGACTGATTCACCGCTTCGGTCATTCGACCTACGCGGATCAGGCGCTATTCTGCCGCGCCGCGCAGCCCATCCCACCAAGGGCAGGCGCCGGGCATCAGGGTGTGATTGCCGGGCAGCACCTGCACCGGTGCCCTTTCGCCGCGCGAAGCCGCCGCCATGCGCATCTCTCGCCCCTTGGCGACCGCTTCCGCCCCGGCCCAATGGCGATCATGGCCCCATAGGCTCGGCCCGCTATCCATGCGCACTGGCTGCCAGGTGGCGGGATCAATATGTCGCCCGCCCCAACCATATTCCACCAGAAAGCCGCCCGGCGTGCGCGCGTAAAAACTCGTCATCCAATCATTGGTATGGCGGCCAAGCGTGGTGCCGATGCGGCCTTCTTCGGACAGCGCAATGTCATAACCCTGCCCGACATCATCCAGGCTGAGGCATTCCATCATGAGGTGATGCAAGGATGCCTTGCCGGTCTCGATCAGGGCCAGCGAATGATGCCGGCCATTCACATGCATGAAATAGGCGCGGAAGGGGTTTTCCACCCAATCGGAAAGCCCAAAGCCGAGGATTTCGCGATAGAAGGGCAGCACATCTTCAACGCGCGGCACATTCAAGACAGCATGACCCATGCCAAGCGGGCCGGTGCGAAAGCCCGAAATCGCTCGCCCTGGGATGAAGGGCTTTTCCGTCACTTCCGGCCCATGAAACAATTCAACGCGATTGCCGAGAGGATCAGCGGTTACGACCAGTTCCGCCACACGCCGACGCGCCGCCAACGCCGCACTACCCAGCGCCACGCGATGCCCCGCCGCTTCCAGCCGTGCCGCCATGGCCTGCAGCGCGGCGGCATCCGCCACTTCCCAGCCAAAGGCGCCAAGCCCATCATGCGCATCGGCGCTGATGATCACGCGCTGGCGTCGATCATCCATGCGAAAGGCGATTTCGGTCGCGGATTTTTCGGCGAGCATCAGCCCAAGCAGGCGCGGTCCGAAGCCGGCCCAATCATCCAATTGGCTGGCGCGCAGTTCCAGATAGCCCAATGCGGTAACGGCCATGGCCCGATCCCCTTTCCGAACCGGCAGTTTTCGCCTCAGTCCACATGCACCCCGGCAGCGCGCGCCTTATCCACCATATAGCCGCGCGCCCATTGCATATCTTCCAATGAGCCAAAGGCATTCGTGTAATGCCCCTTGAAGCCGCGGGCTTCGATCAAGCGGAACATATCGCCGAAATCGAAATCCCCCTGGCCGGGAACCAGATGTTCTTCGTGGCCATTGCGCCAGCAATCGGCCAACCGTACTTCGCGCACGCGGTCCATGGGTATGGCGGCGACCCAGGCAGCGACGCCATCGGGCATAAGATGCGCATGATTGGCGGTGAAGGACAGCGCGAAGGAAGGCGAATCAATGGCATCGTAATAATAACGCCATTCTTCCTGCGTATGCGCCAGGTAGTGCACTTCGGCCGTTGGTGGTTCCACATTCAGGTTTTCCAGCAGCAGAAGCGCACCGTGCTTTTCCGCGTGTTGCACCATGCGCTGCAAGCGATCCCGCCCCGCTTCCATGCGCATTGGCACATCGGCGGTGAAGTGATAGCCGGCATGCACCACGATCCATTCCGCTGCGAGCTTGGGCGCCACTTCAATATAGGCGCGCAGATAGGCATCCACCGCTTCCGAAAGGAAGGGCGAGTATTCCGCGACATTGACGGCGGAGAGTGTGTGCAGCGCAATCGTCACGCCATTGGCGCGGGCGGAAGCGACAATGGCGCGGCAGCGCGCATCATCGAACATGGTGACCTTGTTCTCACCAGTGTCCAATTGGATATCAATATGGCGCACCTGGTTGCGCGCTGCCCATTCAATGGCGTCTTCCAGCTTCAGCTTGCGCCCAACATCCACCCCGATCCGGTCAATCAACGCCATGGCGTGCCTCCTGTATGCGGCATGGTTTACAGGCTTCCGCGAAGGTGGCAAGCTTCCTCGGAGTTCAAAGAAGCGCCCCGATGAGGCGCCCAAAACATGGGGAGGAAGCAAGCAATGATGATGATAGATCGTCGCGGTATGCTGGCGCTTGGCGCCTGGGCTGCCGCCTCCAGCAAGGCCTTTGCCCAAGGCCCGCTGCCGGCGCATGAGCAGGAACTCTATGAGGCCGCCAAGCGCGAGGGCGAAGTAACCTGGTACTCCGGGCAATATAGTGCCGAGGCATCGGAAGCCGCCGGCCGCGCCTTTAATGAACGCTATCCAGGGGTGCGCTGTAATGTGGTGCGCAGCACATCGCAGGTCGCTTTCCAACGGCTCGCACAAGACCAAAGGGCCGGTGTCGCACAATGCGATATTTTCTCCTCTACCAATGGTGGGCATTATGCCCAGCTGAAGCGCCAGAACCGGCTGATGCAATTCCGGCCCAAAAATGCCGATGGGCTATTGCCGCTTCTCAAGGTGGCGGACCCGGATAATTATTTCCAATCCTCCTTTCTCGGCATTTTCCTGATGGCGCATAATACGCGCTTGGTTTCGGAAGCCGATGCGCCGAAAAGCTGGAAGGAACTCCTTGACCCGAAATGGAAGGACAAGCTCGGCATTGGCCATCCGGGATTTAGCGGCGCCATTGGGCTTTGGGCACTTGAAATGCGCCGCCTTTATGGCCCGAATTTCCTGCGCGAATTTGAACGCAACAAGCCGCAAATCGGCCGATCTTCCATTGACCCTGTCACCGCAATGAATGCCGGTGAAAGGTCTGTTGGCGTTGCGGTGCCTTCTTCTTCCACGCTATTCAGCATGTCGCGCGGCAATCCGTTGAAGCTGATCTATCCGGAAGAAGGAGTGATTGCAGCACTTTCGCCTTCCGCCATCATTCGCAATGCGCCGCATCCAAATGCCGCCAAGCTATTCATGGAATTCCAAACTGGCCCCGCCCTTTCAGCTGCCGTGGTCAAGCTATTCAATGAAAGCCTACGCCCCGATGTCGCGCCGCCCCCGGGTTCCCGCCCGCTCGATCAGGTGAAGATGCTGGCGCCGACACTGGAAGAAGCTGATAAGGGCGTGCCAGAAGTGCGTGAGGCATGGCGTGACATCTTTGGTGTCTAAGCTGCCCAATGGCTGAAACCGCTGCCCTTTCTGTGGCGCCGCGCGTGAGTTTTCGCGCGCGGCTCAAAATGCTTGAACCGGTGGCGCTGCTATGGGTCATTCTGGTGGCGGGGTTGATTTTCCTGGTGGCCGCGCCACTCCTCAAAATGCTGCTGATCAGCTTTGAGGAACAGGATACGGGCGATTTCACGCTAATGAATTACGCCACGGCCTATGGCCGGCAGCGCTATTTGGATGCCTTGCGCAACTCCCTCCTGCTTGGGCTTTTGACCGCGGTGATTTCCACCATCATCGCGGTCCCGATGGCCTGGGCCGTTTCGCGCACCGACATGCCGGGCAAGGGTTTCACCTGGGCCATGGTCCTGGCGGCCTTTGTGATGCCCCCTTATCTTGGCGCTATTGGCTGGATTTTGCTTGCTGGACCCAATTCCGGCTGGATCAATCAGGTCTGGCGTGCCGTGACCGGCGCGCAGGATCCTTTGATGAATGTCTATACCTTCGGTGGCCTGGCTTTTGTGATTGCGCTGCATTCCTTCCCGCTGGTGTTCATTTTCGTCAAATCCGCGCTTGATCTGATTTCCTCTGAAATGGAGGATGCCGCCAATATCATGGGGGCTGGCACCTGGACCACCATGCGCAAGGTGACGCTGCCCTTGGTTTGGCCTTCCATCCTGGGCGGCTTTATTCTGATTTTCCTTGAAACCATTGCGCTTTTTGGGACGCCCGCGATCATCGGTATTCCCGCGCGCATCAATGTGGTGACAACGCAGCTCTGGCAGTTTTTTGAAGATCCAGTGCGGGTGGAAGTCGCCGCTGCCTACTCCATTCCGCTGTTGCTGATAACTGTCGCACTGATTGGCGTGCAGAAACTGCTACTGTCCCGGAAAGGCTTCGTTTCGCAAACCGGCAAGGGCGGCGAAAGACGCCAGATCAAACTTGGCCCCTGGCGTTGGGTGCTTTTTGCCTGGTGCCTAGCCGTGGCGTTGCTCGCCGTGCTGAAGCCGCTGCTGGTGCTGTTGCAGGCTTCCTTCGCCAAGGCCTGGGGGCGGGGCTTTTCGCTGGATAACTTGACCTTGCGCAATTACCGCATGCTGCTGTTTGAACATGACATGGCGCTGCAATCAGTATGGAATACCATTTGGTTTTCCGCAGCCTCTGCCGGGCTTGCGCTGATACTGGCGCTATTGGTTGCATACATCGTGGTGCGCCGGCTGATGCGCTTTGCCGATGGGCTTGCCTTCCTTGCCATGGCGCCCTTCGTCATTCCCGGCATTGTCATGGCCATTGGCTTCTATGCGGCCTATGCTGGGCCGCCGCTCATGCTCTATGGCACGGCATTGCTGATCATTCTGGCCTTCACAGCGCGTTTCCTGCCGATTGCCTATGCCAATGCGCAGGCTTCCATCCGCGCCGTGCATCCGGAAATGGAAGAAGCCGCACGCATTTTGGGTAGTGGGCGGCTGCAAACCATCCGCCGCATCACCGCGCCATTGCTGAAGACATCGCTGCTCGGCGGGTGGCTGATTGTCTTCATCGTTGCATCGCGCGAGTTATCGGCCGCGATCTTCCTGGTCGGGCCACGCACGCGTACCATGTCTGTGTTGCTTTATGATCTTAGCGAGCAAGGCAATTTTGAATTGGTTTCCGCCTTTGGCGGCATCTTGCTGGTGATTACCATGGTCTTTGTCGGCATCGGCATGAAGCTGGTTGGCCGCGATTTCATGCTGCGGAGGGATTGATATGCCGCGCCTCACGCTTTCTGGCCTGACCAAGGCCTATGGCAAGAATAAAGTGGTGGATGCCATTGATCTGACCCTGGAAGAAGGCGAATTCCTTTCGCTGCTCGGCCCATCCGGCTGCGGCAAGACAACGACGCTGCGCATGATCGCGGGCTTTGTGGAACCGAATGCAGGGACCATTTCCGTGGATGGCCGCGTGCTTTCCGCACCTGGTGCGGTGCTGCCGCCGGAAAAGCGCGGCATGTCCATGATTTTTCAATCCTACGCCATTTGGCCAAATATGACGGTGGCCGAGAATGTTGGCTTCGGGCTGACGCTCCGCAAACTCCCCGGCGATGAGATCAAGCGCCGTGTCACTGAGATTCTGGATGTGGTGAAAATGGGCCATCTGGCGGGGCGTTACCCCGCGGAACTTTCAGGTGGCCAGCAGCAGCGCGTGGCCCTTGCCCGCGCCATTGTGGTGAAGCCTGCCGTGCTGCTGCTGGATGAACCGCTTTCCAATCTGGATGCGAATTTGCGGGAGGAAATGCGCTTCGAAATCCGCCGCTTGCATGATGAATTCCGCATTACCACCGTCTATGTCACGCATGATCAGGCGGAAGCCATGGCGACATCAGACCGCATTGCGGTGATGAACGCCGGCAGGATTGAACAGGTGGATGCACCGCATTTGCTTTACACCAAACCCCGCACGCGGTTTGTGGCGGGCTTTGTTGGCCGGACCAATCTGCTGGAAGCGCGTGTTGAAGCCGGCGCCTTATTGCTGGGTGGAATATCGCTTGGCCCGGCGGCGGCGGCCGACATTGCGCCGAATGTGTCGGGCAATATCCTGCTTTCGCTTCGTCCCCAGGCCATGAGCCTGCATGTCACGGAACCCGCGCGTGAAAGCACTGCGCTGATCATGCCCGTGACCATTCTTGAACGCACCTATTTGGGTGAGGCCTGGGATTATGTGCTGCGCCCTGAAGGGGCGGAGCTGCGGCTGCGCGCCGCCGCCCCGCCACTCGCCGCGCATGAGATCGGTGCCAAGCTGTGGCTTCGTATAGATCCGCAGCAAATCGCTGTCGTGCAATAGGGCTAATGGATCGGCAGGCTGATCGGCGAGATTTCATCGCCGCTCCGCCCGCGATAATCCCGCCCAACTGAATCGCGCAGCATCTTGGCTTGGCTTTCCGCAAGGATACCTGCGGCTTCAGTGACGTTCAGCTTGGTTGGTTTGCCATTTGCGTAAATCGTCTCTCCACCCACCATCACGCGTTGCACGGCACGATCCGCGGCATGGAACACCAAAGCGCGCAGCGGGTCGCGCGGCGGGGTCATTAGCGGATGCGCCAAATCCACCAGCACCAGATCCGCCGATGCGCCGGCATGCAGCCGCCCAAGATCAGGCCGCCCCAGCGCGGTGGCGCCGCCAATCGTCGCTGCGTGGAAAACGCTGCCGGTATTGGCGGCAGCCACATCGCGGCAGGCATTACGCGCCAGAATGATCGCCAAGCGCATTTCCTCAATCAGATTATGCGGCGCGCAATCCGTGCCGAAGCCCAAATTCACGCCGCGCGCGCGGTATTTGCCGAAATGGCGCAAATGTTCGCCGTAGCGCGCGAAAGGCGATGGGCAATGCGCGACCGTCGCGCCCGTATCGGCGATCAGGCCGACATCCTTCGCGGTATGCCAGCCGATCGAGATATGCTCATCCACAAAAATCGCATGGCCCAAAATGCTGCGCGGGGTCAGCAAGCCGATATCAGCCGCCCATTGAATGGGGGTGATGCCATGACGGCTGATAATCTCCCGCACCTCCACCACGGATTGCGCGATATGCGTGGTGAAGGGACGGCCTGTTTCCGTTGCATAGGCGATGCTTTCGCGCAACATCTCTTCTTCTACCGTGTCAATCTGCGCGGGGAAGACAATGCCGGAAAGCCGGCCTGAGGGATCCGCTTCGGCTTCCTTCATGAATTGCTTGGCTGCATCGAATTGACGGCGCGCATCTTCACGGTTCCACATCCAGGTCACGGTTTGCGGCGCTGACATGCCCCAGCGCGCCGCGGCATAACCGGCGCCGGCCCAACCGCGCAGCCCGCTTTCCGCCATGATGGAAAGCCAGGAAGGAAAAGGTGGCGAAAGATCAACCACACTGGTGACACCAGCCGACATCAACTCCGCATAGGCAAGGCGCATGGCGGCTGCCTGGCCTTGCTGGTCCAGCTTGAAGGCTTGCAAGCGTTCGAACAGGCCGGTCATTTGCTGTTCCGCCACGCCATGGTCTTCGCGCACGCCGCGCCCGGCGGGTTCGGTTGTTGGGTGGGTGTGGATATTGATCAGCCCCGGCATCACCAGCAGCTTGCTGGCATCAATAACTTCGGCGCCGGCAGGCGGCGGCGCATTGGGATCATGCGGTGTGATGGCGGCGATGCGTCCCTCGGCCAGCAAAACATCCTTGCCCTGGCCATAGAAATGCCGCCCGGCGGCGGCATCCCATTCCGCGGTCCAGGCGGCGTTGCGGAGCAGGGTAGGGCGGGGCATGGCGGCCTCCTGGCTTGCGGCGTGGGATCAGTACCGCAAGCCAAGCGCGAAGTGCGCCCCGCATCAAGGGAAAAACGTTGCCTTAGGCTTCCGCGAAGGCAGGAGCGGCGCGGGCGATGCCGCCATAGGCATCCAGCATCCTCTCCCGCCAAGCATGCACCGCATCATCCGGCGTCAGCAGTGGAAAGGCGCTGACGCAGCGCGCCCATTGGAAACCGCCAAAGGCGATCATATCCGCATAACCCGGCGCATCGCCATGCAGAAACGGCGCTGAGCGCAAGGCAATCCGCAACGGCATCAGGCTATCGCGAAAACCCTTCACGCGTTCCGCGCGATCCGCCGTTACGGCTTCCAACGTCATACCAAAGCGCTTTTCCCGATCCGGCACGAAATAGGCCATATCTTCCGGCGCCAGATGCTGCGGAATGTCTGAGACCACCAGCCGCGCAATGCCGGCATGCAGCACCGCATCGCCCCAGGCATTGATGAAGCGCGCCAGCGCGCGGCCACCTGCGCCACCGAACAAGGAAGGCCGATCCGGATAGGTATCTTCCAGATATTCCGCAATCACCCAGGAATCGATCACCACGCGGCCATTATCCAGCATCACGGGCACCTTCTGCGCGCCATGCGCCCCAATCGCTTCCTTTTCAGTAAAGCGCCAGGGGATGGTCTCCACCGCCAGGCCCTTATGCGCCAGCGCCAAGCGGCTCCGCCAGCAATAAGGGCTGAAGCGCCGCGCCGGATCGGCACCGCAGAGTTCGTAAAGCTGAATGGCCATCGCGCAATCTCCTCTCCCGCATTATGCTACGCCCGGAAAGGAAAGGCCACGGCATGAAGACCCCTTTGCTGCTTGCGCTCGACCAGGGCACAACCTCCACGCGCACCATTGCCTTCGGGGCAGATCTGGCACCGCACGCGACAGCGCAGATGGAATTGCCGCAGCACTTCCCAAGCCCAGGTTGGGTAGAGCATGAGCCGGAGGATATCTGGCAGGGCGCCATCACCACCCTGCGCCAGGCTTTGGAGAAAACCGGCGGCAGCGCGACGAATGTCGCCGGCATTGGCATTACCAATCAGCGCGAAACCACGCTGCTCTGGGATCGCGCAACGGGCCGCTGCCTGCATCGCGCCATTGTCTGGCAGGATCGCCGGACTGCCGATGCCTGCGCGACGTTGCGCGCCGAGGGGCATGAAGCGCTGCTGACCGAACGCACCGGGTTGCTCGCGGACCCGTATTTTTCCGCGACCAAGCTTGCCTGGATGCTGGACAATATCGCGGGTGCGCGCGCGGCGGCGGAGCGTGGCGCACTCGCCTTCGGCACGGTGGATTGCTTTCTGCTCTGGCGCCTGACGGGCGGGCGCGTGCATGCGACAGACGCCACCAATGCCGCGCGTACCATGTTGTTCGATATCCGGCGCGGCATTTGGGATGCGGATTTGCTGCGGCTGTTTCGCATCCCTGAAGCCATTTTGCCGGAAGTGCGTGATTGCGCGGGTGATTTCGGCGCTACCGATCCCACCTTGCTCGGCGCCGCCATTCCCATTCGCGGCATGGCGGGGGATCAGCAGGCGGCGACCATTGGCCAGGGCTGCTTTGCACCAGGCATGGTGAAATCCACCTATGGCACCGGCTGCTTCGCGCTGCTGAATACCGGCGAGGCACCTGTGGCATCGCGCAATCGCTTGCTCACTACCATCGCCTATCAATTGCAGGGCAAGCGCCATTACGCGCTGGAGGGCGCGATTTTCGTCGCCGGTGCCGCGGTACAATGGCTGCGCGATGGGCTTGGCATCATAAAGGAAGCGAAGGAGGCCGGCGCGCTGGCGGCGCAGGCTGATCCGGCGCAGCGCGTGGTGCTGGTGCCGGCCTTTGCCGGGCTTGGCGCACCGCATTGGGATGCCAAGGCGCAGGCTGCCATCTTCGGCCTGACACGCGGTGCCGGCAGGGCTGAACTATGCCGTGCCGCCCTTGAAAGTGTCGCGTTCCAAACGCGCGATTTGATTGAAGCCATGCATGCGGATTGGCAGGGGGCGAAAGAAACGGTGCTGCGCGTTGACGGTGGCATGGTCGCTTCCGATTGGACAATGCAATTCCTGGCCGACCAATTGGGCGCGCCGGTGGATCGCCCAACCGTGCTGGAAACCACCGCACTTGGCGCGGCCTATCTTGCCGGGATGCAGGCCGGGCTTTGCGCCCCACCAGGTGCTGCGGGGGCGACGCATTGGCGCCTGGAACGCCGTTTCGTGCCACAAATGAATCGCTCAGATGCAGATAGCCGCTACACGCTTTGGCGAGATGCGCTGCGCCGCACGCTTTCGGAACAAACAGCATGATTTACGATGATTTGGGCGTGCCGCGCATCATCAACGCCTATGGCACGAATACGCGGCTTTCCGGCGGGCTGATGGCGCCCGAAGTGCTGGCCGCCATGGCGGAAGCCGCGCGCGCCACGGTGGAAATGCACCATCTGCAAGCCGCCGCCAGCCGAGAAATCGCCAAGGCCACGGGCGCGGAAGCTGGCATTGTCACCTCTGGCGCTTCCGCCGCCGTTCTGCTTGGCGCGGCGGCCTGCATGGCGCGGCTTGATCCCGGCGCGATGAACCGGCTGCCCGATACGCGCGGCATGCCCGATGAATTCATCACCATCCGCAGCCAGCGCAATATGTATGACCGCGCGCTGCGCGTCGCGGGCGGGCGCATCATCGAAATCGGCATTCCGGATCGGGTCTCCGGCCCCGGCGTGCGTGATGCCGCGCCTTGGGAAATTGCGGATGCCATCACGGATCGCACCGCGGCGATTTATTATCTGGCGGGCGCGCAAAGCGAACCGCCCTTGCCCGATGTGGTGCGTGTGGCGCGGGAAAGGCATATCCCCGTTTTGGTGGATGCGGCGGCGCAACTGCCGCCGGCAGAAAACCTGCGCCGCTTCAT
This sequence comes from Roseomonas sp., assembly GCA_044356015.1. GTDB lineage: Bacteria > Pseudomonadota > Alphaproteobacteria > Acetobacterales > Acetobacteraceae > Neoroseomonas. Next base: position 13,438 of record JBIKXA010000034.1, read on the forward strand.
CACTGAAGGCGCCGATCTGGTGTGTTTTTCTGGCGGCAAGGCTTTGGGTGGGCCGCAATCCTCCGGCATTCTCGCCGGGCGGCGAGATCTTGTTTCATCTGCGCTTGCGCAAATGCTGGATTTGGATATGCCGGAAGCGGAGTTCATCGCGCCGCCGGAATTCGCACCCCTGGCGCAAATGCGCGGGCTGCCGCATCACGGCATTGGGCGTTCCTGCAAGATTGGCAAGGAAGAAATCATTGGCTTGATCGTGGCCTTGCGGCGTTTTGTCGCGGAAAATCCGGCGCAACGCAGCGCACTTTGGCAGGCGCGGCTGGAAGCGGTGCTGGCAGCGGCAGGACACCCTGCCGATCTTCGCCTTGTGCCCGATGGCGCCAAGCCTGGCCTGCCCATCCTTGAATGGCGTCTGCCCGATGCCGCTACGGCTCGCGCGGCGGATGCGCGGTTGCGCGCCCATCGCCCCGCCATTCACCTCGATGCCGGGCGTATCGGCCAAGCCTTACTTGCCATCAACCCGATTGCCTTTGACGATAGCGATGCGGCGCTAATGGGTGCGGCGATCAAGGAGTGTCTGGCGTGAGTAATGTTTTCCTGGTTGGCAATGGCGCCGGTTTTTCCGGCGATCGCGTGGATGCGCCCATCCCGGTGATGCAGAGCCTGATCAAGCGCGGCCTGCCGGCGGCCATGTTCTTTGAATGTCTGGGCGAACGCACCGTTGCACTCGCGCAATTGGAACGCCGCCGAGACCCCGAAGCGGGTTATGAGCCCATGCTGGAACGCCTACTGGAACCGATCCTCGCGGATTCAGCGCGCGCGGGTATTCCCATCCTCGGCAATTTCGGCGCGGCAAATCCACTCGCCGCCACGCGCGCCATTGCGCGGCTTGCCAAGCGGCTTGGCTTGCCGGAACTCCGCATCGGTCTTGTCACCGGGGATGATGTTTCTTCCAGTATCAATCTGGATCGCATGGCCGTGCATGAAGCCGATACCGGGCTTGATATGTCATCCTGGAAGCTGGTTTCCGCCAATGCCTATATCGGTGCCGCGCCCCTCGCCGAGGCGCTCACCGCCGGCGCGCAAATTGTGGTGGCGGGGCGCACGTCGGACCCTGCGCTTGCCATCGCGCCGCTGATGCATCATTTCGGCTGGGCCGAGGATGATTGGCAGGCGCTCGCGGTTGGGGCGGCGACCGGGCATTTGTTGGAATGCGGCAGCCAGGTGACGGGCGGCGTGTTCTGGGACCCGGGCTTCAAGGATATTCCAGACCCCGCCAATATCGGTTTTCCCATCGCGGAAGTTGGGCGCGATCTGTCGCTGCTGATCACCAAGCCGGAAGATACCGGCGGCCTTGTTGATCTGCGCACGGTGAAGGAACAGCTTTTGTATGAGGTGCATGACCCCGCCTGCTACATCACGCCTGATGTCACGCTGGATATTACGGGCGCGCATCTTTCAACCCAGGGCAAGGATCGCGTGGCAATCCATGGCCTGCGCGGCACAAGGCGGCCGGATTTGCTGAAGGTCACCGCTTTTTATGAAGGTTCCTGGCTTGGCGAGGGTGAAATCAGCGTCGCCGGCCCCAATGCACTGGCCCGCGCAAAAGCCACCGCCGATGTGCTGCTGGAACGTGTGAAGCGCCGTGGCTTGGCGCGCCGTGCGCGGGCTGATCTTATCGGTGTCGCTTCCGTGCATGATTCGGATGATGGTGCGCTGTGGCGCGGCTATGAAGGGCCAGCGCCGCAGGACATCCGCATTCGGCTCGCGGTAGAGGCCACCACGCGCGATGATGCGGATCAGGCATCACGTGAAGCGCTGGCGCTACTTTGCTGTGGCACGGCGGGCACTTCCGGCGCGCGCTGGCGTGTCACGCCACGCATCCTGACGCGCAGCTTTCTTGTGCCGCGCGATCAGGTGCCCACCGAAACGCGCGTGCTGCCGGCGCGGGAGTGGAATTGAAAAGATCATCGCAATGAACAACGACCAACTCTTGAATCACCTGACGCAGCAGGCGGTAGAAGCGCGTCGTTTGATGCTTGGTAGACTGATCTATAATCGCCTGGGGGGCACGGTCGGCTATGGTCCTTTGAAGGGCTTTCGCCTCAATGAAAATCAGATCTGGGGGAAGGGGGATCTCGGCCCAAAACTATTGGGGCTCTATGAACAGGAAATCCTGGATAGAATCGCGTCACGCCAGAAAAAATGGGAATGCATCATCAATCTCGGCGCAGGCGATGGCTATTATGGTGTTGGCCTGGTGAAAAGCGGCCTGTCAGAACGAAGCATCTGTTTTGAACAGAATAATGAAGGCCAAGCAGCGATGAAACGCGCGGCTGAGACTAATGGTGTCGCGGATCGCATCACTATACTTGGCCGCGCCGAAGCCGATTTCTTGAACGGGCCAGAACTTCAGGGCCTTGATTTTTCAAGGACCCTCATCATCGTGGATATTGAAGGCGGAGAATTCAGCCTGCTGACTGACGAATTGCTCAATCGCCTGAAGGATGCGGAATTGATCGTGGAGCTCCACGGCCCCTTCATTTCAAAAGACCCGAATTTGGAAGCCGGTTTTCTTCAAAGATTGGAGAAACACTTCGACTGCGACGTATTCACGATGGGATCGCGTGATTTTTCTGCGATCAGCGAAGTGACATCTTTCGGCGATAGTGATCGGTGGCTGCTTTGTTCAGAAGGCCGCCCTTTCCTCATGCGCTGGGCTTATTGTCTTCCAATTGCAAAACAGGTCGAAAGCAATGGCTGAAACCACCACCATCCCCCTGCATGACATCGCCCATAGCCGCGCCGGTGATAAGGGCAACCGCGTCAATCTCTCGCTCATGCCCTATGATCCCGCGCATTACGCCTTGCTTGCGGAACAGGTCACGGCGGAAAAGGTGCTGGCCCTGTTTCGCCATCGCGGCGCCACCGGCTGCACACGCTACGATCTGCCGCTGCTGCACGCCTTCAACTTCGTGATTGATGATGTGCTGGAAGGCGGCGTGAATGGCAGCCTCAATCTTGATGGCCATGGCAAGAGCCATTCCTTCCGGCTGCTCGCCATGACCATTGAAATGCCGAACGAGTAACTCAACCGCCCTTGACGCCTTCCGTATTCACATAAAGCGAATAGAGCGACTGTGACGCCGCCATGAATAGCCGGTTGCGGTAGCGCCCGCCGAAGCAGACATTGGCGCAGCGTTCGGGCAGATGAATATGCCCGATCGGCGCACCCGCGTTGTTATACACACGCACGCCGTCAAACTCCGCGGTCATGCCCCAACCGCACCACAAATTGCCATCCACATCCACGCGGAAGCCATCCGGCGTTTCGCCTGGCTGGCAGGCCACGAATACGCGGCGCCGACGCAAAGTCTTGCCATTCGCCGCCACATCATAGGCCAGGATATTGCGCGGGTCAGCGCGGCTTTCGATGACGTATAAAATCTTCTCATCCGGGCTGAAGGCCAGGCCATTCGGATGGTTCACATCATCGGCCACCAGCGTAATCTCCCCGCTTTGGCCATCAATGCGATAGACATTGGTATGCGGCAATTCGGGGGTGGCGCGTTCGCCCTCATAATTCGCCATCAGGCCGAAGGGCGGGTCGGTGAACCAGATGGAACCATCGGATTTCACCACAACATCATTCGGGCTGTTCAGCCGCTTGCCCTTGTAGCTATCGGCCAAAACGGTGATGGCGCCATCATATTCAAACCGCACCACACGGCGGCCGAAATGCTCACACGCAATCACGCGGCCCTGCCGGTCGCGCGTATGGCCATTGGCGTTGTTGGAGGGCTTGCGCCAGGCGCTGACCGCGCCGGTTTCCTCATCCCATTTCAGCACGCGGTTGTTTGGAATATCGGACCATAACAGGCAGCGCGCATCGCCAAGCCAGACCGGGCCTTCGCCCCAGCGCGTGCCGTGATACAGGCGCTCAACAGCCGAAAGCGCCAGATGGTATTTCTTGAAAGATGCATCCAGCGCAACAATGGCAGGGTCCGGATAGCGCAGGCTTTGCTGCCACCTAGGATCTTGGTTCATGGCGTTTCTCCCTGGGCCATAGCCGAAGCATGGACCAAGCGCCGCGAAAGGCCAATCAGGCGCGGAGCAGCACGCGCCGGCGTAGCCGCACCGCCCCGGCTGGCATGGCGGCGAAGATATCCTTCTCAGCCTCAATCAAACAAAGCCCGGCCCAGCGCGCCGGGCAAAGATTCCGCCCCGCCTTTTCCCAGGCTGTGCCCGCGCGCATCAAGGGCGTGAAGGGCGGCACGTAAAGCGCGGCATCGCGGCGTTCCACGCGAAACATCTGCCCCTGCAACAGCCTTGTGATCTGGGAGGGTGAATAAGGCCGCCCATGGCCGAAGGGTGTGTGGTCAAACTGCGCCCAGATGCCACGCCGATTGGGCGCCACAACCAAAAGGCGCCCATCATCGCGCAGCACGCGCCAGCATTCCCGCAGCAAGCGCCCGGCATTCTCCGCCGCTTCCAGCCCATGCACCAGCAAAATCCGGTCAAAGCTCAAATCCGGGAAGGGCAGCGCGTCTTCCTCGGCCAGCACGGCGGATGAAGCCCCGCCATGGGCGAATCGCGCCGGGCCAAGCTGCGCCGGGGAAAGCGCAATGCAGCGCGCCGCGTCCTCTCGCCACAAGGGCAAATAGGGCTCCGCATGGCCAATCCCCAGCACATCAAGCCCCGCGAGGCGCGGCCATAGCGCGGCCAGCCGCCGACGCAGCAGCCGCGCTGTCAGCCCGCCCGCCGGCGCAGCGTAGAATTCGGCCAGGCCATGGATTTCCTCTCCCATACCGTTAGATATAGGCACTTCCGGGGCCGCTTGGCATGGCCCCCTGACAAGGTATCCGCAATGGCTTTGACCGCGACTCCGATCCCCTGCCTTTCCGACAATTACGCCTGGCTGCTCCGCGCCCCCGATGGCAGGCTGGCGGTCTGCGACCCGGCGGAAGACGCCCCCGTGGCCGCGGCGGTGGAGGCCATGGGCGGGAAGCTCGACCTTATTTTGCTGACCCATCACCATGGGGATCACGTGGCGGGCGTGCCGGGGCTGGTCGCGCGCTATGGCGCCAAGGTGATTGGCGCGGCGGCTGACAAGCACCGCCTGCCGCCGCTCGATCAGGCGGTGGCGCCTGGGGATAGCCTGGATGTGCTGGGCAGCAGGGCGGCAGTGCTGGCGAGTGATGGCCACACAAGCGGCCATATCGCCTTCCACATCGCCGATTCGCGGATTTTGCTCTGTGGTGACACGCTTTTTTCGCTCGGCTGCGGGCGGCTTTTGGAAGGCACGGCTGAACAGATGTTCGCCTCCCTCGCCGCGCTCGCCGCCTTGCCGGGGGAAACTTTGGTCTGTTGCGGGCATGAATATACCGAAAGCAATGCGCGCTTTGCGATTACGGTGGAACCGGATAATGCCGCGCTCAAGGCGCGCATCGCGGAAGCCCATGCGCAGCGCGCCGTCGGCAAGCCGACCCTGCCCAGCACCATCGCGTCCGAACGCGCTGCCAATCCCTTCATGCGCGCGCCGGATATCGCGACACTTGCCCGCATCCGTGCTGGCAAGGATAATTTTCGTTAATCCAATATAAGGAAACGCCCCATGAAACTGCATTACTCCCCAGCCAGCCCCTATGTGCGGAAAGTCATGGCCTGCGCCATTGCGCGTGGTATCGCCGGGCTTTTGGAGAAAGTCTCCACCAACCCGCATCAATCACCCGCCGATTTGCTGGCCGATAACCCGCTTTCCAAGGTGCCCGCCTTGGTCACGAAGGATGGCATCGCGATTTATGACAGCCCGGTGATTTGCGAATATCTGGACACCATCGGCTCCGCCGCGCCGCTTTTCCCGCCAACGGGTAGCGCGCCGCGCCTCAAGGCCATGATCCGCCAGGCCGCCGCCGATGGCATTCTGGATGCCGCCGTGGCGCGGCGCCTGCAAATGGGCCAGCCGCAGGATGATGGCCGCAAGGCCTTTGATGCGCGGCAAAAGGCCGCCGTGGAACGCGCCCTCGCCGTTTTGGAAAAGGACCCGCCGCGCGGGCTTGGCGACATCGGTGCCATCAGCATCGCCTGTGCGCTCGGCTATCTCGATTTCCGCTTTGCCGCTGAGCCCTGGCGCGATGCCTGCCCGAAGCTCGCCACCTGGTTCGCGGAGGTTTCCAAGCTGCCACCACTGGCTGAAACCGTCCCGGTCGGCTGAGAGCCCATGATTGACCTGCGCGACCCGGCCGTGACCGCCGCGCAGGTCATTGCCGCGCTGGATTTGGCGCCCCATCCGGAAGGCGGGCATTACCGCGAAATCTGGCGTGATGCGCCGGAAGGCGGCGGGCGCGGCGCTGGCACGGCGATCTATTTCCTGCTGGCGGCTGATGAATTCAGCCATTGGCACCGCGTGGATGCTGCTGAAGCCTGGCATTGGTATGCGGGCGGGCCGCTGGCGCTGAGCCTCTCCCCCGATGGCCATGATGCGGAGGCCGTTCATCTCGGCCCCGATCTTTCGCGCCATCAGCGCCCCTTCGCCCTGGTGCCGAAGGGCTGGTGGCAAAGCGCGGTCTCGCTTGGCCGCTGGACCCTTGTCGGCTGCACCGTCAGCCCCGCCTTTGATTTCGACGGCTTTGAACTGGCGCCGCCCGATTGGCGCCCCACCCCGAGGGGAAAATCATGAGCACAAGCCTGGCTTGGGATGAGCGCTACCAGAATGGCGGCTTTGAGTTCGGTGAGGCGCCGAACCTCTATCTGCAATCCCAAGCCCATCGCCTGCGCCCGGGGATGCGTGCGCTGGCGGTTGGCGATGGCGAAGGGCGCAATGGCGTTTGGCTGGCAGGGCAGGGGCTTCAGGTCACCTCGGTGGATTGGTCCGGTGTTGGGCTGGCCAAGGCGGCCTCGCTCGCCCGCCATCGCGGCGTGGCGCTGCAAACCATCACCGCCGATGTCGCGGCCTGGGATTGGCCGCGCGCGCAATATGATCTGATCGCCTGGATTTACCTGCATCTGCCGCCCGAAGACCGCGCCCGCGCCACAAAAGGCGCGCTGGCGGCGCTCGCCCCCGGTGGCTTGCTGGTGCTGGAATGTTTCACCCCGGCGCAGGAAGGCCGACGCAGCGGTGGCCCCAAGCTGCGGGAATTGCTCTGGAGTCGCTTGATCGTCGAAGAATGCTTCGCCGGGCTTCACGTGCTGGAATTGCTGGAAGGCACCGTGTTTCTGGATGAAGGCCCGCGCCATCAGGGCCATGCGGAGGTTGTGCGTGCCTTGTTAAGACGCTCATTGTAGCGGATCGTGTCCGATCCGCCCTCAAACGCCGGCGCGCGCCTCCGCGCGCTTGGCTTCGCCGCATAAGCGGCGTCGCCCATTCGGGCTCGCGCCCGCCTTCGGCGGGCGTAGGGCATCTACCTTGGAAGCGCGTTTCTGGCGTCTGGCATGGTTGTCCCCATGGTAGCGCAAGGTTACAACAGCAAAGTGATTCCCGCGCCGCTCATCACCCCGTCGCTTCTCGCCGCCGATTTCGCCAAACTCGGTGAGGAGGTGCGTGCTGTCTCCGAAGCCGGCGCGGATTGGTTGCACCTCGACATCATGGATGGGCATTTCGTGCCCAATATTTCCTTCGGGCCGGGGCTGATCAAGGCACTCCGCCGCCACACCACCATTCCCTTTGATGTGCATTTGATGATCGCGCCGGTGGACCCTTATTTGCAGGCCTTCGCCGATGCCGGGGCGGATTTGATCTCGCTCCACCCCGAAGCGGGCGCGCATTTGCATCGTTCGCTGCAAACCATTCGTGGCTTGGGCAAAAAGGCAGGCGTGGTGCTGAACCCCGCAACACCCATCGCCGCCATCGAAAACGTGCTTGATCTTTGCGACCTTATTCTGGTCATGTCGGTCAATCCCGGCTTTGGCGGGCAGAGCTTTCTGGAAAGCCAACTCCCCAAAATCGAAAAGCTGCGCCGGCTGATTGAAGCCTCAGGCCGCGATATTCGTTTGCAGGTGGATGGCGGCGTCACCGCCAAAACCGCGCCGCTATGCCTGAACGCCGGGGCGGATGTGCTGGTGGCCGGCACCGCCGTATTCGGCGCGCCGGATTATGCTGCCGCCATCAAGGCGCTGCGCGGGGGCGCGGCATGATCAATCTGCTGCGCGGCGCCCGCCAGAAGCTCGCGCGGCTTCGCCCGGTGCGCGTGCCCGATGCGCCTTCCCGCCCGTTCCGAGACCTTTGGCCCGGTGATGCGGCGCGCGGTGCGCGGCTTTTGCGCGGGGAAGCGGATTTCGCCGGCACCATTCGCCCCATGCGCCTTCTGGCCGAAGGTGGCGAACCCTGGGGCGGCGCTGGGGCCTCACCGATTTGGCGTGCAGCGGCGCATGGTTTTGCCTGGATGCGCGATTTGCGCGCCCTTGGCACCGATGCCGCGCGGTTGCGCGCCCGGGCGCTGACGGCGGATTGGCTGCAAAATGGCTGGGAAGAAGACATCGCCGATGCGCCGGAAGTGGCCGGTGGGCGCATTTCCGCCTGGCTCGGCCATTGGGATTTCTTCGCCGCCACTGCCGAGGATGTATTCCGCCGCCAGGTGATGCAGCGGTTGGCGCAGGATGCGCGCGACCTGGTGGGCGCTTTGCCGGCGGAAGAAGAACATCGCGGCGCCCTGGTGGCGCTGAAGGGCGCGCTTGCCGCCGCTGTTGCCTTGGAAGAGGAAGCCTATCTGCAACGCGCCATCCGCTTCCTGCCCGCCGAGATCGAACGCCAATTCCTGCCCGATGGCGGTCATGTTGAACGCTCCCCCGCGCAACAACTTGCGGCGCTGCAAGACCTGATTGAAATCCGCAACCTGCTGCATGGTGTTGGCGTGGAAGCGCCGCCGCATTTGCTGGCGGCGCTTGACCGCGCGGCGCCTGCTTTGCGTTTGTTCCGCCATGGCGATGGAGGCCTTGCGCTGTTCAATGGCGCGCGGGAAGAAAACTCGGCTTTGCTTGATCTGGTACTGACCCAGGCGCAGGCCCGCGGGCGCGGCGCGCAGGAATTGCCTGAGGCGGGCTTTCAGCGCCTGCAAGCCGGGCGCAGCGTCATCATCATGGATGCCGGGCCGCCACCACGCGGGCGCGCCGGCGCCACCGGGCTTGGCGGCCTGCCGAGTGGGGCGGATCGCTTCGCCCATGCCGGCACGCTTTCCTTTGAAATGTCGGTTGGGCGTGACCGGCTGATTGTGAATTGCGGCGCGGCGCCAGCCGGTGAGGAAGGCTGGCGCGACGCGCTCCGCGCCACCGCCGCCCATTCAACCCTTGTGCTGTCCGATACCAATTCCAGCGAGCTTCGCCCCGAGGGTCTTGGCCGCAAGCCTGAAACACTTGAAGTGGAACGCCAGGAAGCGACCGGCGCGCAATGGCTGGAAGCCAGCCATGATGGCTGGCGCGGCCCGTTTGGTGCGGTGCATCGCAGGCGGCTTTACCTCGCGGAATCGGGCGATGATCTGCGCGGTGAGGATGTGCTGGAACTCCCGCCCGATGCGCCGGTGCCGATTTTCGTGGCACGGTTTCATTTGCACCCTGGTGTGACGGCCAATCTATTGCAGGATGAAAGTGCGGTGCTGCTGCGTCTGGCTTCCGGTGCGGGCTGGAAACTCCGCGCCAAGGGCGCGCGCGTTGCTTTGGAAGACAGCATCTATCTGGGTGGTGAGGCGCGGCGCAGCCTGCAAATCGTGCTCTATGCGGAAGAGAACGAGGTTTCGCTGCAATGGGCGATTACGCGCGTGAGCCTGCCCGGCGCCGCACCCATCCCAAGCGCGTGAGCGCGCAAAGCGCCCCATGAAAATCTGCTTTATTGCGAATGTGGATTTCTCCATGCGGCATTTCATCCTGCCGCTGATGCGCGGCGCCCGCGCGCGCGGGCATGAGGTTGTGGGGCTATGCGCCGAAGGCCCCTTGCTTGAAATTCCCCGCGCCGAGGGGTTTCGCATCGAAGCCATGCCCATGGCGCGCAGCATGAACCCGCTGGCGCAATGGAAAGCCTATTGTGCTGTCAGAGATTTTTTGCGGCGCGAGAAATGCGACCTGGTGCATGCGCATATGC